>PIVY01000086.1 GCA_003353795.1 bacterium
CGCCGGGCATGCCGCCGACCAACGGCAATGATTCCGGATTGGTGGAGAGAGCAAGAGTCGGCGAGAGCAGGAGCAGGCAGATCAACAGCGCTTTCATCCCGGATCCCCCTTCGGGTTGGACGCGCAGCCCGGCGACCATTCTACCACGAACGGGATCAGTGAGTCCTCACGACCTCGGGTTTGTTCAGCTCCGCGATGATCACCGTGGCGAAACTGCCGGCCATGAGCACCGCCAGGAAGAGCACGATCCAGATCCACGGTCTGTCGTGCAGCCACTTGCGCATCACGGCCCCCGGAAGCGCACTTGCACGCGCTGGACGGTGCCGGTGGCCGAGTCGGTCACGGTGATGTGGAATTCGACCGGCGCGGTGTAGGCCTCGCGCGGCATGGTCGCGAACAGCGGCACGCGCGCGTCGCTGAGACCCTCGAGGCGGATCCGGCCCTGGGGAATGATGAACTCGACATCGTCGCCCAGCACCGCGGCGTCGGCGCCCGGCGCCACCAGGAACGTGCGCACCTCGTCGCCCTTGTTCTGGACGTGCAGGGTGTAGAGATTGCGGATGCCGCCTGCGTCGAAGGTGAAGGGCAACCCCTGGGACCGCAGCGAGGTGACCTGGAAGAATGTGCGCTCGCTGGCTCGCCAGGCGAAGAACGCCGTCCCCAGCGCGAAGGCCGCCAGGTAGATGATCAGCCGCCCGCGCAGCAGGTGCCGCTTGCCGCCGGCAAAGCCTTTTTCGCTGTCGTAGCGGATGAGCCCGCGCGGCTGGTCCACCTTGTCCATGATCTCGTCACAGGCGTCGATGCAGTTGGCGCAGCCGATGCATTCCATCTGCAGTCCGTTGCGGATGTCGATGCCCGTGGGACACACCTGCACGCAGCGCAGACAGTCGATGCAGTGGCCCTCGGTCTTGTTCAGCGCGCCGCGTGGCTCGCCGCGCTCCTCGTCGTAGCCGATGTTGACGGTGTCGGGGTCCACGAGGGTCGACTGCAGGCGGCCGTAGGGACAGATGATCGTGCAGGTCTGCTCCCGGAACCAGGCGTAGTCGAAGTAGAGCACCACGGTCCAGGCGATGCCCCAGACGAAGGCCGCCATGTGTTCGGACGGCGGTCGCCGGACCGCGTCGAGCAGGCTCTCCATGGGCATGAAGTAGGCGATGAACACGTGGGCGAAGAGCCAGGCCAGCCCGAGGAACACCCCGTGCTTGAGAATCTTGCGCCCCAGCTTGTCGCCGGTCATTGGCCCCAGATTGCGCCGGATGCGGGTGACGCGTTCGCCTTCGATCCAGCGCTCGATACGCCGGAACACGCCCTCCATGAACACGGTCTGCGGGCAGGCGAAGCCGCACCAGACGCGGCCCCACAGGCTCGTGACCACGAACAGGGTGAGCCCGAAGCCGAGCAGCAGGAAGAAGAACAGGTGGAAGTCCTGATTGGTGAACGTGGCGCCGAAGAGGTGGGCGCTCCGCCCGCCGATGTTGAAGTGCACCGCCGGGTAGCCTCCGATCCGCACGAACGGCAGACCGAGGTAGACCACCAGCAGCGTCAGCCACACCAGATTCTTGCGCACCTGCCAGCGGCCGTGCACGTCGGCCGGATGCAGGAAGTTTCGCGACCCGTCCTCGTTGATGGTGTACATCGTGTCGAGGTCGGGTCGCCGGCGCTTGTTCACGGCGTTGCTTCTTCCTCGTACAACTCGCCCTCGGGCGCCTTGCCGCCCGGCACGTTGGATCCACGCAGGGTGTACACGTAGGCCACCACCGCCTCCACGCGTCGCGGACCGAGCTGGTTTCCCCAGGCGGCCATGCCCTTGGCCGGCACGCCGTTGGTCACGATGCGGTGCTGGTCCATGAGGTCGCCGCCGTGGATCCAGTAGGCGTCCGTGAGGTTCGGCCCCACGCTGCCGCCGCCGCTCTCGGTGTGGCAGACCACGCAGTACTGGAGGAAGATCGCCTTGCCCTCGGCCATCCGGTCGGGAATGGTCGACATGAGCGCGAGCGATTCGTTGCTCAGTCCGCCCTCCGCCGCCCGCGCCAGCTGCTCTTCGGCCGCCGCCACCATCTCCACCTGCAACTGTTCGACCGGTGTCCTGGTGATGGCGATGGTGTGCACGGCCAGCCAGTAGATCAGCGCGTAGATGATGGCGCCGTAAAGGGTCCACAGCCACCAGTTCGGCAGCTTGTTGTCGTATTCCTGGATGCCGTCGAACGTATGCTTTCGGACCTTGTCCTGAAGTTCACTCATTCGCCCGACCCTCCTTTCTCGCGTTCCAATGGCAAGGCGGCGATGTGATCACGTTTGCGTTCGTCGCCGAGGCCCACGAGCACGTACCACAGGACGCCGAGGAAGCTCAGCACGAAGAACATCAGACCCACCAGAGGCCAGACCAGCAGATCACTGCCGGCGAAGTAGTCCTGATACATCTCAGCGACCTCCTTCGGCCAGGTCGGCCGATGTCAACGGCTGCGGCCCCCGCCCCAGCCGCTGCAGGTAGGCGATGATCGCCGCCAGCTCGCTGTCCGGTGCGAGTTCCACCGACTGCGCCGCCAGGTCGTCGGTGATGAGCTGACCCTGTCCGCGAGCCGTCTGCTCGGCGTTCAGGATGTCGGCGTCGGTGTAGGGCACGCCCAGCTTGGTCTGGGTCTGCATCTTGTGCGCGATGCCGCCCAGATCGACCCGACCGTCCTTGAGCCAGTGATAGCTGGGCATGTTGGACGCCGGCGACGTGGAGCGCGGGTCGGTCATGTGCAGGTAGTGCCAGAGGTTGCCGTACTTGCCACCCACGCGCGCCAGGTCCGGCCCGGTGCGCTTGCTGCCCCACTGGAACGGATGATCGAGCAGCGACTCCTCCAGGCGCGAGTAGTCGCCGTAGCGCAGCACCTCGTGCCGCAGCGGTCGGATCATCTGGCTGTGGCAGGTGTAGCAGCCCTCGCGGATGTAGAGGTCGCGGCCCTCCAGCTCGAGGGGACTGTAGGGCTGCTGCATCCACTTCGCCTGCTCGGCCAGTTCCTCGTTCACGGTGAAGATGACGGTGGAGTCGGCAGCCGCCTGGGCGATCTCGGCCTGGTACGCCGCCACCTGGGAAGGCACCTTGCCCGAGATCACCACCGTGGGAATGATCTGCACCACGCCGCCGATGAGAATCGCGAAGAGCACCAGCACCGTGAACACGAAACCGTTCTGCTCGATGAGGTCGTGCCAGCGGGCCCAGCGGTCGCGGCCCAGGGCGAAGCTCAGACCCGCCCCGGCCACCGTCACGCAGAGCAGACCGAGCACCAGCGGGCTGGTGAGCAGGTTGGCCACGCCGAGCCAGCACATGAGCGCGATCAACGCCACCGAGAACAGCACCGGCGGGCTGAAGATGAGCCTGCGGGCGCCCTCGCCGGTCTCGTTGACTCTGGCGGAGACCTGCACCTCGGTGCGGCTCTTCTGCCCCTTGGCCACCGTGGCGAAGATGTTCACCATGCCCAGGATGTAGCTCCCGAAGAAGAGCAGGCCGCCGAGGAGGCGCATCTGGTACATGGCCTTCGACGCCACCAGGCCCTCGATGAAGTCGGGATACTTGAGGAAGCCGTCGGCATCCAGCGCGCGCCAGAACAGGCCCTGGCTCACGCCGCTCACCCACATGGAGACCACGTACATGAGGATGCCCACCGTCGCGATCCAGAAGTGGATCTCGGCCAGGCGGTTGGAGTAGAGCTTGGTGCTCCACAGTCGCGGCACCAGCCAGTAGAGCATACCGATGGCCATGAAGCCGTTCCAGCCCAGGGCGCCGCCGTGGACGTGACCGATGATCCAGTCGGTGTAGTGGCCCAGGGCGCTCACGCTCTTGATGGAGAGCAGCGGTCCCTCGAAGGTGGCCATGCCGTAGAACGTGACCGCCACGATGAAGAACTTGATCACCGGGTCGGTGCGCAGCTTGTCCCAGGCTCCGCGCAGGGTCAGCAGGCCGTTGAGCATGCCGCCCCAGCTGGGCGCCCAGAGCATGAGGCTGAAGATCATACCCAGGGTCTGGGCCCAGTCGGGCAGCGCCGTGTAGAGCAGGTGATGCGGGCCGGCCCAGATGTAGATGAAGACCAGCGACCAGAAGTGCACCACCGACAGCCGGTAGCTGTAGACGGGGCGGTCGGCCGCCTTGGGCAGGTAGTAGTACATGATGCCGAGGATCGGCGTGGTCAGGAAGAACGCCACGGCATTGTGACCGTACCACCACTGCACCAGCGCGTCCTGCACGCCGGCCCAGATGGGGTAGCTGTGCAGGAAGCTCGTGGGCAGCGCCAGGCTGTTGACGATGTGCAGCACCGCGATGGTGATGATGGTCGCGATGTAGAACCAGATCGCCACGTAGAGGTTGGGCTCGTTACGCCGGGCGAGGGTCCAGAAGAAGTTCACCGCAAACGCGACCCAGACCACCGCGATGGCGATGTCGATGGGCCAGATCAGCTCGGCGTACTCCTTACCCTGCGTCAATCCCAGGGGCAGGGTCACCGCGGCGGCCACGATGATGATCTGCCAGCCCCAGAAGTTGAACCAGCTCAGCAGGTCGCTGGCCATGCGCACCTTGAGGAGCCGCTGGGTGGAGTAGTAGATGCCGGCGAACATCATGTTGCCCACGAACGCGAAGATGGCCGCATTGGTGTGCAACGGTCGTAGGCGGCCGAAGCTGAGCCACGACGTGTTGAAGTTGGCTTGCCAGTGCGAGAGCTGGGTCGCCACAATCACGCCGAGCAGGAGAGCGACGGCTCCCCAGATCACCGTGGCCAGGGAGAACGCGCGGCAGACGTCGTCGTCGTAGACCACCGTGCGCATGTTGGTGTCAGCTGCTGCCATGAACAGGACCTTTCTCCGTTGGCGCCGGCGTGTCCGCCGGCTGACTTCTTTTCTGACTGGCCGAACCAGTATCGTCTTGCAAGGGAAGGAGCGACAGCCGGGCCCCATGGTCGAAATCGCCGCCGCGCAGTCGCGAGACGAAGAACGCCACGGCGCCTCCCACGAGGACCAGGCTGATGAACACCAGGATCACGACGACATCCACGTCGTCCGCCTCTCCGAAAGCCGCCAGGCCGTGAGCGCCACCACGCCCACCGAACTCAGCGGCATCAGGATCGCCGCCACCACCGGCGTGACCATTCCGGCCAGCGCCAGGCAAAGGGCGATCAGGTTGTAGGCCACGGCCAGCACCAGGTTGGTGCGCACGATCTGTCGCAGCCGTCGGGCGGCGGCCAGCGACCAGCGTAGAGCCGCCAGACCGTCACCGAAGAAGTAGAAATCGGCCTTGCCCGGCAACACCGGACGATCCACCGCCGGCGTGGCCGCGCACAGCGCCGCCGCGAAGCTGGGCGCGTCGTTCAGCCCATCGCCCACCATCATGGTGTCGCGGCGATCGAGGGCGCGGACCCGGGCCGCCTTGGCCTCGGGGTCGAGGCCACCACGGGCATGGTCGGACGCCAGTCCCAGGCGGGTCGCCATGGCGGCCACCTTGGCGGGCGCGTCTCCGCTCAAGAGGTGCAGATCGTACCCGGCCTCGCGTAGCGCGACCACCTCGGATGCGGCCCCGGGGCGCAATCGCTCCTCGCACTGCAGGACGGCCAGGATCGCGCCGTCACGGGAGAAGATCGTACCGCCGGCCTCGTCGGCGGACCGGCCGAGGCGCCACTGCTGTCCGCCGAGGGCGAGCGAGAGCCCCTGCCCCGGTGTTTCCTCCAGCGCCTCGAGGGCCGCCGCGTCGGCGGGCGCCGGATCGTTGCCGCCGACGAGCGCGGCGTGGATCGCCTTGCTCACCGGGTGATTGCTGCGAACCGCCATCTCGCGCAGAACGCCCCGTTCGGCCGCCGTCAGGGACGCCAGCACGGCCTCACCGTCGGTGTTCAACTGGAGTTCGTCGAGGGTCAGGGTGCCGGTCTTGTCGAGGATGAGGGTGCGCACCTGCAGGGCCTTCTCCAGGAAATCGGAGGTGCGCAACAGGACGCCCCGCCGCCTCAACGCATGCTGGACCAGTTCCTCGGCCAGGGGCGTGGCCAGGCCCAGGGCGCAGGGACAGGTGATCACCAGCACGGAGATGGCCACGCGAAGCGCCTGGTCCACGTCGCGGGGCAGCCAGATCGCCAGTCCCACGGCCGCTGCGACGAGCACCGCGGTCACGTACCAGGTGGCCACGCGGTGCCACCAGTTGGGTCGGAACTCGCTGGCCTGATCGGCCGGAGCCCGCAGGAGCTGCTGCAGCCGGCTGGTGGCGAAGCCCTCCGTTGCGGTGACCGCAAATCCCCGCTGCGAGGTGTTGAACGCGCCGGCCGGCACCACCTGGCCGGGCGCGTAAGGTACACGAGCGCTCTCGCCGGTGATCCAGTCGAGAGCCACCTCGGCCTGTTGACGCAGCAGCACGCCGTCCACGGGCACCAGATCCCCGGGGGCGATCCACAGTTCGTCGCCGCGGTCCAGCCCGGTGGCGGCCACGGCGGCGAGCCCGGTCTCGGTGCGCTTCTTGGCCGTGAGGTGTTCGGCACCCGAGGCGTCGAGCAGAGCGTTGCGGTTACGCTCGAGGAGGTGTTCGCGGGCCCAGCGGCCCACCAGCATGAGCGCCACGAACACGGTCAAGGTATCGAAGTAGGCGGCCTCGGGACCGCCGGCGAGGAAGGCGTAGACCGAACCGGCCCAGGCCAGCGCCATGCCCAGGGCGATGGGCAAATCGAGGTGGGCCACGCGACGGCGCACGCCCGCCCAGGCCGAGCGGAAGAAGACGCCACCGCCGAGGATCACCGCCACGGTGGACAGCACGAGCCCCAGCCAACCGAAGACCTCGTAGAGCAGGCCATCGCGGGGCGCCAGCCCGAAGTAGTAGCTCAGGCTGAACATCATCACGTTCATGGCCAGGGCCACGGTGGCGGCCATGCGGATCAAGAGCCCCCGCGACCGGCGTGCGCCCGCCTTGCGCGGCGGACCGAGGCGGTAGCCGAAACGCTCTACGCTGGCCAGATACTCGCGGAGGTCGCCTCCGGACGGGTCCCAGACGAGGTCGACGGTGCCGAGAGTGGGATTGATGCGCAGCGAGTTGCCGCCGGCCTCGCGGCCGAACAGCTCCTCCAGGAGCCACACGCAGGCCGCACAGTGCACGCCCTGCAGATCCAGGCTCAGCCGCCAGGGGCCGTCCTCGCGCACGGACGCGGGCAGTTCCTCGATGATCCGGTCGAACCAGCCGAAACTGTCCGGGCGCAGCACGGGAGCCGGCGGCTGCGAACCCTGGCGCATATCGTAGTAGCGGCCGAGGTTTTCGGACTGCAGGAGCTGGTAGACGGCCTCGCAACCACGGCAGCAGAACGGGTGCCCCAGATCGCTGCCGCAATGCAGGCACAGGCCGCGCTCGGCGGCGTCCGCGGGAGCCGTCGATGCAGGCGTTCCAGGGGAATCAGCCCAGTCGGCCGTGGAAGCAGACATGGGGGCCTCTCGGGTGCCGGTGGCGTCGTAAGTCACTGGAAACAGTGACGAAAGTAGACAGAAGCGGTCGGATTGTCAAAACATAACCACCTCTCCCACGCGCCAGTGACCGATCCAGCCGAGAGTGGCCGCGCCGCGGAGTCCGAGCTGGACGGCGAGCAGCAGAACCACCGCTGCGCCCAGGCCGGTGAGGCGGCGTTGCAGGGCCGGTCCCAGCCGCCCTGCGCCCAGGCCGAGAGCCACCATCACCGGCACGGTCCCCAGACCATAGAGCGCCATGGCGCCGGCGCCCAGCCAGGGCGAGGCGGCGACCAGAGTGCCCACGGCCATGACGTAGACCGGTCCGCAGGGCAGGAAGCCGTTGCCGACGCCGAGCAGGAAACGGCGGCCCGGATCCTGCGCCGTGAGCAGCCCACGCATGCGGCTCACCACGGCGGCGGCCAGGCGCGAGCTTTCCACCCAGCGCTGGGTCGGCAGCCAGCCGGCAAGTCCCAGGCCCAGCAGCAGCATCATGGCGCCCACGGCCAGGGCCAGCCAGGCCTGGACCTGCTGGCTGCCGCCCAGGCGGGCGGCGCTGCCAACGAAGCCCAGGATCAGGCCGATCGCCGCGTACGAAGAGATGCGGCCCGCGTTGTAGGTCAGGAAATTGCCGAGGCCCGGCTTGCGGCCGCTGGGACACGCGTTGCACTGCGCCACGGCATAGGCGCTCACCAGGGGCCCGCACATGCCGGTGCAGTGGCCGAGGCTCATGAGCAGGCCGGTGGTGAAGTAGAAGACCGCGTCGAGAGAAGTCCGGTCGGCGAGGAGGTTCGGGGAACAGCAGTCCACGGCTGGGCGACTCCAGTGACGGGAAGGATCGCGGCGCTGGAGGCAAGGAAACACATTCGCGGCAGGTTGGCCAGACCGGGCCGCGGCTCGGGCACGGTCCGTGCGTGACTTCGGGAACCCAGTCGCCGATAATTCAGTATCATGACGCGTCGTATCGTCCCCCAGCACTTGGGAGCCCGCCATGCATCGCCGTCGCACCGTCTCGCCCCTCGCCGTCGCCCTGATCATCGTAGCCGGTCTCGCCGGCTGCAGTGACGACCCCACCGGACCCGAGGCCACCCCCTTCGCCATCACCGGCACGGTGACCGACGCCGACGGCAACCCCGTGGCAGACGCCGTGGTCCTGCTGGATCTCGCGGTCGAACCCGTCGGCAAGGCAGCGGGGATGCCGCCGACCACCGTGGTCAATTTCTTTCTCCCCGACGCGGGTCCCGTGCAAATCACGATGCTCAGCTCGTGCCGCGCCGACACTTTCCACCACCAGGAGTTGGATCTGGACGGCGGGGCGCACACCATCCCCGTCACCGGGACCGACGCCGACGATCGCCAGCTCACCGACCAGGACCTGTGGATCGCCGTGGCCACGCCGGACGCGACTATCGAGACCCGGATCCTGCTCCTGCGCAACGCCGAGGGCGAAGACGGAGACTATGGGCAGTGGGACCACGCCTACGTGCGCGACCACGTGCGCATCCAGGCCACCACCGACGCCGAGGGATGGTACACCATCGATCCCTGCATCGGATTCGGAGCGGTCTT
Organism: bacterium; assembly: GCA_003353795.1. GTDB lineage: Bacteria > Krumholzibacteriota > Krumholzibacteriia > LZORAL124-64-63 > LZORAL124-64-63 > Glo-17. The sequence goes on from PIVY01000086.1 coordinate 9,016, forward strand.
CACCGCCAGGAACGAAATGGGAGTGCCCATCGGCGAGGAGCGGATCGCCTGGCGCGTGCGCGCCTGGGCCTATCACGCCGACCATCCCGACGGCACGCCGAGCATCTGGCGCGATCTGGATCCGGACACCGGTGGATTCGTCAGCGTGATCATGGGCGACTGACTCCGGCCTCAGGGTGCCGGAACATCAACGACTCCAGACGTGCCCCCACTCCACCTTGGCGAACTGGCGGTCCGCCGGATCGTCGCTCTCGGGATCCGCGGGATCCCGGTGCCCCGTCAGCGTCAGCGCCGACTGCGCGCCGTGGAAGGCCAGGGTCGAATCGCCGACCGTGGCGACCCAGGCACAATCCATGTCGAGCGCCGGCCCGTAACACAGGCGCGCGCGGTCGGCGCCCGCGCATTCCCAGGCAGCTTCGAGGGTGACGAGCGACCCCGGCACCACCTCCAGATCGACCACCGGCAGTGGCAGGGCCAGCGTCGCGTCGAGCAACACTTCGGCCGCGAACCGTCGGCCGCCCTCGCTGGCGAAGGAGAGCTCGTAGGTTCCGCTCGGAGCGCCGCGGTCGTCCAGTTCCACGGCGAATTCCTCGAATCCCACGTACCGCAGCACATCGCCGCCATTGAACCCGACAGGCCCGCGAATCTCGAGGGCGCCACCGGAGCGGAAGAGGTTGGCCCCGCCGAACACGAAGCTGACGGCCAGGTCGCCGTCGCCTTCTGTCTTGATGCCGCCGGTGACGTCCCAGTAGCCGGCGCTCAGAGCCGTGCCGGCCACCGGTGTGGTCCAGTCCGAGGCCACGCCGTCGCGCACCGCGGCGATGCGGATTTCGTGCGTGGTTTCCGGCGCCACGGTGACCTGCCAGGTCAGTGAACCCGGGAATCTCTCCGCCTGCTCGGACCACGTTTCCTCGCCCGCGAGCCGCTCCTGGACGAGGATGCCCGGCGCCGGAACCGGCGCGGTGTCCCAGCCCACGAGCATGTAGTCCTCACCGATGTCGAGGAATTGCAATCCCGTCGGCACGGCAGGCGCCATGGGTGGATCGACCACGCCGGTTGCCGGGTCGTCCGACCCGCATCCGACCACCATGGACGCACAGGCAAACAGCAAGATCATCGATCGCATATGAGAACCTCCAATCCCCGATGACGGTACGAATCTCGTAACGTGTTTGCCAAGCCCCCACTCCCGCCCCTAGAATGCCGGCGAACCCCATCCGGAGGCTCGTCCATGTCCAGACGCCGATCCGGCGCCATTGCGCTCGTGCTGCTGATCGCCCTGTCCGCCATCGCCGCCCAGCAACTCAGCGTCCAGGTGCGCGAGACCAAGCTGCGCCAACGCCCGTCGTATCTGGGCGCCGCCACCACGGCCTTGGCCTACGGCACCCGCGTCGACGTCCTCGAGACCCGCGGCCCCTGGCGCCACGTGCGAACCGAGAGCGGCCAGACCGGCTGGCTCCACGACTCGGCCCTCACCGAGAAGAAGCTCACCCTCCAGTCGGGCGACACCGACCAGGCCGTGACCGCCGACGGCGACGAGTTGGCCCTGGCGGGCAAGGGCTTCAGCGAGGAGGTCGAGCGCTCGTTCCGCGAGGGCAACCAGGGCGTCGACTACCGCTGGGTTGACCGCATGTCCCTCTGGACCGTGACGCCCGAGCAGAGCCGGCAGTTCCTCGACGTCGGCGGGATCATGCCGCGCGAGGGAGGTCTGCGATGAAGCGCCGCACGTTGATCCCACTGTTCGCCGTGATCGTCGTCGTCGTCGGCTGCGCGCAGGTCTCCCAGATCGCCACCCAGGTGGCGGTGCAGGAAGGCCACATCGATCAGCAGCAGGCCGACTCCATCAACCGCACCGTCGAGGCCACGTTGAAGGCCTGGTCCGACGTCACGCCCGAACAGGAGCACTACATCGGTCGCGCCGTGGCAGCCACGTTGCTGGCCACCTACCCCCCCGTGGACGACCAGCTCGCCAATCGCTACCTCAACGTCATGGGACAGACGCTCGCGTTGTTCAGCGACCGCCCCGAAACATTCGGCGGTTACCGGTTCCTGCTCGTCGACAGCGACGACATCAACGCCTTCGCCTGCCCCGGCGGCCTGATCCTGGTGACCCGCGGCCTGGTGTCGCTGTGCGAGAACGAGGACGCGCTGGCGGCTGTCCTGGCCCACGAGATCGGTCACGTGGCAGGCAAGCACGGACTGCGGGCCATCAAGAAGAGCCGCTGGACCAACGTCGGCACTCTTCTCGCCACCGAAGGCGCGCGCAACTTCGGCAGCGAGGAACTGGCCCAGCTCACCGAGGAGCTCGAGGGCAGCATCCACGACATCACCCAGACTCTCATCAACAACGGCTACAGCAAGGATCTCGAACGCGAGGCCGACGAGGCGGCCGTGGCCGTGCTCACGAGCATCGGCTACAACCCGCGCGGTCTCGAAGCCATGCTCCTGGAGATGGAAGCGCGCTGGCAGCCCAGTGGACCGGGATTCATGCGCACCCACCCCTCGCCCATGGACCGCCTGGCCGACGTCACTCCCGCGATCCAGACCGTGGAGCCGCTCGGTGACCCGCCGGGTCCCCGACAGCTCCGATTCGAGACCGCCCTGGCGGGGATCCTGAAGTGAGCACGGCCCGACGCCAGACCGCCTGGGGACTGGCCGCCGGCCTCGCAGCCGGCGTGCTCGGCGCCGGGCTCTGGCTGGCCGGCACGCTCGAACGGGCCGAGAACCTGACCTGGGACTGGCGGGTACGCCGGGCGGCCACCGCCTCGCCCGCCGCCGCATCCATCAAGCTGATCCTCCTGGACCAGGCCAGTCTCGACTGGGGCCGCGAGGCCAACGGACTCTCCTGGCCCTGGCCAAGGGAACTGCCGGCCGCCGCCGTGGACTTCTGCCGCCGCGCCCCGGCACAGACGGTGTGCCTGGACGTGCTCTACACCGAGCCGTCGTTCTACGGCGTCTGGGACGACGAGCTGCTGGGAGGCGCGCTCGCCGCACGGCCGGATGCGGTAGCGGCCTGCTTCGTGGAATCCAGCGGCAAGGTGACCTGGCCCGTGCCCGAGGTCCGCACCGGCGCCGCACGGCTCGGCGACGTGAAGGGTTCACCGGACACCGACGGCATCATCCGCCGGGCGCGTCCCGCCGTGGCCGTGGGCGACACCGTGGTGGCCGGACTGGGCCTGGCCATCCACCTGCTCGGCAACCCCGGCGCCACTACGACCACCGAGCCGGCGATCCTCGGCTTCGCTCCCGCCGGCGCCTACGAGACCTTCTCCGCCTCCGCCGTCATCCAGTCCGAGATCCGACTGCTCGAAGGCGGCGAGCCCGTCATCGACCCGGCCGTCTTCCGCGACTGCCACGTCCTCTTCGGCTACGCCGCGCCGGGCCTCCTCGACCAGCGCGCCACACCCCTCAGCCGGGTCAGCCCGGGCGTCCAGATCCATGCCACCATGCTCGACAACCTCCTGTCCGACGGGTTCATGCGACCCCCACCTGCGATCGTCGCCATCCTGGTCACCTTGCTGCTGGGCCTCGCCGCCGGATTCCTGTCCGCCCGCGCAAACCGGGCCTGGCAGACGGTCGCGCTCTTCCTGGCAGGCTTTCCCCTGTCCTTACTGTTGGGCCTGGTTCTCTACAAGGCCCAGCTCTGGTGGCCGGTCATGCCCGGCACCGTGGCCATCCTTGGCGGACTCACCGCGGGTCTCGGCGTGAACTGGGCCACCGAGGGGCGCCAGAAGCGATTCCTCAAGCAGGCCTTCCGCCATTACCTCAGTCCGCACGTTGTCGACCGCATCGTCCAGCAGCCGGACCGCCTCCAACTCGGCGGCGAACGCCGCGAGCTCACCATTCTGTTCAGCGACCTCGCCGACTTCACCACCCTCGGCACGGAGCTCGAACCGGAAGATCTCACCGCGTTGTTGAACGAATACCTCACCGCCATGACCGACATCATCCTGGAGGAAGGCGGCACCCTCGACAAGTACGAGGGCGACGCCATCATGGCCTTCTGGAACGCGCCCCTGGACGTCCCCGACCACGCGGCACGCGCCTGCCGCGCCGCCGTGCGCTGCCAGCGCGAACTGACCGCCCGCCAGGACCAGTGGCGGCTGCACTGCGGTCGCGATCTGGCCATGCGCGTGGGCGTGCACACCGGCCCGGTGGTGGTGGGAAACATGGGCAGCGCGCAGCGGTTCGACTACACCGTCCTCGGCGACGCGGCCAACCTCGCGTCGCGGCTCGAGGGCGCCAACAAGGTCTTCGGAACCGGCATCCTCGCCTCGGAAACAACGATCCGGGCGGCGCAGGGCGCGGTCCTGGCGCGGGCACTGGGGCGGGTGCAGGTCAAGGGCCGGAGCGAGCCGGTGGACGTATACGAACTGGCAGGTCTGGCCGGCGATCCGGCGCCGCCGGAATGGACGATCTACCGCGACGCGCTCGACCTTTGCCGATCAGGTCAGCACGCCGCCGCGCGGCGACTCCTCGAGCCGGTCACCGGCGATCCGGCCGCCGAGGCGCTGGCCGCCCGCATGGCCGTCGATCCCGCGTTCCGGGGTCTCTTCCTTACCGGGCCATGATCTCGGCCACGATCCCGGCCGAAGCGTGCACGCACTGGCGGCACACCGTGGTACGCACGTCGCGGTCCTCGGCCACCTGGCGCCCGGACTCGGTGCTCAGGTCCACTCCGGTGAGATGGCGACAGTCCACGGCGCCACACACCTCGCGAAACCGGTGGCGCAACTCGGCCACCGCCTCGTAACAGCGCTCACCGGCCGCCTCGTCTCCAGCGTCGGTGCGACCGAACCGCAGGCCCAGCGCCATGACGCCGCCGGTCAGCGCCCCGCAGAGATCGCCCGCACGTCCCAGGCCGCCGCCGAAGCCGGTGGCCAGGCGGACCCAGCCGGTCAGGCCGCGATCTTCCACGAAGGTCAGGAGAACCGACTCCGCGCAGTTGTAACCGGCGTCGAAATGGCGCGCCGCGGTTTCCGACGCCACGAGCGGCGCAGGCACGGATTCGCCGCCGGCTCCCGGCGATGCCGAGTCCATGAGGTCCACCACCTCGCCGGGCTCGAGAGCCTCCCGCGCGCGGGCCACGTCCACGTCGGGCACCAGCAGCCGGACGCCCTTGCTCGACAGGCTCAATCCGGCGTACATCCCGCCGCCGTCGTCGGCCTTCACGAAGGCCTGGATCCCCTGCTGCACCAGATACTGCTGCACCTGCTCGGCCTCGAAACGGTTGTTGAATGTCTGGAGAATGACCAGCTCGGGCATGAATCGCTCCACTTTCGTTATGGCCAAGTCTAACACGCAGCGGGCACAATGGTGCCGACATCGTCACCTGGATCCGGCAAGGAGTCAGCATGCACGTCCATTTCGCGGGCACCCGGGGTTCGGCCCCGGTGACCCGGTCCGACTGTTCCGGGTTCGGAGGCGACACCACCTGCCTGCTCGTCACCGGCAACGAGGGCGAGCAGATCGTGATCGATTGCGGGTCTGGCCTGACCAACGTCTCGACGCGGCTCGAGGCCGGCCTGGATCTGATGATCCTGCTGACCCACTACCATCTGGACCATCTCATCGGGCTGATCGCCTTCCCGCTCCTGCATACACCGGAGGCGCAATTGCTGTTCGCCGCGCCGCCGGCCGACGGCGTGACGCCGTCCGAGGCCCTCGGCGGCATCTTCCGCAACCCGTACTGGCCGGTGGACCTCGAACGCTGCGGCGCCGAGATCAGCTTCGCCGACCTGCCCAGCGGCTCCGGCACCGAACCCATGCTTTTCCGCGGCATCGAGTTGCGCTGGACTCCCCTGCCCCACCCGGGCGGCTGCACGGCCTACCGGCTCGACGAGCCCGCCACGGGGTCGAGCATGGTCCTGGCCACCGACGCGGAGTGGGAAGGCGCGCCCGATCACATGCGCCAGGAGTTCGTGCGATTCTGCCGCGAGCCTTCGCCCTGCGACCTCCTCATCTGCGACGGCCAGTACGACGACACGACCGCCGGCAGCCGGCGCGGCTGGGGCCACTCCTCGTGGTCGGAGGCCGTGTCGCTGGCCGGCGAGACCGGTTGCCGACGCCTGCTCCTGACCCATCATGATCCGGCCGACGACGATGCCGTTCTGACCGAACGCGAGCTTCGACTCAAGGATGTCCTGCCCACGGCCGCCCTGGCACGCCAGGGTCTGGAGCTGGACCTCGCGCGAAAGGATCCGTCGTGAATTCGTTCCTGCCCGTGGTGGTCGAGATCCTTCTGCTGCTGCTGATCTTCGCGCTGGCCGCCGGCCTGGCTGCGCCCTTCCGCCGCCGCACCGACGCCGATCGCCCCGGCATCGGCGGCTTCCTGCATCACCTGATCCGACCGGTGCTGGTACTGGCCTTGACCCTGCCCGCGGCCTGGTTGATCGACCTCTGGCCCGAGGCGAGCCGCTGGCTGGCCGACAATCCGCGGCACGTGCCGGCCTGGGAGGTCTTCTGGCTGGGCGTCCTGGCCCTGGCCCTGGTGGAATCGACGGCGCGCCAGATCCTGGCGGTCCGCGGACGCGAGTGGCCGGTGCCCGATCTGCTGGAAGACATCCTGCGCGCGCTGCTCTGGCTGGCCCTGGCCTTCGTGGTGCTCAAGCTGGAACTGGGCTGGGACATCGGTCCCCTGCTGGCATCCACGGCCCTGCTGACCGCCGTGCTGGGCTTCGCCCTGCAGGGCGTGCTGGGCAACCTGCTGGCCGGCATGTCCATGCACCTGACGCGCACCGTGAAGCAGGGCGACTGGGTCGACGTCGAGGGCATCGAGGGTCGCGTGAAGCGGACCAACTGGCGCGAGACCCGCATCCACACCATCGAGGGCCACGAGATGATCGTGCCCAACAGCCGGGTGGCCGGCGCCGTGGTGCACAACCTCACCCAGCCCACACCCCTTCGGCGTCACAAGGTGAACGTGGGCGCCAGCTACAGCGATGCGCCCGACGCGGTCATCGCCGCCCTGGAGAGCGCCGCGGCCGCCGTGGAACTGGTGCTGCCCAAGCCGGCGCCGGAGGCCATCGTCACCACGTTCGATGACTATGGTATCAACTACCAGCTACGCTACTGGACCCGGCAGTTCCACCGCCGCACCTGGGTCGACGGTCAGGTCAGTCGGCACATCTGGTACCAGTTCAAGCGCGCCGGTATCGAGATCCCCTTCCCCATGAGCGACAAGCTGCTCAACGACTTCATGGCCGTGGTCTACAACCAGCGCCAGCTCGACCCCGAGCCCGATGCGCTGGCATCCGTGGTGCGCGATCTCATGGCCAGCGACCTGCACAACGACGTGCTGGATTCGCTGCTCGACCGCGGCGACTGGGAGGCGCTGGCCGCCCTGGTACGTCGCGAGCCATTCACCAGCGGCGAGATCCTCATGAGCCAGGGCGACGATGGCGACACCTTCCACGTGCTGGTTCGGGGTCGCCTCGCCGGTCGCATCGACAACGGCGTGACCTTCACCGTGGAGCCGGGCGCCGTGGTGGGCGAGATGAGTTTGCTCACGGGCGAACCCCGAGGCGCCACGCTCACCACCGAAACCGGCTGCGAACTGCTGACGTTCGATCGCGACGCCTTCGTGGCGCTGCTTGGCCTGCGCGAGGAGATCCCCGAGCGCCTGGCCGACCTCGCGGCGACCCGCACAGCCGAGAACCGCGCCGCCGCTGCCCGAGTCGAGGCCGATCAGGATCGCACCGATACGTGCGGGCAGGAGCGCAAGAGCATCCTGCGTCGGCTCCTGGGCTTTCTGGGTCGCTGAGTCCCGCTCCCTGATCCGCGCAAAAAACGGCGGCCCCACCTGGGGCCGCCGTCAGGTCGGAAATGAAACCGACTTACTCGAACAGCGCCTTCACACCCGAAAGCGTCGTCGACTGCGTCGCCACGGGATCATCACCCGGGAAGCGGATGAAGGCGTGGTCGGGGCAGGTGATGGTCAGGTCGTCGAACCACACCGTGTCGCCGGCCACGCTGTAGGTGCGCAGCTCGATGATCAGACCCTGGTGACCCTCGGGCACGACCCAGACGAACTCGGTGACGTCCCAGCCCAGACCCAGGCCGTAGTCGCTCTGGCCGCTGGCCGAGCCGTCGTACTGGTTGATGTCTTCCCAGGGCTCACCCAGGCTGTCGTTCCAGTGACCCCAGATGCGGCCGCTGGGCGAAGAGTCGGGGGTGTCGTCGTAACGAGCCACCGTGCCGATGACCTCGTCGCCGGGACGCAGGTTGTGGACGAACGCGGCGAACAGCTGCGGCGTGCCGCCGGAGGCGTGATCCACGCACATGAGGCTATGGGTGCCAGCGTACACGGGAACGTTGGTGCCGTCTTCGAGGCTGGCCAGCATGGGGTAGTCGCCATCGACCGGCGTGCCGTAGTAGCCGAGAGCCAGGACGGAAGCGTCGTCCCAGCCGAAGGTGGCGGTCTGCTGAGCGACGGCCGGGATGGCCAGGGCGATCAGGGCCAGAAGCGTGATCAAGGTCTTCATGAATGTCCTCCCGAAACGCGTGATCGGATAGACGGAGGCGACACCGGGCGGGCCCGGCGCAACGAATGGTGAGGATTGTAACCAATGCTCAAGAAAAAGTCAAATATGTATGTTTTGTAACGCCAGGGACTTACGGACGAATTCGACTCGTCGTGGCGGCTCGGAATGGCCGGCCGCAACACCGGCCGCGCCCTCAGCCACTTCAGAATCGCAAGCAAGGTTGGATTAGCAGGCGGAATACGGTAGCTTACCCCCCGATAGAACCTGATCTGCCAAGGAGGACCCATGGCTACCCGCCTCTGCTGTTCCGGACTGGCCCTCGCCCTGTTTCTCGGTGGCTGCGCCGTGGGACCGGATTACGAGGAGCCGGACGTCACCGCTCCCGATGCCTGGACCAGTGCCGTGGAAATCGAACTTTCCCAGCAGGTTCCGGATCTCGAGGGTTGGTGGACCACGCTCGGCGACACCACGCTGACGGCGCTCATCGCCGAGGCCGACACGTCGAATCTCGATGTCGCTGCTGCCCTCGGCCGGCTCAAGGAAGCGCGGGCGGGTACGGGCGCCGCCAAGGGCGTCTACTGGCCCAGTCTCGACGCCTACGGTGCCTGGAGCCGCACCCAGATCAGCGAGGAGTCGCCACCCGGCAACACGGTCGGCGCCGGCCCGAGCGACCTCTGGCAGGCGGGTTTCGATGCCACCTGGGAGATCGACATCTTCGGCCGCAATCGTCGCACCGTCGAGGCCGCCACCGCCATCTGGCAATCCTCCGTCGAGGACTATCGCGACGTGCTGGTCACCCTCTACGCCGAGGTGGCCGCCAACTACGTCGCCGTCCGCACGCTCCAGAGTCGGCTCGACTACGCCATCAATAACGCCGATGCGCTCAAGGACACCGCGCAGCTCACCCAGGACCGCTACGAGGCCGGCTTGACGTCGCTCCTCGACGTCACCCGTGCGCTGTCCAACCTGGCCACGCAGCGGGCAGCGATCCCCAGCCTCGAGGCCGATCTCAACGCGGCCAAGAACCGCATGGCCATCTTGCTGGGCATGCCGCCCGGAGCGTTGCACGAGCGCCTCGGCGCGGCGCGCGCCCTGCCCGACGCGCCCGACGACCTTCTCGTGGGACTGCCCGCCGACCTGCTCAGGCGCCGCCCCGACGTCCGTCGCGCCGAGCGGGAACTCGCCGCCCAGACCGCCCGCATCGGCGTGGCGACCGCTGACCTCTACCCCTCCTTCTCCATCCGCGGCCTGCTGGGTCTCGAGAGCACGGAGTGGGGCGATCTCGGTGGCAGCAGCACCACGTGGAACCTCGTGCCCGGATTCCGCTGGAACCTCTTCAACGGCGGCACGACACGCAACAACATCCGCATCCAGGAAGCGCGCGCCGAGCAGTACCTGGCCGCCTACGAGCAGACGGTCCTCGGGGCCCTCGAGGACGTGGAGAACGCCATGGTGTCGCTGGACCGGGAACGGGTCCGGCGCGAGCAACTGCAGGTGGCCGTGGAGACCAGCGAGCAGTCGGTGAACCTGGTACACACCCAGTACATCTCGGGCCTCACCGATTTCCAGAACTACCTCGACGCCCAGCGGTCTCTCATCAGCCGCCAGGACGAACTCGCGGTTTCCGAGGGCGCCGTCGTCCAGAATCTCATCGCATTGAACAAGGCACTCGGCGGGGGCTGGTCTCCCGATCGCATTCCCGAAGACCTGCTCGTGGCCGGCAACGAAGAGGTTGCCGAGGAGGACCCCGAATGAAGTACTTGCCCTTCGCCCTGCTGCTGGTCCTGATCCTGATCACTGGTTGCAGCCAGCAGGAGGCCGCCGCGCCGCCGCCGCCGCCGGTGATCGTCGGTCAGCCGGTGGTCAAGACCGTTCAACAGTACTGGGTCTTCACCGGTGTGACCCGCGCCAAGGAGACGGCCGACATCCACGCCCGTGTCTCCGGCATTCTCGAGGAGATGCACTTCGAGCCCAGCAATCTGGTGGAGAAAGGCACGCTGCTCTTCACCATCGAGCAGGAGTACTACCGTGCCGTACGGGATGAGGCCCGGGCCTCGGAGAAGGCCGCCGAGGCCGACCTCGCTCTCAAGGAATCCGAACTCGAGCGCATCGAGCGGGCCATCGCCACCAATGCCGTGAGCGAGCTGGACCTCGATCGGGCGAAGGCCGAGCGCGACAAGGCCGAGGCCGCCGTGATGCTTGCCCAGGCCACCCTCAGCAAGGCGGAACTGGACTACAGCTACACCGAGGTCCGCGCCCCCTTCGACGGTCTCGTGAGTCGCAACTTCGTCGATCTCGGCAACCTCGTGGGCAACGGTCAGGCGACGCACCTGACCACCATCAACAAGATGCAGCCCATGTACATCTACTTCGACGTCCCGGAAGCGCTCCTGCTGGAACGGCTGGCTGAAGAGGGCCGGACGGTCGTCGCGGAGAACGATCCGAATGACCGGATCGCCGAGGCGTTCATCGCCACCGCCGCCTCCGAGGGATTCCCCCTCGCGACCGAGATCGACTACGTCGACAACACGGTCAACGCGCAGACCGGTACGATCCAGTTGCGCGCCGTCTACCCCAACGAGAAGTTCGACCTCTTCCCGGGCCTCTTCGTCCGGATCAAAGTCATGGGCGCCCAGCTCGAGAATTCGGTCATGGTGTCCGAACGCGCCATCGGCACCGACCTCGGCGGCAAGTACGTCATGCTCGTCGGCGAGGATGGCATCGTCGAGCAGCGCTACGTCACGCTGGACGACCTGGTCGAGGACGGCAAGATCCGGATCGCCGAGGGCCTCGAGGGCAACGAGACCTACATCATCGAAGGTTTGCTGAAGGCGCGCCCTGGCCGGCCAGTCACGCCCCTCACGCCTGAGCAGGCCGAGCAGATGGCGCAGCAGGCGCGGCAGGGAGGCTAGCGGATGTTCTCCCAGTTGTTCATCAACCGCCCGATCTTGGCCATGGTCATCGCCATCGTGATCGTGATCCTGGGCATCATCTCGATCCCGGCTCTGCCCGTGGAGAGCATGCCCGACATCACGCCGCCGACGGTGAAGGTGTCGACCACCTATCCCGGCGCCGACGCCAAGGTGGTCGAGGAAGCGGTGACCTCGCCCATCGAGCAGCAGGTCAACGGCGTCGAGAACATGCTCTACATGCAGTCCAAGAGCTCGGCCGACGGCAGCCT
>PIVY01000406.1 GCA_003353795.1 bacterium
CGACAGGCCAAACGCCGACCCCGCGTGAATTCGCCCGGTGACTACGCCATTCCAGGAGTCCCGGCCGGCCACCAAGACATCGTCGAAGCCGTCCCCGTTCGGAGCCATAGGCGGTATCTGGAGGAGACAGCAGTTGAGGGTGCCACGATCACACAACGACAACCGGAGCGGGATGGAGAGGTGGCGAAGATGGCGGCGTCTTCTCGACGAAGGCGTCTACGCCAATCCACGTGAGCTTGCTGACGGAGAGGGTGTTCTCCGAACATCGGTCTACCGAGGCCTGGCGAAACTTGCGAGGCGAGGAGAGGAGTGATCGGCGCTTCCCACAGCACCCCGTTGGCCGAAGTCGAGTCGACTCCGGGCGATACACTCCGACTCGGAGAGAACATGAAGCGAGAGTCGAGACCTCATTGCGACGACCGACCGCGTCCACGGGTGGCTCCCGTCTGGCTGACGCCAGACATTTGCACCCGGCTGGGCCAGGTCCCCGACGCGGCCATCGCTCGCTCGTTGGGCGTCAAGCCGCAGCAGGTCGCCTATTGGCGAGAGCAACTGGGGATAGCGGCGGCGTCCCCGGCTGCCGTCGACTGGCACGAGCTGGACCGAGCACTAGTCGAAAGCGGTGAATCATCGGCCCATCTGCCTACCTGGTTGACGAAGGAGATTCGAGATCTGATGGGCGTGGTGTCGGATGGGCGCGTCGCTGCGGCAGCCGGTGTAGCCGCAGGGACGGTCAACGCATGGCGCCGACGTCTGGGCGTTTCCGCTTGGCGGCCGGCGGTGTCCCTACCCCCCTGGTTGACGCCGGAGATCCGCCAACTCCTGGGACAGCTGCCCGACCTTCAAGTGGCCGAGCGCGCCGACGTTCCCGTCGGCAGGGTCAACCACTGGCGGCGCCGGCTGGGCATAGAATCGAATCGGAGCCGCAGGGCGGTCCTTGAGGGCGTGCAGTCTGACCTGCTCCTTCCGGCCTGGCTAACGCCCGAGATCCGAGCACTCATGGGCGCGATACCGGATCGAGCAGTCGGCGACCGCGCTGGCGTTGGAGGTGCCAGCGTCCAGAAATGGCGAAAGCGCCTCGGCATCCGGCGCGCACCGCCTCCTCGGAGCATGGATTGGGCGGAGGTCGACCGCGCTATGGTAGAGCGTGGAGAGCGGTCGCCATACCTGCCG
>PIVY01000087.1 GCA_003353795.1 bacterium
CGGCGCAACGCCGTCTCGGTCGCCCGCAGGAGAATCCGCGCCAGCCCGTCGAGTGCCTCGGGCCGGTGCTTCAGGAACCAGCGCACCCGCTTGGGCACCGAGACCACCCACTGACGGTACGGCACTCTCGGCAGCACCGTATCGACGAGATGGGCGGCGGTCTCCACCATGCGGCGAGCACCGCACGATGGGCAGAGGTCGCGGACCTTGCAGGAGAAGGCCACCAGGTACTCGTGCCGGCAGGAGTCGCATCTTACCCGGGCGAAGCCGTGGGCAGGGATGCCGCAGCGCAGGTACTCACGCAGGGCACGCTCGGCGGCGGGGCGGATGGAGCGCAGATCGGGGTCGCCGGCCTGGGTCTTCGCGAGGAAGGTCTCCAGGTGCTCACGCACCGTGCGGTGCAGGACCGTGGCGGCGGGTCGGCGGGGGCGATAGACGGCGGGCGGCACCAGAGCCTCCCGATGCGCCGTGGCGCCGGGAGGTCGGTCGACATGTCAACGTGGGAGGACGGATTCACCGGCAAGCGTGCTGATCGGCGTCGGCGAACGCGCCGGCTGCGGCCGTCGACGATGGGAGAGCTATTCCCCCAACGCCATCCGCAAGAACCGATCCCCCTCGAGCAGCCCGAGGCTACCGCGGATCACAGCGTCCTCGTCGTAGCGGTCCACGCCATCGGGAGCAATCCCCACCCCCATCACCGCCACCGGCACCGGATCACTCGCATGCGCCCCGGTCTCCACCGGCGTCGGATGATCCGGCAGCACGGCCACCCGCGCCTCGTATCCCCTGGCCTCGATCCCGTCGAGAATCGTCCGCGTGATCCGATCATCCAGATACTCGATGCACCGGATCTTCAGATCCAGATTCCGCTCGTGCCCGGCCTCGTCGGTGGCCTCCACGTGCACGTACACGAAATCGTGCCGCTCCAGCGCATCGAGCGCCGCCTGGGCCTTGCCCTCGTAGTTCGTGTCGTACAGACCCGTTGCGCCCGGCACGATAATCTTTTCCAGGCCGGCGTAGATACCCAGCCCCTGCACCAGATCCACCGCCGAGATCACGGCGCCGGTCTTGCCGTAGAGATCATTGAACGTCTGCATGGTCGGCCGCTTTCCCGGCGACCACACCCACATGGCGTTGGCAGGGTCCTTGCCGAGTTCGCGGCGGATCACGTTCACCGGATGATTCTCCAGCAGCTCGCGGGCGTCCCGCTGGAGCTGGATCAGGCGCTCGACCGTTTCGGCGGCGCCTTCACTCTTCGCCGTCGGCTGAAGATCGACCTCTCGCTCCCCCACGTGATCGTGCGGCGGCGCGCAATCGAACTCCGCGGAGGCCCAGCCACCGGGAAGCGAAAGCACGTGACGGAAGCTCACGCCCGGATGGAACTTCGCCGGCCGATCACCCGAACCGCCCCCCAGCTCACGATCCAGATCGGCGATCAACTGGTGCGATTCCTCGGTAGAGATGTGCCCGGCGCTATGATTCTTGATCCGCCCATCGTCGTCGATGCACAGCAAGTTGCAGCGCATGGCCACGTCCTCGGCGCCGAGCTCCACGCCCATCGACGCGGCCTCCAGCGTCCCCCGCCCAGAGAAGCAAACCCGCGGGTCGTACCCCAGCACCGAAAGATTGGCCACCGCCGACCCGTTGGGCATCCCGTCGGGAATCGACTTGAACAACCCGCACGCTCCCTCGCACGCGATGCGATCGATGTGCGGCTTCTTCGCCACCATCAGCGGCGTCTTGCCGTCCAGCGCCTTCACCGGATGATCCGACATGCCGTCGCCGAGGATGATCACCGTCTTCATGCCACGTACTCCTGCTGCAGGTGCGCCTTGAACTGGTCGTAGCTCACGTCCATGGATCCGAACTGCTCCTCGCCGTCGTCGAGTCCCTCGAGGCTGGGCGGCAGCGCCGGGTCGACGCCCGTGATGGCCTGCACTTCTTCGGGGAACTTGGCGGGGTGCGCGGTCTCCAGCGAGATGCAGGTGGTGTCGGCGTGCTCACCATGGTCGGCCAGGAAACGCATAAGACCGGCCCAGCCCACCGCGCCGTGCGGCTCGAGGATGGCGCCATGGTCGCGATGCACCTGGCCGATAGTCTCGCGGGTCTCCTCGTCGGAAATGCTCACGGCGAAGAAGTCGCGCCGGATGGCGTCCATGTCCGGCTGCTCGTGGATCTTGCCCGTCTCGTCCATGCGGCCGCCGTACAGCGTCACCAGCCGCGCCAGGTTCGAGGGATGCCCCACGTTCATGGCGTTGCTGATGCACACGCGCGACGGCTCGATCTTCGCATACTCGCCAGTCGCCACGAACCTCGGCACCTCGTCGTTGGCGTTGGTGGCCACCACGAAGCGCGCCACCGGCAGGCCGCCCTTGAAGGCGAGGATGCCGCCCATGAGGTCGCCGAAGTTGCCCGACGGCACCGAGAAGATCACCTCTTCGCCGCCGGCGATGTCGGCCAGCTGCGACGCGGCGTGCACGTAGTACACCGACTGCGGCAACAGCCGACCGATGTTGATGGAGTTGGCCGACGACAGGTTCAGCCCCGCCAGATCCGGATCGGCGAAGGCGCGCTTCACCAGGGCCTGGCAGTCGTCGAACTTCCCCTCCACCGAGATGGTCGCCACGTTGTCGCCGAGGGTGGTCATCTGCTTGCGCTGGCGGTCCGACACCTCGGTGCGCGGGAAGAGCACCAGCACCCGGATCCCCGGCACGCCCAGGAAGGCGTGCGCCACGGCCGAACCGGTGTCGCCCGAGGTGGCCGTGAGGATGAGCAGCTCCTGCCCGCGGTCGCGCACCAGCTTGCCCAGCGACCGGCCCATGAACCGCGCCGCGAAATCTTTGAACGACGCGGTGGGACCCTGATCAAGGCGCATGACGTGGCGCGGGCCGTCCACCTGCTCCAGCGGCACCGGGTAGGTGTACGCGTCGTGGCAGATGGCGACCAGGTCGTCGCGCGTGAAGACGCCCTCGGAGTAGGGCATCAGCAATTCGGTGGCCAGGTCGGGATAGCTCAGGTCGCGGGCCCGGCGCAGCAGATCGTCCGACAGCTGCGGCACCTCGCGCGGCAGGTACAGACCCTTGTCGCCGGCCTGGCCCTGCAGCAACGCATGGGCCAGGTCCACGTCCGGCACGGCGTGGTTGGTGCTGTAGTACTGCATGGCGCGCCTACTCCGGCTCGACCACGGACGCGCCCGAGGCGCCGCCCGTGGAGTACTCGTAGGGCACCTGCACGGAGACCTTGCCGCCCACCTGGCCGAGGGCCTGGTCGAGATCGGCGATGACGTCGTCGGCGTGTTCGCCGCCCACGCAGAGACGGATCATGTTGGGCGGAATGGCCGCCATCTGGCGTCCTTCCTCGCCCTGCTGCGAGTGCGTCGAGATGGCCGGGATGCAGGCCACGGATTTCACGCGGCCCAGATCGGTAGCCCGCCAGATGCGCTGCAGACCGTCGAACATCTGGCGCGCGGCGGGCGTGCCGCCGGCCACGTTGAAGCTCAGCAGATGGCCGTAGCGGTTCACCGGCTTGCCGTACATCTCGTCGTGCTCCGCGTCGGCGAGCCACAGGTAGCGGCTGGCCAGCTCGTGCAATGGATTATCCTCGAGGCCCAGGTAGTTGACCTCGTCCACGCCGGGATGGTCGCTCAGGAACCGCGCCACCTTCATGGAGTTGCGGCTGAACATGTCCACCTTGGAACGCACGGTGCGCATGTCGTTGAGCGACAGGATGCAGTTCATGGGCGACAGGTTCTGCCCGTTGTCGCGGTTGGGCAGGGTCTTGAGGTACATGGCGAAGTCGGCCTTCATGCCGTCGGTGCCGAAGTTGCTGGTGATGTTCTTGCGCGAGATCACCGCGCCGGCGATGCCGAAGCCCGACGAGGTGAGCGTCTTGGTGACCGACTGGATGACGATGTCGGCGCCGCGCGCGAGGGGCCGCATCAACACCGGCGTGCCCACGGTGTTGTCGATGATCACCGGCACGCCCTTGGAGTGGGCCAGCTTGATCACCGCGTCGAGGTCGAAGAACGCCTGACCCGGATTCGAGGGCAGCTCGCCGTACACGAAGCGAGTGTTCTCGTCGATCTTGCTCTCCCACTCGGCCAGATCATCACTGTTGACGACCCACCGCACGTCGATGCCGCGCTCCTTCATCTTGCGCTCGGAGAACTGCTGGAAGGTGCCGCCATAGACCTGGCAGGTGGTCACGAAGTTGATCTTCTGGGTGGGATTGGCGGGGTCCACCGTCAGGAACGGATCGGTGGCCGAGGCGATGGCCGCCATGCCGCTGCTCGTGGCGCAGCACGAGGTCTCCACGTCGGCGCCGTAGCCCTCGAGCAACGCCAGGGTCTGCTCGAAGTAGTACATGGACGGATTGCCGATGCGCGAGTAGCACCAGGTGGGGATCTGGTAGCTGAGCGCGGCTTCCATCTCGTCCGAGTCGCGGTAGGTCTGCGACGAGCTCATGTACATGGGCTCGATGATCGACCCCTGATTGAAGTTCAGGGCCTCGTTCATGGAGTACAGGCCGTGCACCGCGATGGTGTCGAAGCGACACTGCTTGATGGCGGCCATGTCGGCGGCCCGGCGCTCGGCGGACTGCGCGGCCAGTTCCTTGTACCTCTCGACTCCGGTCTGCGTCAGCATGAGTTCACCTCGTTGGATCTGATTCACTCGTTATCGAAGAGCGGCTGCAGGGCGTACCCCTGGTCTTCCTTGACCGTGGACAGCACCAGAAACGTCTCCTGCTTCTCGACCCCGCCGATGGCACTCAGGCGATGCTTCACCAGATCGGCGAGATGGTCGATGTCGCGGGCGGCGAGATGCAGGATGTAGTCGTAGCGACCGGCCACGTGGAAGCACGCCTTGACCTCGGGAACGGCCGACACGCCGGCCTCGAAGTCCTCGATGCGCGTCTCCTGGTGGCGGCCGAGATTGATCATCACCATGGCCTGGACCTGGTAGCCGAGCGGCTTGGGATCGAGCACGGCTCGGTACCCGCTGATCACACCCTTGTCCTCGAGGCGGCGCACACGCTCGAGCATGGACGACGGCGCCATGCCGGCCTCGCGGGCCAGATCGGCGTTGCTGATGCGGCCGTTGGCCTGCAGGTGCTTGAGGATGGTGCGGTCGGTCTGGTCCATGGGGCGATCTCCCGAAGTTCGTGTCCGGGAAATATCGCAAGAAATGGGCCATTTGTCTACGATATATTCGACATGACACGAGCCGGACCGCATAAAGTTCGGAATACGGGTAGTGAAAACGAATTTCACTGAACGATCGATGGCCGCGGCGACAATTGATGATGGACCTGGCGGACCAGAGCCTTATGGTGGCTGCGGAGACACCCCGAAAGGAGTCGACTGATATGAAGAACTGGAAAATGACCCTGCTGGCCGTCGCGGCTGCCGCGTGCCTGCTGATCCTGACGGCCGGATGTGGCGGCGACGACAACACGGCCGCCGAGACCGAGAAGGCTGCCAGCGCCGAAGCCGCCACCGAGGTCGCCGTGCACGACTGCGACGGCGGATGCGGCATGACGGACGTGGCAGTGGATAAGATGACCGTGGTCGACGGCAAGTACTACTGCGCCGGCTGCGCCAAGAAGGCCGAGGGCGAGGACCACTCGGGTCACGACCACAAGTAAGGACACCGTTGAAGTACAAGTGGCTGCTGTTCGACGCCGACGGGACCCTGTTCGACTACGACCGGGCCGAGTTCACGGCGCTGACGAGAGCGTTAGAGCGGGTCGGCTTGGCGTTCGAGCCCGGCCACATCGAGGTCTACCGGCACATCAACGCCGGAATTTGGCAGGACTTCGAGGCCGGGCGGATCACGCAGGATCGGCTGAAGAGCCGTCGTTTCGAGTTGCTCTTCGAGGCCCTGGACGTGACCGCCGATCCGCACCTCTTCAGTGAGCGTTATCTCCACCACCTCTCCGAGTGCTCCGATCTGATCGACGGCGCCGGGGAGGTGGTGCAGCAACTGTCGGGCAGGGCCGGCCTGATCATGATCACCAACGGACTGAAGGCGGTGCAGCGGCCGCGATTCGGGCGTTCGCCCATCCTCGACCATTTCACGGACGTGATGATCTCCGAGGAGATCGGGTCCGCGAAACCCGATGGCGCGATCTTCGACGAGGCGTTCCGCAGGATGGGTGGGCCACCGAAATCCGAGGTCATGATCATCGGCGACAGCCTGACCTCGGACATCAAGGGCGGCCTGGATTACGGCATCGACACCTGCTGGTTCAATCCGCTGCGGAAGGACCGCGACCCCGACGTGCCATGCCGGTACGAGATCGCTCGTCTGAACGAACTGCTGAGCATCGTGGAAGAGTCCCGATAGACGATCCGCCAGGCCCTCACCGCGGACGCTGGATCCCCATCACCTTCATCTTCGACGACAACGTGGTCGGCCGGATCCCCAGTAGCGAGGCGGCTCCATCCTCGCCGCCGATCTTCCAGCCACACGCCTCCAGGGCGGCGACGGTGTTCTCGCGCTCGAAGGCTCTCACTTCGGTGGCGCTGAGGATGTCTTGCTGTTTTCCGGCCGGTATCGGCGTCCTCGATGCCGCCGCACCAGGGCCACCAGGCTGGCCCGGAGTGAGATTGAACGACAGTTGATCGCCGCGCCGGGTGATCAGCGCCCGCTCGATCACGTTCTCCAACTCGCGCACATTGCCGGGCCAGTCATAGGCCTCGAGATCTCGCACGTGCCTCCTCTTCAGGCGCGGTTCGGGAATCGAGAAACGTGCGGCGATCTGCCTCAGGAAATGCGCCGCGAGTAACCCGATGTCGCCACGACGAGCGGCCAACGGCGGCACCTCGATGGGAAACACGCTGAGCCGATAGTACAGGTCTTCGCGAAACCGTCCCCGTTCGACCTCGGCCCGGAGGTCGCGATTGGTCGCCGCGATGATCCGCACGTCAACCGATCGCGAGCGGTGGTCGCCGACAGGTTCGAACTCGCCCTCCTGCAGGACCCGCAGAAGTTTTGACTGAAGGTTCAGTGGGATCTCGCCGACCTCGTCGAGAAAGAGCGTCCCTCCGTCGGCCACCTGGAAGCGCCCGATCCGGTCGCGTACCGCGCCGGTGAACGACCCCTTCACATGCCCGAAGAACTCGCTCTCGAACAGCTCCGCCGGAATCGTGGCGCAGTTCACCCGCACCATCGGCGCCCGAGATCGCCCACTCTGGCGGTGAATTCCCCGCGCCACCAGTTCCTTGCCCGTTCCGGACTGCCCCTGGATCAGGACCGACGAATCCGTCGCGGCCACCAGGGCGATCTGCTCCAAGATCTTCTGGGTGGCCGAACTGTCGCCAACGATCTCGCTGGACGAGTGAGTGGTCTGGACTTCCTCGCGCAGGTACTCGTTCTCGGCCTCGAGTTGCCGACGGAGGCGCTCGACCTCCTCGAACGTCCGGGCGTTGACGATGGCCGCGGCCGCGTTGTCGGCAAAGGTCCGGAGCATCGCCAGATGAGTCTTCGTCAGGTCGGAGCGGCTGAAGACGGCAAGCACGCCGAGCACCTCGCCGCGAAAGATCAGCGGCTGAGCCGCGAAGCTGCTCATCTGCTCCCGTTGCGCCCACCCCGGATCGCGCAGCCATTCGGGCGCGGCCTCGACATCGGTCAGGAGCAACGGTTCACCCGACCGACCGACCTTCCCTACCTTGCGGACACCGAGGGGAAAGCGACGGAACATGCCGTCCAACCGCGTGGGTCGCGGAGCCGCCTCGCCGAGTGGCCGACCGTTGGACGCCACGAGGTGCAGACAACTGGTCCGGTCGGGGCATTCCGGACTGACAGGACACTCCGCGCAGATATCTCCCGGCCGGATCAGCCAGATTCGCGCCAGCACGGTCTCGGGCGTGTCGGCCAGACCGGCAACGATGCGCTCGAGGATCCGGTCCACCGATCGTTCGTTCGCCACCGATAGCGCGACAGCCTGCAGGAAGTCGAGATTCATGAGCACAGGTTAGACGATATTTCGTTGTCCACCAACGAGATATCGTTCTCGACGAAATCCCGTGGACGTACTTTCGACATGCAAGAATCTCCAACTGATTCCCCGCAAACACGTTACACGATCAATACAAGACTGGCATTGTCCTTGTTATAGAAGGGCCAGAACAACGCCCCGAATTTCCGGCCCCCGAACGAGGAGTTCAAGATGTCTCAGTTCCGATTGATCGAGCCGCAGCAGGCGAACCCCGACACCAGGGAGATGCTGGAAGCGATCCAGGGCAAGCTCGGCCGGCTGCCCAACATGTTCAAAGCCATGGCCAATTCGCCCGCGACCCTGGCGGCTTACGTGGGACTCAGTGACGCCGTCGCCGGCGGCGGGCTGTCCCCGCAACTGCGGGAACAGGTGGCACTGACGGTGTCCGAGCGCAACGGCTGCCAGTACTGCCTGGCCGCGCACTCGGCCGTGGGCAAGATGCTCGGGCTGTCCGCTGACGAGATCGCCGGCAGCCGCGGTGCGGAGTCGGCCGACCCGATCACCGGCGCAGCGCTAGCCTTCGTGGCTTCGCTGGTCGACGAGCGCGGCAAGGTGAGCGCTGGCGAGATCGACCGCCTCCGCCAGGCCGGGTACGACGACGGTCAGATCGCCGAACTCGTCACGGCCACCGCCCTGACCACCCTGACCAACTACTTCAACCTCACCGCCGACACGCCCATCGACTTCCCGCGGGTGGACGCCCTCTCCGTTGAGGCCTGAACGCCGCCTCCGTTTGGCGATCCCATGACGCCCCATACCGAATCCGAGGAGCAATGATCATGCAGACCTTCAAGAAGACCCTGACCATCGCGATGTTCGTCCTCACCCTGACCGCGGCCGGCCTCGCCCAGGCCCAGCTACCCGATCCCGGCATGACCGTCGACGCGAGCCGCACGGCCCTGGTCATCACCGACCCGCAGAACGACTTCCTCAGCCCCGACGGCGTGGCCTGGGGCGTGGTCGGCAAGAACGTGGAAGACAACGGCACCATCGAGAACCTCGATCGCCTATTCGCGGCCGCCAAGGAGGCCGGCATGCCGGTCTTCGTGTCGCCGCACTACTACTATCCCACCGATCACGGCTGGCGATTCGAGGGTGCGCTGGAGAAGCTGATGCACAACATCGGCATGTTCGACCGCGAGGGCGCCTTGAGCCTCCACGAGTTCGAGGGCTCCGGCGCCGACTGGCTCGCCCGCTACAAGAAGTACATCGAGGACGGCGAGACCATCGTGGTTAGCCCGCACAAGATCTACGGCCCGGAATCGAACGACCTGATCCTGCAGCTGCGCAAGCGCGGCATCGACAAGGTGATCCTCGCCGGCATGTCGGCCAACCTGTGCACCGAGTCGCACATGCGGGAACTCATGGAGCAGGGCTTCGAGGTCGCCGTGGTGAGCGACGCCACCGCCGCGGCTGTCATTCCCGACGGCGACGGATACGCCGCGGCCATGACCAACTTCCGGTTCATCGCCAGTACGGTCTGGAACACCGGCCAGGCTGTGAGCAACATCGAGAACGCCGTGGAAGTCGCTCAGGTCCAGCATCGCACCATCGAGATCGACGGCCTGGAGATCTTCTACCGCGAGGCCGGATCGCGCTCCAACCCCACGGTGCTCCTGCTGCACGGCTTCCCCACCTCGTCCCACATGTTCCGCGACCTCATCCCCGAGCTGGCCGGCCGCTACCACGTGATCGCCCCGGACTACCCCGGCTTCGGCAACAGCGCCATGCCCCAGGTGAATGAGTTCGATTACACCTTCGACAACCTGGCCCACATCGTCGACGAGTTCACCGAGCAGCTCGGCCTCGACACCTACAGCCTCTACGTCATGGATTACGGCGCGCCGGTGGGCTTCCGCCTGGCTGCCGAGCATCCCGAGCGGATCCAGTCGATCGTCGTCCAGAACGGCAATGCCTACGACGAGGGTCTGCGCGAATTCTGGGATCCCATCAAGGCCTACTGGGCAGAGCGGAGCGACGAGAACGCCGACGCGCTACGCGGCCTGCTGACCCTGGACGCCACCAAGTGGCAGTACCTGACCGGCGTGCGCAACCCCGACGCCATCAGCCCCGACACCTGGGACCACGTCCAGCCGCGGCTCGACCGCCCCGGCAACAACGAGATCCAGCTGGCCCTGTTCCACTCCTACGGCAGCAATCCGCCCCTCTACGAGTCGTGGCAGAAGTACTTCCGCGAGCACCAGCCGCCCATGCTGATCGTCTGGGGCCAGAACGACCCGATCTTCCCGGCCGAGGGCGCGCACCCCTACAAGCAGGACCTCGAGAACCTGGAATTCCACATCCTCGACACCGGCCATTTCGCCCTCGAGGAAGACGGTGAACTCATCGCTGAGCTCATGCTGTCCTTCCTCGACCGCGAGGTGACCGCCACCAATCCGACCACCAACTACGTCCTGCGATAGCGATCATCAGGCGGGCTGCTCGTCTCGACGACGGGCAGCCCGCGCATGTCAGCGCCGACGGACAGCATCGTCGGACCAGCAGGCCCCGACCGCGCCATACATTGACAACCCACCCCCCCGGCGGCCACCTTTCAGGACCAGAACAGTCTCCCGTTCCCGAGCGAAGGCCCCGCCATGTCCCCGCGCAGCATTCCCGCCACCGCTCCAGCGCCCTTCCTGCCCACCACGCGGCAGGAGATGGACGCCCTCGGCTGGGACGCCTGCGACGTGGTCGTCGTGACCGGCGATGCCTACGTCGACCACCCCGCATTCGGCAGCGCCATGATCGGCCGCCTCCTCGAGCGCGAGGGCTGGCGTGTGGGCATCATCGCCCAGCCCGAGTGGCAGGGCCCCGACGCGTTCAAGGCCCTCGGCGAACCCCGGGTGTGCTTCGGCATCACCGGCGGCAATGTCGATTCCATGATCGCCAACCTGTCGGCCAACAAGCATCGCCGCCGCGAGGACGACTTCAGCCCCGGCGGCAAGTCCGGCAACCGCCCTGATCGCGCGACCCTGGTCTACGCCAATCGCGTGCGCGAGGCCTATCCCGGCGTGCCCGTGGTCCTGGGCGGCATCGAGGCGAGCCTGCGCCGACTGGCCCACTACGACTACTGGGACGACAAGGTCCGCCGCTCGCTGGTCGTGGACTCCAAGGCCGACATCCTCGTCTACGGCATGGGCGAGAAGCAGATCACGACCATCGTCGAGCGCCTGGCCCGCGGCGAAGCGCCTCGCCAGCTCGACGGCATCCCCGGCACGGTGGTCGTGCGCGGCGTGGACGATCTGCCGGCCAACGCCGTGGAGCTCTCGTCGTACGAAGCCGTGGCTGCAGACAAGGGCACCTACGCCGCCGCATTCCGCCAGGCCGACCTCGAGCTGGCGCCGGCCACCGCGAAGCCCTTGACCCAACGCCACGGCGACCGGGTCGTGGTGCAGTGGCCCCCGTCCGAGCCCATGTCGCAGAAGGACCTCGACGCGCTGTACGAGTTGCCCTTCCGCCGCGCCTGGCATCCGCGCTACGAGGCCGAGGGCGGCGTGCCGGCGCTCGAGACCGTGCGCACCTCCATCACCGCCCACCGCGGCTGTTGCGGCGACTGTTCGTTCTGCGCCATCACTTCACACCAGGGCCGCATCGTGACCTCCCGCAGCGAGCAGTCGATCCTGGCCGAGACGCGCCGCATCGCCGCCGACCCCGACTTCAAGGGCACCATCAGCGACGTCGGCGGCCCCACCGCCAATCTCTACGGCGCCCGCTGCAAGCGCTGGGACCAGGGCAAATTCTGCGACAACAAGCACTGCCTGCTGCCCGAACGCTGCGAGCACCTGGAACTGGGCTACGACGCGTCGATCCGCCTCTACCGCAAGGTCGCCGACGTGCCCGGCGTGAAGCACGTCTTCCTGGGCAGCGGCCTGCGCTTCGATCTCCTGACCCGCGACAGCGATCGCCGCTACCTCGAGCAGATCGCCGCCCACCAGGTGAGCGGCCTCTTGAAGGTGGCCCCCGAGCATTGCGACGACCGCGTGCTCGGTCTCATGGCCAAGCCGCGCTTCTCGGTGTACGAGGACTTCGTGGAGCGCTTCCGCGCCGCGTCGAACAAGGCCGGCAAGAAGCAGTACATCGTGAACTACTTCATCGGCTCGCACCCCGGCAGCTCGCTGCGCGAGGCGCTGAAGCTGGCTCTCTACCTGGCCAAGCGGCGCATCAAGCCCGAGCAGATCCAGGACTTCATCCCCTCGCCCATGACCCGCGCGACGGCCATGTACCACACCGGCACCGACCCCCTGACCCGCAAGCGCGTGCACGTGCCGCGGACTCTCAAGGAACGGCGCATGCAGCGGGCGCTGCTCCAGTACGACCGCCCCGCCAACCGCAAGCTCCTGGAAGCGGCGCTCGCCGAGATCGACGCCATGCACGTGCTGCCCAAGTTCGAGGCGGCATCGGGCAAACGGCCGGCCGGATCGTCTCCGGGTCAGCCGCGCGCCAAGCGCACCGCCGCCGGACCGCGCATCGGCAAGTCGCGCCCGGCCCGACCGGGCGGCGGCAAACCCAAAGCCCGCGGCAAGAACAAATCATCCAAACCTCGCCGAGGCCGCTCTTGAGTTCCCACGATATCATCGTCGTCGGGGCGGGCGCCGCGGGCCTCATGGCCGCCGGGACGGCCGCCGAGGCGGGACGGCGCGTCCTCGTGCTCGAATCCATGTCCGACCCGGCGCGCAAGCTGCGGATCACCGGCAAGGGTCGCTGCAACCTCACCAACACCGAGGCGGTGCCGGCGTTCATCGACCGCTTCGGGCGCGATGGTCGGTTCCTGCGGCAGGCTTTTGCACGCTTCTTCGCCCCCGACCTGATGGCATTCTTCGAAGGGCTGGGCGTGGCCTTGAAGGAGGAACGCGGCGGACGGGTGTTCCCGGCCAGCGGTCGAGCGCCCGAGGTGGCGGCCGCACTGGTGAAGTGGGCCAGCGATGTGGGCGTCACGCTGGCCGCCGGCAATTCCGTCTCGAGCCTCGTCCTGCGCGACGGCAAGGTCCACGGGGTTCGCATCCGCGGCGGCACCAGCTACCACTCCGAAGCCGTGATCGTCGCCACCGGCGGCCTCAGCTATCCGCGCACCGGGTCGACCGGCGACGGCTACAGGCTGGCCAAGAGCGCCGGCCACACCCTCGTGCCGACCCGACCCGCGCTGGTTCCGCTGGAGAGTCGCGACGTCCCCAGGGACGGGCTCACCGACCTCAACCTGCGCAACGTGAGCGCGCGCGTCCTGGTCGACGGCAAGAAGAAGGCCGAACACTTCGGCGAGGTCACGTTCACCGCCACCGGGCTCGGCGGCCCCATCATCCTCACGGTGAGCCGCCTGGCCATCGACGCCATCGCCGCCGGCAGCGAGGTCCTGGTGCAACTCGACCTCAAGCCCGCCCTCGACGACCAGAAGCTCGACGCCCGCCTGCGTCGCGACATCGACCAGGACGGCCGCGCGCCGTTCCGTGTGTTGCTGGACGGGCTCCTGCCTCAGAAGCTCATCCCGCTCTGCCTGAACCGGCTGGACATCGCCCCTGACAAGAAGCTGCACCAGATCACCGGCGACGAACGCAAGACGCTGAGGGCATGGCTGAAGTGCTGCGAGTTCCGGATCCACGGCAGCCGGCCCATGGACGAGGCTATCGTCACCGCGGGCGGCGTGTCGTTGAAGGAGATCGATCCCAGGACCATGGCCTCGCGGCTGGTGGACGGGCTCTACTTCGTCGGCGAGGTGCTCGATGTCGATGGCGATACGGGCGGATTCAATCTCCAGGCCGCGTTTTCCACCGGGCGACTCGCCGGGGCCGCGGCGGCGGAGCGTTAGCGCCACGGCAGACGTTCTATCCGGTATGGTCAAATCCGTGAGGTCGACGGCGTTGGGACGCCGTGTCGCGTTCACCGCGCCAACCGGCACCCCAACGCGATGGAGAAGAATTTCGACTCCTCGCTATCCGCCCGGCTCGTCAGCACGCACGGCGCCGAGGTCCCCACCACCGCGGCAGCCAGCCTCGCCCCACCCAGCACGGTCGTGCCCTTGTAGAACACGTTGCCGGTCTCGATGTTGGGGAACACCAGGCAATCGGCCGCACCGCCGACGGGTGAATCGAGCCCCTTGATCGCACACGCCTCGGGACTGACGGCCACGTCCAGCGCCAGCGGACCGTCCACCGTGCAGCCCTTGATCTGGCCGCGCCGGTTCATCTGCGTGATCAGCGCCGCGTCCACGCAGGCCTGCATCTTGGCGTTCACCTTCTCGGTGGCCGCGATGAGCGCCACCTTGGGATCGGCGATGCCGAACGCGTGAGCCGCCGCCACCACGTACTGCAGGATCTTGATCTTGGTCGAAAGATCCGGATCCGGAATGATCGCCACGTCGCTGACGATGAGCAGCTTGTCGTGGATGGCGCGGAAGGCGGGAATGTCGAGCACCGTCACGTGGCTCAGGACCGCCTTGGCCGGCAGGAGTCCCGTGTCCTTGTTCAGGATCAGGCGCATGTACTTGTCGGTGCCGATGAGGCCCTTCATCAGCACGTCGGCCTTCTCCTCGCGCACCAGCTTCACGGCCTCGGCTCCGGCGCGCAGTTCGTCGGGCTGGTCGATGATGGTGAACACGCCGGCATCCAGGCCGAACTCGATGCACAGCTGCTCGATGCGCTCCTTGTCGCCCACGAGGGTGACATCGGCGATGTTCTCGCTGGCGGCCTTGGCCGCGGCCTGGATGGTGTTGGGATCGTGACCGGCGGCCACGGCGAGGCGGCGCGAGGGCCGACCCTTCAGATCGGTGACGAGCTGTTCGAGGCTGCGGATCTCCGCCATGACGGGTTCCTCCGGTTCGACACTACTCGGGAGCGTACTCCCGCACGTCCTCGCGGCCGCGGATCACCCGCAGCGCGCCCTGCACCAGCGCGGCCATCTCGTTCTCGCCCGGGTAGATGCTCAGGCCGCAACCGAGCGGCTCGCAGGCCTTTTCCACCAGCGAAACCAGAGGCTTGGCCCGGGCCAGGCCGCCGGTCAATAACACCCGATCCACAGGCTCGCCGTCGAAGGCCGGCACCATGGAGCAGATCCACTTGCTGATCTGGTAGCACATGGCCTCGAACACGGGCGCGAAGTCGGGATCGCCCTCGAGGTACTTCTTCTCGATGTGCATGAAGTCGGCCGTGCCCAGCAGGTCGATGAGCCCGCCGCGGCCCTTGTTGAGCTTGAGCAGCTCCTCCATGGTGTACTTGCCGCTGAAGCAGAGCCGGATGAGGTCGCCCACGGGAATCGAGCCCGACCGCTGCGGCGTGAACGGTCCCTCACCGTCGAGGCCGTTGTTCACGTCGCAGAACACGCCCTTGCGGTGGGCGCCGATGGTGATGCCGCCGCCCATATGGCAGACGATGAGGTTGAGGCGCTCGTAGAACGTCTCGTGATCGTTGGCGAAGCGGTGGGCAGTGGCGATCTGGTTGAGCGCGTGGCTGATGGCCTTGCGGCGGATGTCCTTGAAGCCGGTGTAGCGGCCACGGTCGTCCATTTCGTCGACCACCACGGGATCCACGATGAACGCCGGCTTGCCGCTGTCGCCCACCAGGGCATTGGCGATGAGCGCGCCCAGGTTCGACGCGTGATCGCTGCCGGTGCCGTCGAGGAGGTCGCTGCGCATGCGGTCGTTCACGGCATAGGTGCCGTGGGGAATGGGATTCACCAGACCGCCGCGGGCGCTCACGGCGTCCAGCGCATCCACCGCCACGCCGTTCTTGGTCAGGAACTCCCCGATCACCTGCTTGCGGAACTCGAACTGCGACACGATGCGCTGGCCCTCGAAGGGCTCGAGTTCCTCGGCCGTGTGCTTGAGTTCCTCGGCGAAGACCTCCTCGTCGCCCTCGAATACCGCCAGCTTGGTGGACGTCGAGCCCGGATTGATGGCCAGGATGCGCGGGCGCGGGAAGAAGGTGTCGCGCGGGGTACGCTCCCACTCGCCGAACTTCTGCAGGCGCAGGATGGACGCCTTCACCGCCAGGGCGGCGTCCTCGGGCTCCACGTCCATGGGCAGGTCGACCCCGCGGAACCGGATGCCGAAGATAGCGCTGAACTTGTGGCCGTCCGGATAGCGGGTGGCGAACAGGTGGAAGAGCAGGTTGCCGGTGTCGAGGTTGGGGGCCACGAGCACGTTGGTGCCGCCGACGTCGACGGTCTCGCCGCCCTTGCGATAGAGCTGCGCCGACCGCCGGCTCAGCGCCACGTTGATCTTGACCTCGCCCTGGATGCCGATGGAGCAGTAGCGGGCGCCGCGCTTGCAGCGTTCCGCGATGAACTTCGGCGCCAACTCGGTGGCCTCGCGCACGAGCCGCGGCGAGGGACCCTCGTCACCGCCGCGATTGGAGTAGCTGACGATGACGCCGTTGAGCTCGGGCAATTCTTCCATGGGAATGAGGTCGCGCGCCACGGCGGCCGTACCCACCGCGCTGCGGGCGAGAATCTCGGGCGTGACGGTGGCGTTCACGCCGACGTCGCCGATCACGAGGATGTTGTGCGGGTAGAGGTCCTGCGGGTGGTCGTCGGGCAGCACGATGATGCCGGCCTCGCAGACCACGGGCTCCACCTTCATGACCTTGATCAACGGTCGCATGAAATCGCGGGGTTCGTGACGGGCGCCACCGACGACCATGTCGGCGTGACCCGCCTGCACGGCCATGATGCCGAAGCCGGCGGGCGTGGCCACGAAGCGGCGGGCCTCCTCCAGGTCCTCGCAGAGGCGCCGGTCGGCCGGCAGTTCGAGCACCGCGGCGGCGAGCTCCTCCTGCAGTTCCGTGCAATGGTCGATCTCGCAGAAGGCCGACTCCATGAGCGTGTACTCGACGCGGGCCTCGTCCACGTGGGGCAGGTGCTCGCGGATCACCGCTTCAACCTGCTCGCGGGTGCACAGGAACACGGGTCGGGCGAAGCGAGGCAGACGCAGGGCCGCCTCCACCACCCGAGGGTCCTCGGGCTCGATGAACAGGACGGTGGGACGGACCTTGGCGTTGGCCAGGATCTCGCGGTCGAACGAGGCGCCGATATCGAACATGGGGCCGGATCCTCCGGAAGCATTGCGGGGAGTGCCTGGACGCGCGGCCGCCGGCCGTGCGGACCGTTCCAAGGTGGTGCCCCCCCGGCGGGAATTCAAGCCGTTGCCGGTGATCCTGACGCGGTGTTAACGTGGGTCCTGTAAGGAGGACCCGTGGACCCCACCGCCGTCGAAAATGCAATCGATCAGCTAGGGCTTACGCCGGAGCGCTGGCTCCTGGTGGACGTTTCCGCCCAGGAAGTGGCCCTGCTGCACGGACGGTCGATCGAGGCCACCTGGCCCGTGAGCACCGCCGCCGCAGGCCTGGACGCCCGGCAGGACAGCGGCGGCACGCCCCCCGGCGTCCATCGCATCGCGGAGCGAATCGGCGAGCACGGCGACTCCGGCGCGGTCTTCGTCTCCCGCGAATCCACCGGCGAGGTCTGGTCGGGTGAGCCCGACGAGCGCGACCTCATCCTGGGCCGCATCCTCACCCTCGACGGCTGCCAGGACGGCGTCAACCGGGGCCGCGGCGTGGACTCCCGCGAGCGCTACATCTACCTCCACGGCACCAACCACACCGACCGCATCGGCGAGCCCTGCAGCCACGGCTGCGTGCGCCTGCGCCCCGACGACATGGTCGCCCTGTTCGATCTCGTGGAGGCCGGCGACCCGGTGGTGATCGCATGAATCGTCAGACGGTCACCACGTTCCTGGACCGCTGGGACCGTGGCGAGGCCGGCACCGGCGACGCGGACACCATCGTCCCCGTGGTCTACGAGGAACTGCGCGCCATGGCCCGCCGCCAGCTTCGCGGCGAGCGCCCCGACCACACCCTGCAGCCCACCGCTCTGGTGCACGAGGCTTACCTCAAACTCGTGGATCAGGATCAGGTGGCCTGGCGCGGTCGGAATCACTTCCTCGCCGTGGCGTCGGTGGCCATGCGGCGATTGCTGGTGGACCACGCCCGTGGTCGCGCGCGGCAGAAGCGTGGCGGCGATGCGGTGAAGGTGTCGCTCACCGCGTCCTTGCCGGTGGCCGACGACGACCAGGCCGCGGAGATCATGGCCATCGACGACCTGCTCGAGACCCTGGCCGGGTTCGACGAGCGTGCCGCGCGAGTGGTCGAGTGCCGTTACTTCGCCGGGCTGTCCATCGAGGAAACGGCCACCGCGCTGGGGCTCTCGCCCATGACCGTCAAACGCGCCTGGCAGCTGGCCCGGGCCTGGTTGCGCAAGGAACTGGGCGCCGCGGACTGACTCCCGCCCACAAATACAAAAGAATGTTGGTCCGATTTCTCTGGGTCCGTCGCGTCCCGTTGTAAGAGCCCGATCGCGGGCTACATACAACCAGTGCCGTCGAATCCGTGTCCGGCCCGGCCTTCCCGTCTCGACCCATCACCTGACACGACGACGAGAATCCCGTGGCTAGCCGCGTGGACGACCCGGGCCGGACGCGATTTCGACGGTACGCTTCAAGGAGCCAGCCATGAGAACCCGCACCATCGCCCTCTTCCTCATGCTCTTCGCCCTGGTCGCCACCCCTGCCCTGGCCCGCTTCGTGGTCATGGACGCCACCTTCGACAGCCGCACCGCCGGCACCCAGCTCGGCCGCGGCGGCGCCTTCCAGGGCGAGCCGGTCACCGGCCCCTTCGACCTGCTCGACGACTCCATCGTCACCGAGTCGGTCGGCGATATGGCCGTCCTCTTTCCCGACGCCCGGATCCTCGGCCCCAGCGAGATGTACTTCGGCTTGCGCGACAACCTGGCACCCACGGACGGCAAGCTCACCGCGCGCTGGACCGTCACCCCCCAGTCCGCCGACGAGTACCGCATCTCCCTGCGCGGCAGTGACCTCAGCACCGAGCTGATCACCTTGGTCTTCGATTCGTCCAATCATCTCGCCTGGACCGACGCCAACGAGGCCGCCGGCAACTTCTTCGTCTTCTACGTGGGCGGCGCCCCGATCGAGTTCATGCTCGAGCTCGACGTGGACGACGGCATCTACACCCTCTACTTCAACGGCTCTGCCGTGGTCACCGACGAGGACCACGGCCTGGGCGCCCACGACGTCGGCGCTCTGGTCTTCGCCCACCCCAACGACGGCAATGCCACCGGCTCCCTGGTCTTCGACAACATCCAGCTCGACTGGCGCCCCGGAGAGGCTCCCTGGCTGCTCGAGGCCAACTTCTCGGACAAACCCGCCGGCCAGGTCATCGACACCCGCGGCGCATTCTACGGAGAACCCGTGTCCCTCAGCGGCGCCGAGCCCCTCGTGGAATTCGGACCTCCGCTGGGCACCAAGGCGCTCGTGTTCGAGGACGGGTCGGCCACGAGCACCGAGAACGCCCGCTTCGAGTTCTTCAGCAGCGTCGAGCCCCACAACCAACCGGTGTCCATCTCCTTCACCCTCGACGTCGACCAGCTCGAGGAATACCTCGTCTACGTCCGCGAGGCCGGCACGTCGGCCAGCGCGTTCCTCAGCATCAAGCTCCGCACCAGCGGCCAGGTGCAGTTCTTCGACGCCGCCGGAGGCACGACCGCCTACCACTTCCACACCTACACGCCCGGCGTGCCCAGCGTCGTGGAAATGCACTTCGAACCCATCCTCGACCTCTACAGCATCTGGTGGAACGGTGAACGCATCATCCATCGCCGGGCCCACGGCATCACCGCCGATGAGGTTGGTAGCGTGCTCTTCGGCACTCTCAACGACGCCGATCTCGACGGCACCCTGTACGTGGACCGCATCCGGGCTCACACCCTGGGCATGCCCTTGAGCGTGGACGACGACGCCACACCCACCGCGCCGGCCATCCTCCTGGGCGCCGCCCCCAACCCGTTCAATCCTGCCACCGAGATCCGCTTCGAGTTGCCGGCGGCGGCGCCGGTCACCCTGGACATCTTCGATGCTCGCGGGCGTCTGGTGCGGCGCCTGGTCGATGAGGACTTGCCCGCGGGACTGCACCGACCCATGTGGCGCGGTGTCGATCAGCGAGGACAGCGCGTGGCCTCTGGCGTGTACCACGCGCGGGTCACGGCCGGCGGCTTTGCGGCCACCACGTCGATGACGCTGGTCAAGTAGACCGATCGAGTCGTCCGGGCCGGCGGCGGAGGCGTCCCCCGCGTCGCCGCCGGCACATCCCACCGTCGCATTCCGGGGATCCACGGAGTATGCTGGGCGAGTCCCTCGTCCAGCCCCGTGCCCCGGAGGAACCCCGTGCCCCACCAAGACCCCCGAGCCTGGCTCCACTTCGTCGGTGTCGGCGGCAGCGGCATGAGCGCGCTGGCCCAATTCCACGTCGGCCGCGGCGGTCGCGCCACCGGCAGCGACCGCGCCTTCGACACAGGCGAGCGCGGCGAGATCCGCGATCAACTGCTCGCTGCAGGCGTGGAGATCCACCCCCAGGACGGTCGCATCCTCGACGAGACATGCGCCGCCGTGATCCTGAGCACCGCCGTCGAGGACTCCATCGCCGACGTGCGTCGCGCGCAGGAACTCGCCGTCGCTCTCAAGCACCGCAGCGAACTCCTCGAGGTCTACGTGGCGCAGCACCGCACCGTCGCGGTCACCGGCACCAGCGGCAAATCCACG
>PIVY01000407.1 GCA_003353795.1 bacterium
GAGTACCGATCGCAAGGGCCGTCAGCGCAAGCGCGTGCGCGAGGTGGTGAATCTGCAGGAGCAGGAGCAGTTTGCGCGCCAGATCACGGGTCGAGGCGGCGTCCAGCGCCGCGTCACTCGGGTGGCGCCGAGGCTCGTCAGCAACCCCCGCCGCAAGCGGCGTGACAAGTTGTCGCCGCTGGCGGCGCCGGTCGCGCAGCAGATTCGTTCGGTCAAGGTCGAGGGCGAGATCAGTGTCGGAGAGCTGGCCAAGCTGCTCGGCGCCAAAGCCGCCGCGATACAGGGCAAGCTGATGGCCCTCGGGATCATGGTCTCGATCAACCACAGGGTCGATATCGACACCTGCCGCAAGATTGCCTCGGAATTCGACATCGAGGTCGAGGACACGGGATTCAAGGAGGAGGAGTTTCTCTCCGCCGTCCCGGCCAAGGTCAAGGCCGAGGGTGAGGCCGCGGCCGATTCGAGTCTGCCGCTGCGCCCCCCGGTGATCACGGTGATGGGGCATGTCGATCACGGCAAGACGTCTCTGCTCGATTGTATTCGCCGATCCAAGATGGCCGACGAAGAGGCCGGTGGGATCACTCAGCATATCGGGGCCTATCAGGTCGAAGCCGGTGGCCACAAGCTGACCTTCATCGACACTCCCGGCCATGCGGCTTTCACCGCGATGCGCGCCCGAGGTGCTGCGGTCACGGACATGGTCGTGCTGGTGGTGGCGGCGAACGACGGTGTGATGCCTCAGACGGTCGAGGCCATCGAGCACGCTCAGGCGGCGGGCTGCCCGATCATCGTTGCCATCAACAAGATGGACCTGGACGACGCCGATCCCGAGCAGACCAAGCAGCGCTTGACCGAACACAATCTGGTGGTCGAGGATTTCGGTGGCGACGTGATCTGCGCCAATGTGTCGGCCAAGACCGGCGACGGCATCGAGCATCTTCTCGAGATGCTGGCTCTGCAGTCCGAGGTAATGGAGCTGCGCGCGGATCCGTCCAACCGGGCGTCGGGTGTCGTTCTGGAGGCTCGTCTCGAGCGCGGCCGCGGCGCTGTGGCGACGGTCCTGATTCAAGAGGGCACGCTGCAGACTGGCGATGTGATCGTGGCCGGGACGGACAGCGGGCGCGTGCGGCTGATGGAGGACGATAGCGGCAAGAGGATGAAAGCAGC
>PIVY01000408.1 GCA_003353795.1 bacterium
GCGTCGGCCAGGTCCTCCAGAGTCGTGGCGGCGTCTCCGCCCGGCGGGCAGAGGAGTTGGCGCGGCACGTTCCTGGCGATTCGGCTGTGGATTCCCTCGTAGCCGAAGAAGGAGACGGGATCGGACGCGCCGACGAGGATCAGCGCTCGTTCGCTCTCCAGCACTTCATTGGCCTGCTCTGGCAGGTAGGGCAACCGCTGCGGAGCGGGCAGGTCGGCGCCGCGCTCCCAGCGCGCCGCGAAAGTCTCGGTCAGCAGGCGGGCGCCGCTGGCCGCAGCGACGCGGCCGGCCGCCAACAACCCGCGGCGGCCGAGCGCCGAAGTTCCGCCCAGCAGCAGGCTGACGCGGCCGGAGTCCGAGCCATCGCCGCGCAGCAGCTCGGCGATCCATTCGACGCGATCGTGGCTGGGGTGCTCTGGCTCGGCCACGCGGGCGAACTCGGCGGGTGGCCCCGCCGGTCCCGCCTGGTAGTCCGCCGGTAGAATCAAGGTCGCCACCTGGCCGCCGCGACTCTGGGAGCCCGCAATGGCCGCGTTCAGGTCGGCGGACACGGCCGCCGAGGATTCGTTGATGCGCAGCCATCCCGAAACGGGCCTGGCCAGCGAGACGATGTCCGACGTGAGGGGTGCGTCGTATTCGAGATGCCAGCTGGCGTGGTCGCCGACCAGATTGACGATCGGGGTCCGGGCGCGACGCGCATTGTGAAGGTTGGCGATGCCATTGGCGAAGCCGGGGCCCAGGTGCAGCAGCGTCATGGCAGGGTGGCCCGTCATTCGGCCATAGCCGTCGGCCGCTCCGGTGCAGACGCCCTCGAAGAGGCAGAGAACGGCGCGCACTTCGGGCACCCCGTCCAGGGCCCTGACCAGGGGCATCTCGGTGGTTCCGGGATTGGCGAAGCAGACGTTGCACCCTGCGGCGGCCGCGCCCTGGAGCGCGCGCGTGGCTCCACTCATGGTCTCCATGCCGAATCATCCTCCGATCAGGTTCTTCCTCTCAGCATTGCGGACTGCCTGCCCCTGCCTCTTGTCGCCTGGCTATTTCCTTCGCTTCCGCTCCTGCTGTCTACCTCTTCTCTCTCGCTTCTCTGCATACCTATGTTCCCGGCCGCGTTGCCTCGAGGCAATGGCACGTGATGCAGTTCGGACCGCGGTCTTCTTCCTCCGGGG
>PIVY01000409.1 GCA_003353795.1 bacterium
TGGTCGCGCAGCACCCGCAGTCGGCGCTGCATGCCGAGGTTGGCCAGGGCCGCGCGCAACTCGGGCTGGAAGAGGATGATGAAGGCCACGACCCAGACCGTCTGTAGCGAGGTGATGATGCGCCCGACCACGATCATGCCGAGGCTGCTGGCGACGAAGCTCATGATCAGGAGGATGGCCAGGCCGACCACCATCTGCACCGCGCGCGTGTTCCGCACGAAGCGCAGGAGGCGATAGAGTAGCCACGCCACGATGAGGACATCGAGGACGTCGATGACGGGGCTATTGGTGATCGATTCCCACATGGGCCCATCCTGAAGAGGGGTGGCTCACCGCGCGACCAGCCGTTGGTCGCCGTGGCGGTACGATATCACGCGCCTGCGCGCGGCTCAATCATGGGTTCGTGCCGCGTCGATGGCGGCCAGCACGTCGAGGAACTGGATCGAGGCGGCGACGTCGTGCACCCGGACGACCGTGGCCACGGCCTCGTAGGCCGCCGCCAGGGAGGCCAGGCTGCCGCCGAGGCGGTCCTCGACGTCGGCGCCGCTCACCTGACCGATGAAGCTCTTGCGGGAGGCGCCGAGCAGCAGGCGGCGGCCGCCGGCCACGTCGCCGAGGCGGGCCAGGAGGGCCAGGTTGTGCTCGAGCCGCTTGCCGAAGCCGATGCCGGGGTCGATCACCAGGCGCCGTTCGATGACCCCGGCTCCGACGGCGGCGTCGGCCCGAGCGGCCAGCCAGGCGGCGACCTCGGCGACCACGTCGCCGTAGCGCGGGTCCGCCTGCATGGTTCGCGGCTCGCCCTGCATGTGCATCAGCACGAGGCCGCAGCCGGCGTCGGCGGCCACCGCGAGCATCGCCAGCTCGCGCCCGCCCGAGATGTCGTTGACGACGTCGGCGCCCGCGGCCAGGGCCAGACGGGCCGTATCGGGGCGGTAGGTGTCGATACTGAGTGGGGCGTCCGTTTCCTGCCGCAGAGCCTCGACGACCGGCAGGATCCGCGCCTGTTCCTGATCGGCGGTCACTGGATCGGCACCAGGTCGGGTGCTCTCGGCGCCGAGGTCGATCAGGTCGGCGCCGGCGGCGAGCATGGCGCGGGATGCGGCCAGGGCTGCGTCAGTACCGGCCTGGCGCGAGCCCGGGTAGAAGCTGTCGCTGAGGATGAGG
>PIVY01000258.1 GCA_003353795.1 bacterium
ACCAGGACCGGGTCCTGTAGCGTCGCCTCGAAGTAGCGGAGACCCTGCGACACCAGCGTGGACCGCGGCACCGCCAGGGCCAGCTTGGCCAGGGCCGGGTTGGGCCAGGGCGAGCCGTAGTAGAATACGGCGAAGGCCGACCACACCGCGAGCGGCGCGGCGCCCACGATCAGCGTCTGCAACCAGGCGCGCCGGGTCCACAGTTTCCGGTGTCGCCAGGCGGCATGGGCTACCGGCGGAAACCAGAGCAACGCCAGATCGTGGCGCACCAGCAACGACCAGCCCGCCACCCAGAGGAGCTGGCGCAGCGGTCGATTCGCGGCGGGATCGTCCGGCGCGGCGGCCATGGCGGCCAGG
Organism: bacterium; assembly: GCA_003353795.1. Classification (GTDB taxonomy): domain Bacteria; phylum Krumholzibacteriota; class Krumholzibacteriia; order LZORAL124-64-63; family LZORAL124-64-63; genus Glo-17. Next base: position 358 of record PIVY01000258.1, read on the forward strand.
TACCGATCCAGCAGTACGGCGCAGACCAGGAAGACCAGCGGGTTTTCGAGCCCGGAACTGGTGTAGTCGAAGAAGCCGCGTGCACCCACCATCAGGAGCATGAGCAGCAGCAGCGCACGGTCGCTGTCGAGCGATTTTCGGAGCATCGCGAGGCAGCCGAGCATGCAGGCCAGCGATAGGGCCAGCGACCCGGCATAGGGGGCGACGCCGAGCAGTCGCGCCGGCGCCTGCAGCCAGTACCAGAGAACGCTGGTGTACACCTGCACCCGGGCGTGGGGATTCCAGATCGGGCCGTTGCCGGCGGCGAGCTGGTCGAGGGAGCGGAAGTTGATGTAGGCGTCGTCGCAGACCCAGGCGTTCTTGCCCCACACCGCGAGGAAGAGCAGCAGGACGAGGATCGCGAGCCAGCGTTGACGGACGGTGTCGAGGCGCATGGTGGCCTCAATGTGACGGGCCTGACGGGATAAGTCAACGAGGCCGGGACCGGCCCTCGAGTCTGGGACTGGGCAGCGAGGCCGGTCCCGGCTATGCTGCCTGAGAACCGTCGAAAGGAGATGTCATGCGAGCGGGATTCATCGGACTGGGCAACCTCGGCCGCGCCATGGCCGGCCGGTTGCGCGAGCAGGGCACCGACCTCACCGTCTGGAACCGGACCCCGGACAAGGCCACGGCGCTCGGCCTGCCGGTGGCCGACAGTCCCGGCGCTCTCATCGGCGAGGTGCCTGCGGTGATGCTCTGTCTCGCCGACAGCGACGCCGTGGAAGTGGTGTTGCGCGGCAAGGAGGGGCTGCTGGCGGGAGACTGCGCCGGCAAGCTCATCATCGACACCACCACCAACCATCATGCGCCGGTCCTCCTGTTCCACGAGCTGTGCCGCCAGAAGGACGCCCGCTACGTGGAGGCGCCGGTGGCCGGCAGCGTGGTGCCGGCGAGCCAGGGCAAGCTGGTGGTCATGGCCAGCGGAGAAGCGCGCGATATCAACGCCGCCCGCACTCTGCTCGACAAGATCGCGAGCTCCATTCACGAACTGGGCGCGCCGGGCCTGGCCACGCGCATGAAGCTGGTGAACAATCTCTGCCTCGGCACCATCATGGCTGCCGTGGGCGAGGCCCTGGCCACAGCCGAAGCGGCGGGCGTTCCGCGTGAACAGGCGCTGGCGGTGCTGGCCGAGGGCGGCGGCAAATCGCTGGTGCTCGACGCCAAGCGCCAGAAGCTGCTGGACGAGGACTGGTCGCCCCATTTCTCGGTGGCCATGATCCACAAGGACCTCCATTGCCTACAGGATCTGGCCCGCGATCTCGGCCGGCCGCAGTATCTCGCGGGCGTGGTCAAGGAACAGTACGCGCGACTGTTCCTGGCCGGTCGCGAGCACGAGGACTTTGCCGCGATCTACGACGTGTTCCGGGAGGGGATCATCTCGAAGTGACCGTTGCTCCGGGCGTGACCGATTCGTAATACTCATGACAACCACCGAATCCCAATACGGTGGGACCTTTTGAGGGGAGGGTCATCATGTGGCGCGATACGCTCGTTTGCATTCTCATTCTGATTCTGGTTCTGGTCGTCATGGCCGTGTTCGGTGGTTGCTCGGACGAGCAGGTCGCCGGTCCGGTCGGCAGCGAGAAAGCTTACCTCGGCAACCAGCCCGATCCCGGGAGTCTGGTCGACACCTACATCCTGAACGGTGAACTCGACGAGGCGTTTCCCGAGGACCAGCAGGTCTATCCATATTACATCGTGCGGCACGGTCCCGAGGCGGGTCGGTATTCGTTCAGCGAGGGCGACACGGTGCCCGACGGCGCCTACGTGGTGCTGAAGGCGCGGACGACCACCGACGAGACGGCGCTTTCCAGATTCAATGTCCAGGGACAGTTCAACGCCGGCGGTCAGATCCACGGCGACGGTATCTGGTTCACGTTCAGCTCGACGTACAGTAGCGCCGACCTCGTGCCCGGATGGTTCGACAAGTACAACCGCGTGGCCTCCGACACGCTCGGCTTCGAGGTGGGGCCCTTCCGTTACGACGTGACCATGCGCGGTCTGTTGAACCTGAGCGACAATGAGGTCTACCGCGACAACTCGTCCGACACGCTGATGTTCTACGGGAACTTCCCGCCGTGTGTGCAGTGTATCGAGGTCGGGAACATCGAGACGGATCCTACCTACCAGTACGAGGATCCGTGCTACGACCAGTCCTGCCTAGAGGAACGGACGCGGCTGCAGGTCTACAGCCAGAACGATCCCCGTTACGTGGCAGACGATCCGGCAGTACTCAAGGTTCTGGACTCATCGCAGATCATCTACATCCATGCCGCGTCCGGTCGCATCACGTTCGAGGAGCCGGCCGATCCGTCGGAGTGGAAATCGATACCGGGGATCCAGTACACGTACCTCATCTATCTGCACGGCAAGGACCATCCGCGAGAGCACTGGCCGGAGACCGGCCTGCGGGTCCAGGAGCGCATCAAGGCCTGGCGTTATCAGGTGGACTACGAGATGGACGCGGACAATGCCATTGCCGACGGCGGTGGCGTGGACAACATCGATTTCCTGTCGGGTTTCAACGTGGCCGAGAATGATCCGGAACCGTACTCGAACGACATCTACATCGAGACGAGCGGCGATCTCGGCGGCGCTGCGGGCGCGTGGGCCCTGCGCTCGACCGTCGGCGTGCCGTCCATTCTCATGCATGCCGGACGGGATTCCTACTGGGGCTTGCTGCGGGCATTCTACGCCGCGAGTCCGCTGCCACCCCCGGGCTCACCCGAGGAGGACATTCTGGACTGGCAGGCCGAGCCGGCCACCCAGGATGCCTACACGGCCTGGAAGCTCACCACCATGCAGTTCTCGGCCGGTACCATCCAGGCCATCGCGGCGGACGAATCGACCTGCGACTGGCGTCGAGAGACCAATTCGTACCACTACTACCAGAAGACGCGAATTCCGGATCCCAACGGCCGCCGCTGTGAAGACCACGCGTACGACCAGCCGGGCATCACCGAGCTTGGCAACATCGACCTCGAGGATTTCATCGCCTACAGCGACGATCGGGTTCCCACGGTCAAGGAGTTCGACCTCGAGCTCTACCCCCAGAACGACGCCGAGCCCTTCACGCCCGGCGAGGATCCGCCCGATTGGATCAGCGGGCGTTCCCTGGGGCTCTCGTCGCAGGCGAGCCGAAACTAGCGTTTCCGCGCCCGGGGCCCGGCCCCGGACGCAATTGCGGCGGTCGGACCCGCGTCCCGACCGCCGCTTCTTTTCGCCGCACGCCGATGATCGCTCACCGCACCTCGTCGAGGAACTCCCGCAATGCCGCCGCGAAAAGGTCGGGCTGGTCGACGAATGGCCAGTGGCCGCTGGGCGCGACCTCGAGCACCGGTACGCGCGCCTCGTCGAGCATCCGTCGCGACTCGGCCGAGGCGCCGCCGGGCGCACCGGCGATGTAGACTCGTGGGCAGGACAGGGCGGCCAGCCGTAGGGCCAGGTCGCCGGTCTTCGCCGACATGGTCACCAGTTCCTCGCCGTTGAGGTGGTAGGTCACGGGATCGGCCTGGCACAGGCTGGCGAAATATCCGCGCTGAGCGGGATCGTCGACGCCGGCGGCGTACACCTTTTCGCGCAGCGCGTCGAAACCGCCGTCCACGAACTCGGCCACGGGCATGGCAGCCGCCTTGCTGCTGAACGTGCAGTCGCCCGGGCTCTTGTTGCCGTCGATGTCGATCACGCCCCGAACCAGCGACCGGTGCCGCTCGGCCAACAGGAGCGCCGTGACGCCTCCCATGCTGTGGCCGGCCAGGACGACCGGTCCGGCTGCCAGATCGCTGCAGAGATCGGCCAGCAGATCGGCCTGCCCAGCCAGAGAGAGCGGCACGGTAGGCCAGGCGGTGCGGCCGTAGCCCGGCAGATCGGGCACCAGGTGGCGCCAATCGGCCAGATCGGAACGTTCGAGCAAGCGCTCGAAGCCGAGACCCGACTCGCCGAGGCCGTGGATCCAGAGCACGGTACGCTGGCCGTCGGTGCGGCCGAACTGGCGCAGGAAGATGTCGTGATGCAAGGCATGGCGCATGCCGGCCTCCTCGTTGCGGTGCGCGCGCCGGACTGCTAAGGTGCGCCAACGATAGGTATCTGTGGCCCCGGATGCCAGCGCGCCACCAGCGCCAGCCAAGAGGAAACCCACCATGCGTCAGATCGCCCTCGTCACGCTCGTACTCGTTGCCCTGACCGCCCTGGCCACGGCCCAGGATCTGCCTCGGGAGCCCCGACTCCTCGACTACCACAACTCCACCGACTGGATTCCCGAGACTCCGGGTGTCACCAGCGGCGCGGTTGGCGGCTTCATCAATCCGTCGACCTGGTCGGCGCTC
>PIVY01000088.1 GCA_003353795.1 bacterium
TGGGAATCGGGGTCCAGCTCGAGCCGTCCCAGTGGTACGTGCTTCCTCGGAACGGCCAGTTCGGGTGGTTGGTGGCGTTGTAGTCTCCGACGGCCCAGACGTCGTCCGAGGAGATGGCCACGGCGTCATACAGGTTGTTCTGGCGGTTCCCGATGCCCGGGGTGAGGTGCTCGGTCAGCTCGGACCCATCCCAGTGCACCGTCAACACCGGGCTGCCGTTGACCCCGTCGCCGAGTCCGCTGGCGATGCCGACGATCCACACGTCGTCCGCGGCAGCAGCCGCCACCGCCTGCGGCGACCCGTTGCGCGGCGCGCCGGCGATGTTGGGCTGAAGGGTGAGGGTCGACATTTCGCCCCAGTCGGCGCCGTCCCAGGGGACGATGACGACGTCGTTACTGAAGGGGCCGGTGTCCCCATTACCAGCCAGGAACAGGTGAGATGGGCCGAAGGTGGTGAAACGCTGGATCCAGACCGTGGGGTACTCGCCGGTCAGGTCGGGCACGGGAAATGGATTCCAGGTCGCCCCGTCCCAGCGTACGAGACCGACATTGTAGGCGAACGCCCAAGCGTCGTCGGCCGACACCGCCTCCACTTCGATGACCGCCGTCGAGGTGCCTGCAGGCGGTTCCACGGGCAACCATTCGCCGCAGATGATCGATGTCTGCGCCGTTGCCCCCGAAGGCGTCAGCAGCATTGTGACCGCGGCGGCCAGTCCCATGACGACTCCGAATCTCATCTCGATACCTCCTGGTCGGCGCGAACCGCGCTGGTCCTGGAATCAGCTACTTGACGAGCGACACGCTGCGGGTCCGGGTGAACGCGTCGGTGGACAGGCGCACGAGATAGGTGCCGCTGGCGACCTCGCTCGCATCCCACAGAACCTCATGGACGCCGGCCGGTCGCGTCTCGTGGATGAGACGGGTCACCAGTCGCCCCTTCAGGTCGTAGACGTTCAGGGCCACGTCGGCCTGCTCGGGCAGGGCGAACCGGAATGTGGTCGCCGGGTTGAACGGGTTCGGGTAGTTCGGTGCGAAGGCGTAGGTGCGCGGGAGATCTCCACCCGGTTCCACGCCGGTGAGGTCGCCCACGCCGAAGGTTCCGGCCGCCGCCAGGCCGCCGTTGTAGGCGCTGTCCACGGCGCGCAGCGTCCACTCGTAGAATCCGTCGGGCAGGTCGGTCAGGAGCCACTGGGTGGCGGCGCTGACGTTGCCCGGTTGCGGCAGGCGGCGGGGATTAGCCACCGGGACGCCATCGCGGAACAACTCGATGTCGTAGGTCAGCGCGGCTCTCGGCGTGTGGTCGTCGGTGCCCGGGATCCAGGTCAGGAGGACGGTACCGCCCGCCTGCACCACCGCATCCAGCCCGGACGGAGCCGACGGGGCGGCGTTCTCGCCGGAGGCGCCGTTCAGGTAGACGTGCATCTGCGCCTCGACGTGACCGTTGCCACCGGGCACGAAGTACTGACCGGCGATGAAGTAGTCGAGGTCTCCCTCGCCGTCGAGGTCGAGCCAGCTGAAGGTACCACCACGGGAACCGCTGGCCCGGGGCGCCGGCAGTTCGTTGCCCGAGTCGGTGAAGACGCCGCCGTTGTTGGCGTACACCCGCGCCCGGCCCTCGATCTGCGAGCCGGAGTTGTAGGTTCCGGCCAGGAGAATGTCCACGTCGCCGTCCGAGTCGTAGTCGGCCCAGGTGCCTGCGGTGAGGTCGAACCAGCCCTCCCCCGGCACGTTGGTGATGATTTCCTCGGGCACGTAGGTTTCGGAGTCGTTGCGGTAGATGCGTAGCGACTGGCTGAATCCGCCGCCGATTTCTCCGATGTGACCGGCCACGAGGACGTCCAGGTCGCCGTCGGCATCGTGGTCGCCCCAGTGCGCCTCGCCGTGCTCCACGGTCAGGGTTCCCAGGATGTCCTCACCGACGAAGACGCCGCCGCCGTCATTGCGATAGCGGCGGATGAAGCCGTCGTCGGTGAGCGGCGCGAGGTGCACGAGCAGCAGGTCGAGATCCTGGTCGCCGTCGAAGTCGGCCCAGGCGCTCTGGGCGTGACGAGTCTCGGCGAGGCCCGCCGCGACTTCGGTGAACGTCCAGCCCCCGGTGCCGTTGGCGCCGTCGTTGCGCATGAGCGCGGTCCGGTAGGAGAACGTGTTCTCGTCGAAGACCGAGGGGATCAGGAGGTCCTGGTCGCCGTCGTTGTCCCAGTCCGCCCAGGTGATCGAGCAGAGGTCGAAATCGGCCTGGTCGTTGTCCTCGTAGTAGCCGGGAAGGACGGTGTCGGAGGCCGTCAGCACGCCGCCGTCGTTGCGGTAGACCACGGTGGTGCCGTAGGAACCGACCACGAGTTCCAGGTCGCCGTCACCGTCCGCGTCGCCCCAGGAGAGATCCGAGGCGCCGGCGTAGAGCCCGTCGAGAGGAACGTCGATGTAGGCGAATTCCCACTCCTCCGGGCCGACCGGACCGTCGTTGCGGAAGAGCACGAGCCGGTCCTCGGCGCTCTCGTTGTAGACGACGTAGTAGCCGAAGACGGCGACGTCGAGATCGCCGTCGCCGTCATAGTCGGCGGGGGCGGTGGCGATGACCCAGAAGTCCTCGTCCTGCGGGGTCACGAACAGCGGATCGAGGGGCGTCACCTCGGTGAAATCGCCGAAGGTGCCGCCGGGCCCGGGCTGAACGGCGATGAAGCGGGTCACGCCGCCGGTGGCGCCGTCGTCGTCGGTGACGACGAGGCGCACGTGGTACGTGTCGGCGACCAGGAATGTGTGGCTGGGGTGCCGCTCGGTGGAGGTGGCGCCGTCACCGAAGTCCCAGGACCAACTGACGACCACGCCGTCGGGGTCGGCGCTCGTGTCGATGAAGTCCACGGTGAGGCCCACGGTGAGGAAGTCGTAGGACGCGTCCGGCGGACGGTTGGCCGGCGGCGGCGGCGGTCCAGTGAAGTGTTCGATGTACCCCTGAAAACCGACCGTCCAGGCGTCGCCTTCGGGCGAGGCGGCGATGGCGGCGAAGTTGCCCACGCCGTCCGATCCGATGTCCAGCACCGCCCAGCTCTGACCGCCCGTGGCGGAGTAGTAGGCGACCCCGGCGTTGGTGCTGATCCAGAGTTCGTTGGCGCCGAGCAGGTAGAGATCGGTGAACTGGTCGTCGTTGTTGGGCATGGGCAGTTCCTGCCAGGTGGCGCCGCCGTCGTCGCTGCGGGCGGCGTTGCCCCACCAGCCGACGGCGTAGCCGACGCTCTCGTCGAAGAAGTCCATGTCCTTGACCTGCAGCGGGGAACCGGGAAGGTCGCCCTCGATCCAGGTCGCGCCGGCATCGATGGTGCGGTAGAAGCGGCCGCTGACGTTGGCCGCCCAGCCGCTGGCACCCTCGAAGTCGACGGCCGTGTAGGCACCGCCGAAACCGGGGACCGCGGTCCAGGTGGCGCCGCCGTCGGTGGTGTGGAAGAGCGCCGCGCCGACGGCGCCGAAGCCGGTCACCCAGCCGTCGAGGAGACTCTTGAAGTGGAGATCCTCGCCATCGAGGTTGGGCGGGGTCGCAGGAGCGGCCGTCCAGGTGACGCCGGTATCGGTGGTGCTGTAGACCTGGCTGGCCTCGTCCAGCACGACGGCGTTCTGGGGACCGATGACCTGCACGGCGACCAGGTCGAGGCCGGTGAGGGTGGGGTGGAGAGTCCAGGGGCCGTCACTCGTCCTGGTCAAGAGGGCGCCGCCGTTGCCCACGGCGATCAGATCGCCGTTCGGGAAGCGGTCGACGTCGTTGAGGGATTGTCCCGTGCCACTGGAGATCTGGAACCAGGAGGCGCCGCCGTCGGTGGTCTTGATGACGAAGCCGGGGCCGTAGCCGAAGTACCCGGTCTGGGCGTCGGCGAAGACAGGCTTGGCGCTGCTCAGGAATCCGGGCTGCGGGCCGGGTGAAACGAAGGTCTGCTGCCAGGTGGCTCCGGCATCCGCGGAATGGAACATGGTTCCCTCGAGGTCGGCGGCGGCGACGGTCAGCGGGTCGGCGACGGCGAAGGCCAGGACGCCGACCGGCATCGACTCGCCGAGATCGGTCCAGGTCTGGCCGCCGTCCGCCGAGCGGAACACGCGGTCGTCGTAGTTGGGGAACGTGCCGGATCGACCCCAGGCCAGGACGACGTCGGCGGACAGCACGGTGAATCTGTTGCGACCGTCAGCGGTCGCGCCGGTGGACCATGTCACGCCGCCGTCGGTCGAGCGCATGAAGGCGCCATCGACGATCCCCACCGCGATCTTGTTCGAGAGAAACGCCACGGCGACCGCCTCACCGGGGTGCACGAGGGAGAACGCGGTCCCGCCATCGCTGGTCCGGTAGATGCCCGTGGCGGCAGCGCCGAGGCCGACCTGGAGATCGACGAAGTCGAAGGCGCCGATATCGTCGGGAGAAGGCTCCCAGGTCTGGCCGCCGTCGGAACTCACGAAGCGGCTGAAATTGCCCGTGGCGAGGCCGAATTCCGGCGTGTAGAACTCCATGAAGTAGGTGGATCCGAGGAATGGCAACTCGGTCCAGGTCGTGCCGCCGTCGGTGGTGCGGTAGTTGGCGTTTCCGAAGGCCCATCCGTGGCTGGCGTCCAGGAAGAAGAGGCCGTTGAAGGGACTCGCGAGGCTGAACGGGACATCGCGCTGGATCCAGGTCACGCCCCCGTCGGGCGACTCGACCAGGGAGCCGGCGTCGTCGAACGAGTTGTCGTCCGTGGCGATGAAGACGCGTTGGGCCGACGGTGCGCCGACGCCGCGAACGTCCAGATGGGTCGGAATCGGACTCTGGGTATCCCACTGCGCGGCTGCAGCGGTCGCTACTAGAAGAAGCGCGGATGCGAGGAAACGACCCGTACCATGCGCGTACGAGGAACCGCGACTCCGTCGTCGTTGATCATTTCGTCCCGGGAACATGCTGGCGTCCTTTCACCTGGCGGACCGTGGCCTCAGCCCGCGCGTCCTACGCGAGTATCCGGGAGTCGGGGCCCGAATCTATTGAAGACGGTATTGGTTCGCAAAGGGTGTGCCGAAAAAGAGGGATCCGTAACCTGCAGGAGTATTGCGCGTTACAGTGTCGACGAGTTCCGTGAACCGGACATGAGACACCGCCGTTGTTTCACGGCTGTCGCAACGTGTCTCGCCCGAGTCACCTGGGCGACGTGGAAGATCGAACTAGGGCGGTGGTGTGGTCGGGTGCGCAGACGAGGTGGTGCCCCGAACGCAAAACGCGACCGGAGTCGGTCGCGTGAGCATGGACATTCGAACGATCAGCTGGTCGGGGCGAAAGGATTTGAACCTTCGACCCCTTGCCCCCCATGCAAGTGCGCTACCGGACTGCGCCACGCCCCGACCATTGTCGGCAGTACCCGCCGACGGGGGTTTCCCCTTTCGGGGACGGGAAATGTAACAACAGGCCCCCCAAGGCACAAGTCGATTCTGCCCGCAGCCTATCAGCCCTTGGCCTTCTTGGCCTTTTTTGCGCGGGGAGCGGGCGCGGTATCCCGCAGGATATCCATCACCTCGGCCAACTCCTGACGGATCTGCGCCAGCTGTTCGCCGCGGTCGAGCTGCTCGAACGGCATGGCCATCTGTTTGGGGTCCTTCTGCTCGACCTGGGGCTTGCGCCGCTGTTCGAGGACCTGACGGGCGCCCGCGATGCGGTAACCCTCTTCGTACAGCAGCGACTTGATGGTGAAGATCGCCTCGATGTCGCGCTTGCGGTAGCGGCGGCTGCCGCCACGGTCCTTGCGCGGCTTGAGGCCGGGAAACTCGCTTTCCCAGTAGCGCAGCACGTGGGGCTTGACCCCGGTGAGTTCGCTCACCTCGCCGATGGTGTAGTAGAGCTTGCCGGACAGGTCGGGCATGTCGACGGCATCGGGCTGTGGGGATTCCTGGGAACGGGTCACGCCGGGCTCCTCCCGGTTCATTCCATCTGCGACGGACGGTCGCTAGCGCTCGGCATCCGCCTCCGAGCGCGGCACGCGGGCCATGAGGTCCCTGATCGCCTTGTGGGGCGGCTTCTCCTCGAACAAAACCTCGTGAACCGCTTTGACGATAGGTAGTTCTATACCAAACTTCTCGCCCAACTTCAAGGCCGCTTGTGCCATGTAGAAGCCCTCGACCACCTGCTTGGAGCCTTCCAGGATCTTGCTGGGGTCCTCGCGACCGAGGGCCACGGCCTCGCCGAAGTTCCGGTTTCGGCTGTGGCGGCTGATGGCGGTGGTGATCATGTCGCCGATACCGGCGAGGCCGAAGCAGGTCTCCTGCCGGCCGCCCATGGCCACGGTGATACGCGCCAGTTCGGCCATGCCGCGGGTGAGCACGGTGCCTCGCGTGTTGTCCCCCATGCCCAGGCCGTCGCAGATGCCCACGGCCACGGCGATGACGTTCTTGAACCCGGACGAGATCTCCACGCCGAGGACGTCGTCGTTGGTGTACACCCGGAAATACGGCCCGGTGATGAGCCGCTGCCACTCTTCCCAGTCGAAGGCGGGGTCGCCGGCCAGCACCAGGGCGGTGGGCATCTCCAGCGCCACCTCCTCGGCATGGCTAGGCCCCAGGAGCACCGCGACCGGATTCTCGTGCCCGTTCTGCTTCAATTCCTCGGCCATGACCTCGCTCATGCGCTTGAGCGTGTCGATCTCCAGGCCCTTGGCCAGGTTGACCACGGGCACGCCCTTGGGCAGGCCCGGCGTCGAGGCCACCTTGGCCATGACGCCGCGCACGGCCTGGCTCGGCACCACGACGAACACGGCCTCGGAACCCTGCAGTGCCACCTTGAGATCGAGAGTAGCCCCCACGTTCGGAGGCATCCGGAAGTCCGGGAGATAGTCGGGGTTGGTGCCCGTGGAGTTGATGTGAGCCACCGCGGTGTCGTCGACGCCCCACATCACCACGTCGTCCCACTTGTGGGCCAGGTGCCGCGCGTAGGCGCTGCCCCAGCTACCGGTCCCCAGGATGCAGGTCTTCATGAGCGATCCTCCTCCGGATCGGCGAAATCGGAGGGCGGCGCGGGCGTCTGCTCCGGCGGCGCCTCGACGCTTCCGTCGACCCGCGAATCGGGCGGGGCGATGTCCCGCAGGGTCTGGTCGGCGGCAAGCCGTGCTTTCTCCAGCTCGGCGGCCGGCCCGGCGATCGGCTGTTCCGTGCCGCGCTGCAGGCGCAGGATGTTGGCCCGGTGACGCCAGATCACCATGCCCGCCAGGATGAACGAGAGGACGATGAGCGTGGAGCTGTTGCGGTCCGATCGGATCTCGAAGAAGAGTGTGGCCAGGGGGAACACCGCAGCCGCCGCGATGGACCCCACCGATACGATCCTCGTGGCGAAGAACACCACGAGGAAGATGCCGAAGCAGATGAGCATGGGGAACGGTTCGAGGATCAGGAACGCGCCGAAGGTGGTCGCGATGCCCTTGCCACCCTTGAAGCCCACGAAGGGCGAGAAGCTGTGGCCGAGCACGACCACGATGGCGGCGAAGATCCGGTAGATGTCGCCGGCCAGGTGCAGGGGCAGGGTCGCGTCCTCGGGATAGGCGCCCACGACCATGGTCATGCCGACCACCGCGAGCGACCCCTTGGCCATGTCCAGGAACACGCAGAGGCCGCCCCAGCCGGCGCCCAGGTTGCGGTAGACATTGGTGGCGCCGAGGTTGCCGCTGCCGAGCTGCCTGAGGTCGATGTCCTTGACCCGCAGTCCGATGATCAGGCTGAAGGGAATCGCACCCAGCAAGTAGCAGAAGACGAGACAGACGATGATCCACATGATTCCGGTCCTCTCAGTGCTTCTTCATCTTGACGAAGATGCGGCTGCCCTCGAAGCCGTACTCCTCGCGGAGGCGGTTGTTGATGTACCGCAGGTAGTTGCGAGCCATGAATCGCGGCTCGTTCACCGAGAGCATGAACGCCGGCGGCGCGGTCTCGACCTGCGTTCCGAAGTAGATCTTGCAGATGCCGTTGTTGTGCGGCCGCGGCGGCTGGATGCCGATGATCTTCTGCAGGAATCCATTCAACTGGGTCGTGCCGATACGGACCTGCCGCGCCTCGTGCACCTTCCAGACAGTCTCCAGGATGCGGCCCAGGCGCTGCTTGGTGAGGGCCGAGAAGGTGAACCACGGCGCGTAGGTCATGAACGGGATCTCACGGCAGAATTCATCCCAGGCCAGGAGGTGGCTGTTGTTGGCCTTGTTCTCCACCAGGTCCCACTTGTTGAGCGCCACCATCACGCCCTTGCCGCTGTCGTGGATGAGGCCGGCGATCTTGCTGTCCTGCATCACCGGGCCGTCGTTCGCGTCGATCATCATGACCGCCACGTCGCAATGCTCGAGGGCGCGGATGCTGCGCAGGTTGGAGAAGTACTCGATGGCGCCCTTGACCCGCGCCTTGCGACGCAGGCCGGCGGTGTCGATGATCCGCAGGGTCCTGCCGTGCCACTTCAGGTCGGTGTGGATGGAGTCGCGCGTGGTGCCGGGAATATCCGAGACCAGGGCCTCGTCGCGACCGACGAGCTGGTTCAGCAAGCTCGACTTGCCCACGTTCGGCCGACCGAGAATGGCGATGCTGCAGTCGGCGGGTTCCTCCTCGACGATCTCGGGCGGAAAACCCGCCACGACCTCGTCCATGAGATCGCCCACCCCCACGCCGTGCAGCGCGCTCACGGCGAACGGTTCGCCGAGACCGAGGTTGTAGAAGTCGGCCGCGCCGATGCGGTTGATCTCCTTCTCGGTCTTGTTCACCGCGAGCACCACGGGCTTTTCGCTCTTGCGCAGGTCGCGGGCGATGGACTGGTCCCAGTCCAGGGGGCCGGTCTGACCGTCCACCAAGAACAGGACCACGTCGGCCTCGGCGATGGCGTCGCGGGCGATCTGGGTCACGGCCTCGTCGAAGTCGGAGACGGTCTCGCCGAAGGGGATGATGCCGCCTGTGTCGATGAGGTAGAAGCCGTGGCCGGCCCAGTCGGCGGTCTCCACGAGGCGGTCGCGGGTCACGCCGGCGGTCTCGTGCACGACAGCGCGGCGCTGGCCCACGATACGGTTGAACAGCGTGCTCTTGCCCACGTTGGGGCGGCCGACGACGGCGACGGTCCTGAGGGTCATGGTTCCAGCGGCGGTGCCGCGAGGTCGAGGGTGGCTGCTGTCGAATGACGGAGCGCTGCAACTGATGAATTCCAGGTGCGTTGCAGCGCTGACAAACTATTCCAGATCAGCCCAGAAGTCAACGAAGCCTTCCTCGTCGGGCACCAGGACCTCGTGAGGTTGGTCCGCGGCAATGTCCTCGAGAGTGAGGTCGTCGAGGGTCAGGCCGTCGCTGTTGAAGACGCGCGGCGAGAGGCAGACCGTGCGGCGCGGTTCGACCGGCAAGGCGTGCAGGGCACCACGCAGATCGCCACCGGACATGAGGCCCGCCACGGTGACGGTGTGGCCGTAGAAGGTGTTCTTGACGCCGACCACGTCGAGGGGCGGCGCGCCCGCGGCGGCGAGCGCGGGAATGTGCTCCCGCTCGAAGCACTTGGCGGCCAGCTCGCTGGTGATGACCGTGAGGGGGCGTGTGGGCGCGCGGCCGTCGTCGCGGGCCCAGCCAAGGGACTCGACCCAGTTCTCGCGCAGGCGCCGGGTGAGGCCCACGCCGTTGTCTTCCTGGGGAAAGCCGGCGTAGCGCTCGGCCGGCGGGAAGGATTGCTCGGCCAGGAGGTAGAACTCGTCGCTCAGGTGGACGAACGGTCCCTCCCACTGGGCGAGCGCCTCGTCCTGGAGCGCGGTCACCTGGTCGATCACCGTCGCGGCGATGGGCTTGGTCACCGGGTCGAGCTGGTTCAGGCCTTCGCGGTGGGCGGTGAGGCCCACCGGCACCACGGCCAGCGAGGCCACGCCACCGCCGCCTTCTTCGGTGCGGCGCAGGGCGAAGAGGTCGCGGTAGCTCTGCTCGAGGTAGGGACCGTCGTTCCAGCCGGGACAGAGCACGATCTGCGTGTGCAACTCGATGCCGTTGTCCGCCAGGGCGCGCAGCACCTCGCACACGTCGTACTGGCGCTTGATGCCCAGCATGCGGGTGCGCACCTCGGTGTTGGTACAGTGCACGCTCACGAAGATGGGCGACATCTTCTGCTCGATCACCCTCGCGATGCCCTTCTTCCCCAGGCTGGTCAGGGTGATGTAGTTGCCGTAGAGGAAGCTGAACCGATAGTCCTCATCCTTGACGTAGATCGGATCGCGCATGCCCTGCGGGTTCTGGTCGATGAAGCAGAAGACGCAGTTGCAGGCGCAGCGCTTGAACTCCATGGGCGCGAAGGTGGCCGTGAGTGCGTCCAGAGCGTCGGGCGGCAATTCCAGCTCGACCTCTTCGCCATCCGTGCGACGGACCACCACGTGCATGATGCCGTCCTCGGGCTGGTAGTAGTAGAGATCGAGCACGTCCTCGACGGGGCGGCCGTCGAGGTGAGTGAGCTGGTCGCCCTCGCGCCACTCGTAGTGGCGGTGATGGGGCCGCGGGAGCTGGGTGGTGATGGCAATCATGAAGACCAGTTAGCCAGGAATCGTCGGGGACCGCAAGGGGTAGTGACGCCGGTGTCGAGATCTCCCACCTCCGGACCGGCAGTTTCCTTTGCCTGGCCACCGCGCGCCGACTATTTTTGACTGGCCGTCATCGTTCGCCCGAACGCACGCGGGGAGCCCAACACCATGCCGATGCCCCAGATCGTCCTCTATGCCGCCATGGCCTTCTTCGTCGTCGCCGTGATCGCACGCGCCGTGAAGTACGCACGCCACCCGGTCCACATGCGCTGGGAACTCTATCCCGTGGCCCACGAGAAGGGTCGCGCGGGCTACGGCGGCTCCCATTTCGAGGAATCCGAGCACTGGGACAGCCCCCGGCAGATCGACCACGTCGGTGAAGCGAGGGCCATGGCCTCGGAGATCCTGATGCTCGAGGGCGTGCGCCGGCACAACCGGCCGCTCTGGCGATTCAGCTGGCCCTTTCACGTCGGCGTTTATCTGGTGATCGTCTGGCTGGGGCTGCTGCTCGTCGCGGGAGCGGTCTGGCGCGGCGGTGATGCGCCGGTCGCCATGGCCCGGGCCATCGACCTCGTCGGATTCGTGGGCCTCGTCGTCGGCCTCTGGGGAGCCCTGGGGCTGCTCTACCGTCGGATGGCCGATCCGGCGTTGCGGTCCTACAACGCTCCCGTGGAGATCGTCAATCTCCTGGCCTGGATCGTGTACCTCGGCTGGGCTCTGGGCGTGCACGCGGTGGAAGGCGGCTTCGCCTCGCTGACGGCGTTCACAGGAGGGCTCGTCACGCTGCAACCGGTGGCGGTCTCGACGCCCGTGGCCGTGGAGATCGTGCTCGGCGCACTCCTGCTGGCCTACCTGCCACTGACCCGCATGTTCCACTTCGTCGCCAAGTACTTCCTCTACCACGACGTGCGCTGGGACGACGCACCCAACCCGCGCGGCGGCGCCCTCGAGCAACGCCTCACGAAGGCCATGGACTTCGGAGTGTCCTGGAGCGCGCCGCACGTGGCCAAGGCCGCGAGCTGGGGCGAGGCTGCTCAGGGCGACGGCGGTCAGGAGGACCAGCGATGAACGGACCGATCAGCCCGCGTGACCTAGCGCGCCCCATCGAACAGCTCACCGAGATCGATCCCAAGAACCTGCCGCCCCTGCCCCACCCCTACGAGGACTGGGAAGACCCGGCGTTCAAGGAACTCACCGATGAGAATCGCGAGCGACTCGAGCATTCCCTCGACGGCATCGTCGGGCTCAAGATCGCGCGTCCCGACGACGAGGCCACTCGTGCTGAGTACGTCGAAAAATTCCTCACCGGCCTCGACAAGCTCCTCGATCGCGAGTCCAATTGGACGTTTCTGCAGCCGCTGTCGTTGAGCCTGGAGAACTGCGTCAAGTGCAACACCTGCGCCGACGCCTGCCCCGTCTACGAGAGCAGTGGCCGCAACGAGGTCTATCGCCCCATCTTCCGCAGCGAGAGCTTGCGCCGCCTGGTGAACCGTCGTCGCGGCGGTAAGCTGGCCTCGATGATGAGCCGCTTCACCGGCAACGACGTGGACGCCAGCTGGGAGACCATCGCCCGCCTCGCCGATCTCTCCTATCGCTGCACCCTCTGCCGTCGCTGTGCCCAGAGCTGTGCCATGGGCGTGGACAACGGGCTCATGACTCGGGAGATCCGCAAGCTCTTCTCCCAGGAGCTTGGCTGGTCGCCCGACGAGTTGCACAAGGACGGCACGGTCAAGCAACTGGTCACCGGTTCTTCGACGGGCATGAATCCGAAAGGATTCCAGGACATAGTCGAGTTCGCGCAAGAGGACATCGAGGAACGTCTCGGGCTCTCCATCGAGATCCCCGTGGACAAGGCCGGCGCCGACATCCTCGTGCTGCACAATGCCGGTGAGTTCCTCGCGTGGCCGGAGAATCTGCAGGCCTTCGCGGTGATCTTCGAGGCGGCCGGTCTGAGCTGGACGCTGAGCAGCGAGATCGCCGGCTACGACTCGGTGAACTACGGCCTCTTCTACGACGACGTGCAGTTCGCGCGGGTGGGCATGAAGCACGCCGAGACGGCCAAGAAGCTGGGCGTGCGCAAGGTGGTCATGGGCGAGTGCGGCCACGCCCACAAGGCGGCCATGGCCATCGGCGACCGGATCTGGCTGGACGAGCTGAACATTCCGCGCGAGAGCAGCTTCACGTTGCTGGCGCAATTGCTGCGCGACGGTCGCATCGAGCTCGAGCCGGAGCGCAATCCGTTCCCCGTCACCCTGCACGATCCCTGCAACATCACGCGCAGCATGGGCATCGTCGAGCCGCAGCGCGAGGTGATCCGCGCGGCCTGTCCGCAGTTCCGCGAGATGACCCCCCACGGCGTGGAGAACTACTGCTGCGGTGGCGGCAGCGGCTTCGCCATCATGAACTCGCTCAACTTCCTCGACTGGCGCATGCTCGTGTCCGGTCGCAAGAAGTTCGGCCAGATCCTCGAGTCGTTCGCACCCGAGATCGACGACAAGGACCTGCCCAAGTACGTGTGCGCCCCCTGCAGCAACTGCAAGGGGCAGATCCGCGATCTGCTGGCGCACTACAAGGCCTGGGATCGGAGCAAGCTCCACTACGGCGGACTGGTCGAACTCGTAGTCAACGCCATGAAGGGCGTCAAGCCGGGCTTCATCGACTGGGACGAGATCGACATGATGATGTAGGCGGCGCGGCGCCTGCGACGTGTTCCTAATCGAAGAGCGCCCGAAGATTCGTCCAGCTGTGGTCCTCCGTGGCCTTGTTGCCATACGTCTGGTCCACGATGCCCAGGATCTCGAATTCCGAATTGCCTCCACCCGCCACGTTCCTGACGTAGAAGATGACCGGCCCCTGAGCCTGCAAGATGAGGTTCTGGCCGGAGACCCAGAACCTTAAATACACATTGTAGGCCCGGTGCTGACTATCGGGGTAGGCTCCAAAGTTCGGATCGTTGACGGCCGTCGGTTCCCAGACACTCAACGGTTCGAAATACTGGATGGTGATGTTGGAGATGGCGATGCCATTGTCGCCCTCGAGCCCGTTGAAGATCTTGTTCGCGATCGCGACCTCGACTTCGTAGTCGTCCACGCCACCGTCCTGGGCGATGAACAGGAACTCGTCGTCGAGCAACAGGCGATACCGCTCGAGCTGACGGCCGCTGTACGTGTCGCGGAAGAGTTGTATGGCTTCGTCGGCAGTCGCCGCCGGAGTCACCAGGTACATTCCTGCCAGGCTGACCGTGCTGCCGGCGTCGAGGGTGCCGCTCGCAGCTTCTGGAGTGTCCCACCCGGCAAGGTCTCCCCACGCCACCGTGTACTCCCCCGGGTCGAGATTCACGACGATAAAATCGCCGTGACCCGTCGTCTCGTAGCCGTCGGGGCCGGTCAACGTCCAGGTCGGCTCGATGTAGTTGGGCAGCACGTCGACGACGACGGATCCCTGCTGTATGTACTCGCCGTCGATGCGGAGCGTCTCGCCGCTCACCAGTTCGCCCCAAGTCGGTTCCGGCGCGACCCAGCCGCCCACGTCCGACCACACAACCGTGTAGTCGCCGGGGTCGAGGTCGTCGAGGGTGGCGTTGCCCTGTCCGTTGCGTCCGAATCCGCCGGGTCCGGCCAGGAACCAGTCGGCCATGAGCATGTCGGGCGTCACGGTGACCTCGATGGTACCCGGCGTGGGTGCGGCGACGGGATCGTCGTCGCTGCACCCGGCGAGCAGGAGGCCGATCGACATGGCGAGGATCAGCAGAAAGGTGCGGTGCGAACGTGCAGGCATGGTCTCCCCCTCTTGTCGTGCAGTGATGCGTGCACGCCAATGATAGAGGGATTTCAGAAGAGTAGTCAAGCTGCTGGCGTGGTGAGTGCGATGCGACTCCGGATCAATCTCCCTTCGCCTTTTCCCCCCCGGCTTCCGCTTGCAGAACCTTGGATCCGGAGTTCTCCTCGCTCGAGGCCCGTGGCGGTCCCTCGAGATCAGAACCGGATTCCGCGAGCGCCACCGTACCGGTCGTTGCCGGCTCGGTTTCCGGATCACCGGTCTCGGACTCGCCTATGTCGTCATCGTTCGGTGAGGCGTCACCAGGATGCAAGTCGTCGCGTAATGGCGCGAGCTGGTCGTAGTCGAGGATCCCGTCCGTGATCAGTCGTTCAAGATCGTAGCCCCCCAGCAGAAAGTAGAAGATAAACGTCTGTCGGAGGATTCCTTGGGGAGGCATCACGCCTTTCAGTTGTTCGGCCTGGGCAGCCTTCAGCTCGGCGCGTCGATCCTTGCTCCGAAGTTTGTCCAGGATTTCGTCGATCTTGTCGTCCAGCCTATCGGCGACATCGTCTTGCCCGACGCAAATGCGCGCCAGGTCACGAATGACAGCCTCGGGATCCCGGATCGTGATCTTGGTGCCTTTCTTCACATTGGTGAAATTCTCCGCCACGCCGGTCGGGGCGAGGCCGCGTTCTTCGAGCGCTTTCAAAGAGAATTTCAATAGCAGCATGCGAGCCAGGATCTTGCGGCGGTCCAGCCACGATTCGCCATCCTTGAGCTTGGCCTCGACCCGGGCGAGCATCCGAACGCGTTGATCCGTCGGGGTGTCCTGGTACATTTCTACGAATGCGCTTTGCATGCCGTCCTGGCTGTTGTGGTACGCGACCAGGTTCACCCACCGTTGGTCCCGGAGGTACTTGCTGATGGCAATCCGCTCGTACGTCCAGAATACGTACTGGTCGTAGAGCTGGCCGAGGCTCATTGCCCGGCCGTGGGAAGAATCGAACAGCGTGGTGCGCAAGAGTGCGGACGGCGTGAGCGCCACCACGACGGCGGCGAGGATGCTGCCGTAGCTGAGTTGACCGTTCTCCGCCATGAACACGTACACGCCCAGAACGATCGCTAGGTTCATGCCCAGCAGGCCGACGAATGGACCGCGACTGACCGCGCGCCATACTGAAGACTCCCAGTACTTCTTGATGTCCAGCACGCTGAAGATGCTGACCAGGACCACGATGAGCACCGCGTTTATCCACGGCGTATAACCGTACCGGCGGCTGAGCATCTTGAGCTTCATGGCAAGGGAAGTGACCGGGCCGAAGTAGCTCGACAGGTCGACCCGGGTGAGTTCTCCATGACGGCGATGATAGACATTGGCCGGGGTGGTGTTCTCCCGGTTGCCGAAACCGATTCCGGTCAACGATGCCTCTTGGGGCGGGAAGCCACCGATGAGAGCTTCGAGATCGTGTCGCAGGCATTCCTGGAGTTTGGTCCCCGAAAGACCCGTCGCGATACACGCGTCCAGAATGCCGCAAACGATATTCGTCGTGTCGAATGCGAGGGCATTGACGTCATCGTAGTGCTCGAAATCGTTCGCTTCGAACCCGGGGGGTGGAGTCCAATCGGTCGACTCCCCGACGAGGATCTCCGGACGCATGACCGAGACGTAGAAGATCTCGTCGTGATCCAGATCGACGAGGCGGGCGTCGATCACGGTGAAGTACACGGGGTGATACCCAGGCCCTTCGTTCATGCTCCTGATCTGCTCGACGATCTCGGAAATCTGCTCGCGCTCCCCGAAGATTCCCACCGCCGCCGGTCGTTGCTGAAGGATTTGCTCGATCTGAAATCGGGGCCGTTCCTCGGGGGCGTAGGAGAAGGAGATGTAATTGCTCTGCCGCTTACCCCGGAGCTCTCGGCGGAATTCATACTCTGCCCGCAATCCGAACTCGTTATCGACGTATAGAACCGCGATCGAGGAGATCCACCGCTTGTTCAGAAAATCGCGCACGGCCTGCGCCCGTCGCTCGATGTTCAGGTTCGTTCGGAAGAACATTCCGCCGGCGTTGTTGCCGATCTTCGCCGTGACTTGCGAAGAAACGACGGGTACTCGGTGACTCTCGAGCTCTGCTTTCAGTTCCAGGGCGCGAGCGAACACGCCACTCTCGGTCGGACCCAGCACGACGTTGACCCGCTCTTCCTTCACCATCGCCAGCAAGGAGTCCACACCAGCCTTCTCCGTGCCGTACTTCACTTCCACCAGTTCAAATCGGTTCGTATGGGCGCCCGTCTCGATCGCCGCCTTCACCCCATCACTGAATCGAATTCCGGTCGGAGATTGCCGATAGAGCACGCCGATACGGATGGGGGTATCGGCCGACGGGGTCTGCGTCGAGGCGTTCGTGGGCATGAAGACGGCCAGCGTACACAAGACAAGTACGGCCGCATCACGGTCACGTCGTGACAACTGGATCATGGATCGGGCGAACATGAGAGGAGCCTCCTCGTTCAAGAGTGCCGGCGGTCACGGAACGTCGCGCAACGAGGTGTTCTGGGATCATGACCTTCTGGATATGTGATGTCTCGAATATCGGGCCACCGGCGACACATCACATATCGCCAGCAAGACCCACGGGCCACCCGACGCGGGCGCCCGCCGCCTCAGCGCCAGGGTCGAATACAGGTTGATGGGCTAACGAGCACTCAGAAAAAACGTCGAGTATCAGTGTCTATATTGTCGACGAAAAGGTTTGTGTTGGAGCGGGCAACGAGGCTCGAACTCGCGACTTTCAGCTTGGGAAGTAAGGGCGCTGGAAGCCGCAATGTCGCCGTAGATATCTAGGAATCGCATAACGGACGTAACTGCACCGCAGTAGTGTTATGCTGGACAACGTCGGGAAATTGACGTATCTTTGCGAAAGGTTAGATAGTGGTTAGATAGGAAGGGGCTGTTGTGAAGATGCACTTCGACCAGGCGGCTATCGACGAGCTAAGGACTGGACCGCGAGAGGTCTTCAAGGTTGAAGGAACACCTGGATTGCATGTCATCATTGGCAAGCGGTTGATCAGCTACTATCGGGTCCGCAAGATCGATGGCAAAGTGAAATGGGAGCCTATCGGGATCGCCGCGCCGAATAACGATCCCAACCGCATCCCCCTCCAGGAGGCACGAAGCATCTGCCATGGTGCGCCGCCGAAATCTCAGGTCAAGAAGCGCGGTCGCGGCTCCTCCGCGTACACGGTGGCCTCTTACTACTCTGAGGTGTATCTGGCCGTCCACAAGAAGGGGTTCCCTCGCTCTTGGCAGAATTTTGACGGCGGTGTGCGTCGGCACCTACTGGGGACCAAGCCGGACGGTAGCAAACGCGAGTCTGAAGCGGTCTTCGAATTGCGGCCCGGTGTGAAATTCGCAGATCTAAAACTGGACTCCATCCACCACGACATGATCGTGCAGTTGCACAACTGGATCGGCGAAGAACGAGGTTTTCCGGTAGCTGCAAATGCCATGATCCGACGCTTGCGTCAGATGTTCTCACACGCGCAGCGTCGCGAGGCGTATCGGGGGGTCAACCCGGTCAACTGCCTGCCGAACGGCGCCGAGGAAAAAATCCCTCTCTTCCACGAGCCCGAGCGTGACCGATTCGTGGACGACGAAGAGATGCCCAAGCTGCTCAGCGCGATCGCCGCCGAGATCGACGAGGACTGGAGGGACTTCTTCCATCTCCTGCTCTTCACTGGCCAACGCAAGAAGACATTGATGGCAATGCGATGGAACCAGATTCGCGGCGACAGGTGGGTGGTCGAGAACAACTACCGCCGGTACCAGACACGTACAAAGAACCAGGAGAACCTCTCGGTCCGCCTGCTGCCCGAAGCAGTCGGACTTCTGAAGGCCCGGAAGGATTCGTTGGTCGCCGCAGGATTTGGAAGGTGCCCGTGGGTTTTTCCCGCCAAAGATGGGCGCGGCGCGAGGCGGAAGGATGGCTGCTTCATCGCGGCGCGAGTCAAGGGAGGAAAGAGCCACATCATGGACGCACGCAGGGCCCACGATAGGATCTGTCAGCGCGTAGCCAAGGCTCTGAACCGCGAAAGACTTGACCTTACCCTGCATGACTACCGGCGCACGCTTGCTTCGTGGCTGGTCGCACAGGGCGCTCCGGATCCTGTCATCGCGGATGTCCTCGGGCACAAGAACCTCAGCTCAGTGAAGAGGTACGCCAGGCTTCGGAAGGGAGGGAATACTACGATGGAGTATGCGAAGTCGGCTCTGAATGCCATGCTCGCCAGCCAAGACCAATGGCAGCTTCCGGCTGATGGCTCTGCAGGCAAGGATTGAGGCTACTCGCTGCCGATGGCCAGCCCTAGGTCGTTGCTCGATGACGCCGTATTCGTCCGGATTGAAAATCTGCAAAATAGAAGTCTCCGTCAATATGCAGATCAAGTCTGGGGACCGAATAAGACCCCGAACCCCCTTTGCTCCTCGACCATGCTCCCGATTGAGAAGCTGAACCTCCAAGGCCGCTTCAAGGCTACGCCGAATCCCATCTCAATCCCAGAAACGGGAGCTTATCCTTGAACATTGCGCCATTTCGCGAGGCATGCGACGTGAGTCGGGATTCAGAACCCGGGAGATGAACGAAGTACTGACTACTCCTTGATCATCTTTCCGATGACTCCATCCTTGTACCGATAGAGCTCCGAATTGATCACAGGCTTCCCCCTAACCTTGATTTTCTGGCGTGACAAGTGAGAGGTCATGTTCTTCATCATCTTGACCCAGACGAGCTTACCACCGTCGAAGATGTCCGGGAACATGTTCGGCAAGCCGAAGTAGTCCGTTTCCGGTAGCCTGGATATTGCTGAGCCCATAAGCGAGAGGCGGTCAGCCCCCATCGTGTAGAAGGACCATGTCCCGTCGGCGTTGTCCTTCAGACCGAAGCCACGATTTCCTGAGACGGGGTGATACCCGTTCTCCTCCGTCTGGACGGTGGTGAAGATGACGCTCGTGGCCGAGCTGCACGTCACGAGAATGTCTCCTTCCTCTCGGACGATACAGAGGTAATCACCCGGCGTACACGTAGCAGAGATCGGATTGTGGAGGCGGAAATTCATAAGTGCCCCGACTGGATTGTCCGAGGCCCATAGGTTCGCGTTCGCCTTGAGTTGCTTGGGAGTTAGTGAAGTGCGCCAGCGGCCCTCGTAGAGCTTGAAGTGTTTGTTCCTCTCGCCAGCGAAGATGATCTTGGTCAGTTCGCGCCTCAGTTGCTGAAAGACGGTCCCGATTCTCTGATCCGCAGGTGCCTCGAAGGTCAGCCCGAAGTAGTCCAGATTTATCCGGCCCCCATATCCATCGTCATTGATCTTTTGGACGCTCTTCATTCCAGGTGGATAACTCCCGGAATAGGTGTGCTTGACCAATGTGTCCCAGTCAGCCGGCGTCTTGGATCCGGTATTCTGAAGGGGCGGGAAACACGGCTTGTCGTTCGATAAAATAGCGAGTTTTGTTATGCCACTCATTGTCGTTCCAGGGGTTGTGAGCTTGTCCGTGAATCGAAACGTTTCCTGATTAGGCCCCAGTCGAAATTGTTACGCGGAACCCGTCCCTCGAAGTAGTGCTCACGCCCGATGGTGTAACGGCGCAAGCCAAACACTTCGCGGCCGGAAGAGTGCAGCTCTGTACTGACGCCCTTGCGGTACGCGAGCGAATCGAACTCGAACGAGACACTCTCGTCGAAGACGGGCCCGATGGTCACGTGGAGCATCTCCCCCTTCTCAGTCCACGCGATCTGCTCGCCGTATAGGACTGCCGCGTAGACCCAAGTTGCGGTCGACGAGAGGTGGGCGCCAGGCAACGCGTGCGGCTGATAAGTGTGCAGTGCCATACCTAGGAATCCGAAGAACCGCGCCTTCGGAAAGACATCAAAGAACCAGTGACGACCATCCGGCGACCTCCGCAGGCCGTAGGCCGCGATTGAGAGCCTTCGGGGAGAGGACTCGCCCCTGTGAACGGCCAGGTCGTCAACGTAGCTCACCGCCTCTCGACCACCGATCAAGCCGTCTGGGTAGAGATCGTGGTCCAGCGAAGTTGAGACGATTTCCTCCTCGATCGTCCCGAA
>PIVY01000259.1 GCA_003353795.1 bacterium
TCGATGAGACCGACCATGAGCGCAAAAACCAGGAGCTTCTGGGTGCGATCCTGCGGGGCATGGGGGGGCTGGGCCTGGACTTGGACGAGGGGTCGGGCAAGGAAGGCGACTGCGGACCCTACGCGCAGAGCGAGCGGCTGGATCTCTACCGCGAACAACTCGAGGCGCTGAAGGCGGCTGGCAAGGTGTACCGCTGCTTCTGCAACGAGGCGGACCTGGAGGCCCGTGCCGAGGCGGCCAAGGCCGGCGGCGGCAACTGGGACGGCTACGACGGTCACTGCCGCGAACTGAGTGCCGAGCAGATCGTCGCCTGCGAGTCCGAGGGCCGCCCGGCCGCTTGGCGTCTGCGCACCCCCGACGAGGGCAGCACGTTCTGGTACGACATCGTCGTCGGCAAGCGCGAGTTCCAGAACTCGGTGCTCACTGACCGCGTGGTGTTCAAGGCCGACGGTTTCCCCACCTACAACTTCGCCGTGGTGGTGGACGATCATCTCATGGGCATGACCCACGTCCTGCGCGGCGACGATCATGTGAGCAATACGCCACTGCAGCTCTTGATCTTCGAGGCTCTGGGCTGGAAGCCGCCCAAGTTCGGGCACATGCCCATGATCCTGGGACCGGACAAGAAGCGGCTCAGCAAGCGCCACGGCGCGGTGTCGGTGGAGGAGTTCAAGACCATGGGCATCCTGCCCGACGCCATGGTCAACTACCTAGCGTTGCTGGGCTGGTCCATCGGTGCTTCCGGAGACGAGGTGATGACCGTGGCGGCGCTGACCAAGCGCTTCTCGCTCAAGAAGGTCAACTCGAGCCCCGCGGCCTTCGACTACGACAAGCTCGAGTTCATCAACAGCCAGCACCTCAAGCGCATGGACGATGCCGGCAAGCTGCGCATCGTGATGAATCTGATCCGCGAGAGCGGCTGGGCGTACGACCCGGCCTGGCAGGCGCCTGCCGCCGGCGACGACGAGAGCTACGCCAAGGGCCTGGTCAATCTGCTGGGCGGACGCTTCAGCAGTCTGCGCACGCTGCCGGAACAGCTCGGGTTCTTCTTCGGGGAGGACTTCCCGGTGGACGACGAGGCCTGGGCCGAGCACGTGGCCACCGAGGTTGGTCGCGAGCGATTGGCGGCGCTGGCCGATGCCGTCGAGGCGAATCTGCCGGCAGGCGAACCGGCGCCGGCCACGTCTTACGAGCAGGCGGTGCGCGACCTGGCAGAAGCCCGGCAATGGAAGGCCGGCGACCTCATCCATCCTGCGCGGGTGGCGCTCACTGGCCAGGGGCGCAGTGCCGGTATCTTCGAGGTCATGGAAACCATCGGACGTCCGCGAGTGCTCGACCGTCTGCGGCGTGCATCCGGCTGACCCGGGCGGTCGCCAAACGAAGCGAGGGGCGTGAAGCGTTTCTGGGGCATTCTGGGTCGCTACGTTCTGGTCTGGCTGGTCTACGTGCTGGCCTTGATGCTGGCGACGAGCATCTCGCCCGGCATCGCCTTCGATACCACCGAGACCCACTGGTGGGTGCTGGCGCTCACCATCCCGGTCCAGTTCGCCGTCCTGGTGGTCCTGCTGCGGCCGTTGCTGCTGTTCCTCACCCTCCCGCTCAACGCCATCACCCTGGGCCTGCCGTCACTCCTCTTCAACGCGGTGATCCTCAAGCTGACCGCGGACATGAACTCCAGCCTGCAGATCACGAACATCCCCAGCGCGCTTCTGGCCATGCTGCTCATGACGGCCATCGCCACCTCGATCATCGGCTGGCTGGGCCTTGACGAGGCCTATCCGCTGGCGCAGACCCTGCTCTATCGGATCGGCCGCCGCTGGGGACCGCAGCCGGCCGCTTCGGGGCAGCGTGGCGTCCTCATCCTGCAGATCGACGGCCTCTCGTCGCGGGCCCTGATCAAGGCCCTACGCCGCGGCCGGGTGCCCACCCTGTCGGCACTCCTGGCGCGGGGTACGCACCGGCTCCATCGCTGGCACTGCGGTCTACCCTCCAACACACCGGCCGTGCAGGCGGGCCTGTTCTACGGCAGCCGTGCCGACGTGCCCGGATACCGCTGGTTCGATCGCCAGGAGCAGAGCTTCAAGGTGGTGAGCAGTCCGGCCACGGCGCGGGAGCTGGAAGACCGCGTCAGTTCGACCGACCGCGTGCCCCTGTTGACGGGCGGCTCGTGCATCAGCTCCATGCTCTCGGGCGGCGCCCACAAACGATTGCTCACCGTGAGCGCGCTGTCCGAGCTGCGGAGCGCCAGCCGCGACGAGCAGGCCGATCTGACGCTGTTCTATCTCAGTCCCAATGCCTACACGAAGGCATTGCTGGCCGGGATCTGGGATTTCCTGTCGGGTCTCGTGCTGGGCACCTTCGGCCTCTTGCGCCGAAACCGGCCGCGTCTGCGCAACCACCCCATGAAACTGGCCCAGGGTGCGGTGACCACGTCGGTCCTTCGGCAGACCAGTTTCTTCTGGTTGCGCCAGGACATGGTGCGGGGCGTGCCGGTGATCTACTCGAACTTCGTGGGCTACGACGATGTGGCCCACTTCTCGGGACCGGAGGACTACGAGGCGCAGATCGTGCTGGCAGCCTTCGATCGCGGGCTGCGCAAGCTGCGCCGTTTCGCACGGCGCAACGCGAGGGTGGACTACGAGGTGGTGGTGATGAGCGATCACGGGCAGACCTCGTCGTTGCCCTTCCGACTGCTCTACGGACGATCTCTCGGTCAGGTGGTGGCCGACCTCGCGGGACAGGTGGTGGACCAGGGAGCCTCGGCTGGAGACGCCGCCTACCTGGACACCCTGCTCCGCGAGATGGACGCCGGTCGGGTGCGGCCGGCCTGGGCTGTGCGTCGCGGCCAGAGAACACTCAGCCGCATTCGAGACCGCCGCGGCAGCGGCGCCGATCAGGAGGCGCGGGCCGATCGTTCCGTGCCGGCGGTCGCCGCCGAGGACGAGGTGGCCACGCCGGAGATCGCCGTCTGCGTCTCGGGCTGCCTGGCGCATCTCTACATCGAGGGTTGCCCGGAGCGGCTGAGCCTGGAGGAGTTCCGCGACCGCCTGCCGGGGCTGGTGCCGGCGTTGACTGCCCATCCGGGCATCGGATTCGTGGCCTCCGTGCTGGCCAACGGCGAGGCGGTGGTTCTCGGGGCCGACGGTCTGCGGAATCTCAGTACCGGCGAGGTGGCCGGCCGCGATCCGCTGCGGCCGTATGGCGAACCGTCGGTCTGGGCTCCGGAGCTGGCGCGGCTCGCCGCGGGCGTGTCCAGCGGCGACCTGTTGCTCAACGGCACCTGGTTTCCCGAGGAACGCCGGATCGTCGTGTTCGAGGAACAGACCAGCAGCCATGGGGGACTTGGCGGCCCTCAGACCGACCCATTCGTGATGGTCCCCGAGGCATGGGATACCAGTCCCGAGGATCTTCGCAGCCCAGAAGCCCTCTACGGCCATTTTCGGGCCAATTTGCCGCCGATACGCGACGCCGAGAAATCCCACTGAGAACTTGCCAGAGCCGGGGTCGTTTTCTATATTCGGCGCCATGAGTGCCCGGTCGTTCAATGGTAGGACAACTGACTCTGGCTCAGTCGATGAGGGTTCGAATCCTTCCCGGGCAACCATGACTGCTTCGTGCCCCGTTCGTCTAGTGGCCTAGGACGCTGGCCTCTCACGCCGGTAACACGGGTTCGAGTCCCGTACGGGGTACCATTCGAAAGAGGCTTCCTTCTCGAGGGAGCCTCTTTCTCGTATCCGGAGGTGAGCGGTGACCGCACCTGCCCGCGTGGGCCTGCTGTTCGTCGACGGCATCGGCTGGGGGCCGGACGATCCGGCCGTCAATCCGCTGAGCTCGTACGGCGGCCGGATCCTGCGGCTGCCGGAGCTGCCGGACGATGAGGACGCCGTCCGCCTCGATCACGGCGCCTGGGCCCGGCCCATCGACGCTTGCCTGGGCGTGCCCGGTCTGCCGCAGAGCGCCACGGGCCAGACCACGCTCTTGACCGGGGTGAACGCCCAGGAGGTGCAGGGGCGGCACCTTTCCGGTTTCCCGGGCCCGACCCTGCGGGCCGTGCTCCTGGAGCACTCGATCCTCAAGCAACTGCGCGAGGCGGGCCGCCGGCCGGTATTCTTCAACACATTCCGGGCGCCGTTCTTCGACTGGCCCCGCGACCGACAGCTCCGCATGTCCGCCACCACGGTCGCGAACCTGGCGGCCGACCTGCCGTTCTTCGACGTGCCCGACATGGTCGCCGGTCGCTCGCTGTACCAGGAGTTCACCGGCCACGACCTGCGAGGACTGGGTTTCGACGCGCCGCTCTACTCGCCCACCGAGGCGGGCCGTATCCTGGCTCGCAATCTGCCGGAGTACGACTTTCTGCTCTACGAATACTTCCGCACCGACAAGGTGGGGCACGCCGCCAATCACGCGGCGGCGGAGCGTGAGCTCACCCACCTCGACGAATTCCTGACTGCCGTCGTCGCCGGACGCCCCGCCGACACCCTGCTCGTTCTCTGCTCCGACCACGGCAACCTCGAAACCCCCGCCGTCAAGACCCACACCCGCAATCCCATTCCCCTGATGGCCTGGGGTCCCGGCGCCGAAGCTTTCGTCTCCGACATCACCCGCCTCGACCAGGTCACCCCCGCCATCATCACCCTCCTCCCATAACCCCCCCCTTTTCTCGAGGGTCTTCATCCTG
>PIVY01000410.1 GCA_003353795.1 bacterium
AACGCCCCTCAAGAGCCGCTGCGGTAGGCACATCCTCCCGGCCACATGTTGCCGCAGGCGCCGCCACCGTAGCCACAGGCTGAGCGAGTGGGCGCCCACGTCCCGATGCCCTAGTAAAAACTCCAGCGGCCGGTGCCTCCCCCGCCACCTCCGCCAGCGGCGCCACAGCCGTTTCCGCATCAAACACGTCCAAGAGGACAGCAGCAGTCGTCCTCTCCATCGTGGGGGCCGCGGGCGTAGCCAGTTCCACTGGGCCCGCCGGTTCGGCGGCTGTGTCAGCGCCGTCGGGCGGCGTGGTGGGTGCCCCAACCCGGGGGGCATTTCCCGCCCCACCTAACAACCGCGCCCTAGTAGCAGCTCCCGTAGGCGTCGCCCCGTACTCGGCCGGGGTAGCCCCCACAGCGGCCGCTTCGTGTGTAAACCTCCGCCATGCGTTGAACCCACGCTCGGCGGACGCATCTAGTGCCTCGCGCCCAACACACACAGATGACCCTCCGGGGAGTGGGCTCGCGACGGCAGCTGCACCAGGAGGTCCAGGCCCTTGCTCACCAGGTGGCACAGCGGCGGCCCCCTCTTCCCAGGCAACCGCTAGCGCGGGGACCATACCTCCCATGGCCTCCGCGCGCGAGGTTGCCGGCGACGGGTGGGGCGCCGGGCGGGAGTAGTAAGAGCGTCCCGACCTTGTCGTGCCACGCACGCGTCCCCGGCCTCTCAGGGGAGCGGTCCGCGAAGGCTCGACCTGTGCAGCGGTCGGGCGCGCGTGGCTCTCTGCTGCCGGCGGGTCATCATCCGAAATCGAGGTTGATGGCGCGCCCCCGCGGACGAGCTCCACCGTCGGTCTAGCACCCGCCAGCCATCTGGCGACCCGGGCAAGGAGGCGGCTGACAGTGGGCCCACGGCCCGTGTCTCTCCCGGGCCCATGAACGGTCCACGAAGGACCGGTTGGCGCAGATGACGGCCAGGTCCCGGTCATACCCTCCATTGGGTCGTCGTTCGATGCCCCAACTCCTGGTAGGGGACTCCCCACCGCAGGGCTCGGCCAAAAGCGGCGCCGGCGCTGGCCGGGCGGAGGCACCCAGGGTGCCGACGCCGCGCGTGTTTCAGCTGCCGGCGCCCCAGCCTGTGCCACAGCCGTTGCCTCCCCCACCGCACGG
>PIVY01000411.1 GCA_003353795.1 bacterium
GGGTCGCGGCGTTCATGCTGATTTACTACCTCCTGGCCGGTGCAATCGCCAACGCGGCGCTGATGTTGAACCTCGTGCTCGTGCTGGGCGCGATGAGCCTGCTCAGCGCGGTGCTCACGCTGCCCGGCATTGCGGGGATCATCCTGACCATCGGCATCGCGGTCGACGCCAACGTGCTGATCTTCGAGCGCCTCCGCGAGGAGCAGGCCAAAGGCCAGCCCGTCCGGATGGCCCTGAAGACCGCCTATGAACGAGCCTTCACCGCCATCTTCGACGCGAACATCACCACGCTGATTACCTGTCTGATCCTCGGCTGGGTCGGCACGGAGGAGGTCCGCGGGTTCGCCATCACGCTGGGGCTGGGCGTGGCGTTCAGCATGTTCACTGCCCTGGTGGTCACGCGGTGGCTGTTCCAGATCCTGCTCGACACGAAGGTCATCACCAAGCCGATCCGCATGCTCACGCTGATCGGTGTGCCCAAGATCGACTGGATGGGCAAGCGGCGCATCTTCTGGGCGATCTCGGTGGTCATGATCGTGATGGGCATCGCCTCGCTCGCCTGGCAGGGCAGCCGGATCTGGGGCATCGAGTTCTCCGCCGGCACGAAGGCGACGTTCCAGTTCCGCGACGACGCCGTCCTGGACGGACAACTGCTGGACGACCGGGTCGTCCGCGAGGAGTTTATCGCCGCCGCCGAGGGCGCCAGCGACAAGCTGGGCGCCACCGCTCGCGTCGAGACGCTCCGCGACCCCAACCAGGGAGAGAAGTTCCTCGAGCGCCGCGACACGGACGGCGACAAGAAGATTTCGGCCAAGGAATGGGCCGACGCCGGGCTGCAGAAGTCCGCCTTTGACCTGCTGGACCTGAGCAAGGACGGGTCGCTCGACGAGGCCGAGATCGAGAAGATGCCCTCGCTGACCTACCAGATGTCGACGACGGAGTCGAACCCGGAGATCATTCGCAACGCGGCGACCAAGGCGTTCGGCGACACCCAGCAACGGCGCCCCAAGTGCGAGTACGAACTGGTCACGGACACGAAGCGGACGGTCCTGGGTCTGACGATCGCCTCGGACGGGCTGACGAAGGTCACGGCCCCCACCGGCGGGGAGACCTCGCCCCTGCTGGAAGAGTTCGACGGCGGGGTGATGCTGG
>PIVY01000412.1 GCA_003353795.1 bacterium
ACCTCGACTCCAGGCATCGCACGCGGGCGCAGGAAGGCGAGGTGTCCGGCCCAATCGAGGGGCTCGCGGTAGGCCAGGCGCAGGACCATGGTGCCCTCGGTATCAGTGGCCTGGTGACGCGCCGCCCGGATTTCCGAGGGCGAACGCTGGAAGGCCTTGCGCACGGCCGCATTGAACCGGCGGGAGTTGTGGTAACCGGCGGCCAGAGCGATCTGCCCCATGGGCAGGGATGTCTCCTCGATGAGTCGCTTGGCGAAGTGGGCGCGCCGCGTGTTGGCCACGGCCAGCGGCGATGAACCAAGCTGCTCGACGAAGAGCCGGCGCAGGTATCGACTGCCCACCCCCAGGCGCGCGGCGAGATCTTCGATGCCGGCCTGTTCCAGGGCGCCCTCGTTGATGAGGCGCAGGGCGCGATTCACGGTGGCCGAGGTTCCGGCCCAGGCCGGCGTGCCGGGCGAGGTCTCGGGCCGACAGCGGAGGCAGGGTCGAAAGCCCGCTTCCTCGGCAGCCGCGGCACAGGAATAGAAGGTGCAGTTGGCCGCCTTCGGAGTCCTCGCCGGACACACCGGTCGGCAGTAGATGCCGGTGGACGTGACGCCAGTGAAGAAGCGCCCGTCGAACCGACGATCACGGGTGCGCAGGGCGCGGTAGCAGATGTCCTGGTCGAGTTTCATGCTGGTCAAGATAGCAGGTTCGGCGAAACGTGTTGGACGTTTTCGGAACTGGGCAGGACCCGCCGGCTGGTTATACTCGGCTGGTCGAATCACTTCAACGTGGGTGGAATGTGATGAGGAAGATCGCGACCCTGTCCCTGATGGCCTATCTCCTGAGCGGCTGCTCCTCCACACCGCCCAGCCAGAGCACGGTCGACCAGGCCCACTTCCAGATCCTCTTCATCGGCAGCAGCCACCTCGCCTGGCACGACGCGCCCGGCGGCTTGCATGCGCACAATACGGGAGGCTCGACCGGCGAACCCCTCCGCTTCTACGTGGATCGCCGACGACAAGCTTACGACCAGGCTGCAAGGGCACGCACGCATCGTTGGTTCGGCGTGGACATCGGAGATCGCGAGGCGTACCTGTGGGGCTCGCCGCTCGAAGTGCGCGGCACCGATCGCCTCAAGCGGCTTCGAGACCGCCGCTTCAAC
>PIVY01000413.1 GCA_003353795.1 bacterium
GGACGCGTGTCAACGGGGGGGACGCAGGGGCGCCAGGAGTTGCTTGAGGTGTCGGGACGGCTTCCTGGGCAAGTCTGGAGATCGCCTGTCGCGCGTCCGGAGGGTCCGCGCGCGAGCGGAGACCTTGTCCGGCGCCAGCTGTGAATGGTGTGCCCCGCGCGAGAGCCAGCCCGGTGATGGCCACAGAGAAGGCCGGCGCGGGGCGGTTCAGAGCAACCGAGCGCCGCTTCAGTTGTGCCGTCGCGCGATCACGGTCGTCGTCGCGCGGCCCGTCACGTCGGACCCCGATCCAGATGGGAGAGCTCGTCACGACCCGCCGCGCGTCCATGGTGTCCGCGCGCGAGCAGGGCGCCTGGTCGGCGCTTCGCCGCGTATGGTGTGCCCCGCGCACCAGCCGGCCCCGTGAGGATCACGAAGGAGAACGGCGCGGGGCGGTTTGGAGCAGTCCAGCGCCGCCCCGACGTCTCGGCGCGCGATCACGGTCGTCACCGCGCGGCCCCCCACAATGGTCGCAGACCTATCTTCTCCGACCTACCCCAGCGTGGCGCGCGTCCCCCGGGTGTCGTCGCGCGAGCGGTGGCCTTGTGCGGCGCTGTCGAGCTGGATGATGTGCCCCGCGCCCGAGCCAACAGCGTGATGGCAGAGAAGAAGAACGGCGCGGGGCGATCCACAGCAGTCCAGCGCCGCCTCGGGGTTGGCCGCGCGAGCAGGGTGGTCGCCGCGCGCACCCTGAAGACCCAGTGGCCCCGGAGCGCACTGGAGCCGCCGCCGCTCCGTGGGCAGCGATCATGCTGCACATGCACTGTCTCTTCCCAACCCAGTA
The DNA here is from genome assembly GCA_003353795.1 of bacterium. GTDB lineage: Bacteria > Krumholzibacteriota > Krumholzibacteriia > LZORAL124-64-63 > LZORAL124-64-63 > Glo-17. The sequence continues at coordinate 824 of PIVY01000413.1, forward strand.
GTATCCAATCCAACCCAACCAAAAGCCTGCACAATATCGCATAACACTAAGCCGGTATCCGACGTTCGCGACGCAGTCGCGAATGTCCCGCAGCCGTGTGCCCCATCTGGAGCAATCTTGAGGCCGGTCGGAGGGTGACGCCAGACCGCCGCGGAGCGCATCGGCAGGGCGAAGAGAAGGACATCGGCACTCCGAAGCGGAGCGCCCCGTGGACCTGGAGCGGAGGGCATCGGCAGCCTGACCCGGCGCGCATCCGTCGGCCTCGTGACGGGCATCGGCAGACCGCAAGGTCTGACGATTCCCGGCACTCTGGCCGATGGAT
>PIVY01000414.1 GCA_003353795.1 bacterium
GTAGTATTAGTTATATCAATAGTGAATCAGGAGAATAGCACAACACAGGGAGAATGCCTCATCTCCCTAGAAAGTTACATGTCACAACAAAACAATTTCTCCTTGCATTTTGTGTCATTCTTGCGCAGATTGCGGGCAAGGAGGTAGGTGACGCTGCCGGTGATCGCCTCGTAGTCGTGAACGTCGAGATCGCTGTCGATGTTGTTGTAGAGCACGGTCCAGTAGTGGCGCGACCGGTCGAAGTTGGGCGCGAACACCAGTTCGGCGACCCAGCCCACGGTCTGCGGATCCAGCACGCCATCGAGAGGCTGACTGTCTTCGCGCACGAGGTACTGGGCGGTGAGTCCGAAGCGGTCCACGTTCAGCGTGCCGTCGATGCCCCAGTAAGTCACCTCGTTGTCGGCGAAGGTGAGCGCCTCCTTGCCGCCGTAGTAGAAGCCGCCGATGGAAGCGACGCCGAAGATGTCCTGCTTCAGGCGCGCCGCCCAGCTCTTGTAGTTGTCCTGGTCGTACTTGTCGTCGACGGCGACGGGCTTGCCGTTGCCGTTGACCAGCGTGCCGACGATGCCGGTGCCGGTGGCGTCGATGTCATAGGACACGATGACGCCGCGGTCGTAGGCCAGGTTGGTGCGGCTGTCGCCGATGCGCAGCTTGTAGATGTTGTAGTCCTCGTAGGTCAGGCGCAGCTCCCGTTTCATCAGCGGGTCGCAGACCTGGAACTGGCCCACCAGCACGTCCAGCGGTTGCTTGAAGAGGTCGTTGAAGTGCAGGTAGGCATCCTCGATCCCCGCGACCTCCCCGGCCTCGGACATGTAGAAGTAGAAGTAGTAGCCCACGTTGCGGGTGACCGCGCCGCCGGAGAGGAGCTTCAGTCCCCACGGCGTCTGCAGGTCCCATTCGGCCGTGTCGTGGTCCTGATCGAAGAGCGCGTAGGCGTCCATGCGGGCGGCGATGGGAAACGTGCGGTTGAGACGCAGCGTCGGGTCGCCGGTGTTCACGTAGTCGCGGTCCTTGTCGTCCTCGGGCAACTGGAAGCCGGCCGCGGCGAAGTCGTCGCCGAAGGGCTTCAGGCGCGGGAACGGATCGTGGCAGGTGCTGCAGCTCAGCTTGTGGCGGCGCGCGAAGGCGGGAATGGCGTCCGC
>PIVY01000089.1 GCA_003353795.1 bacterium
TCACGGTCACGAAGCAAGGAGACGTCATGATGATGGTCCCGGTGATCGCCGCGGGCGTGGTCGGGCTCTGCCTGGGTAGCTTCGCCAACGTGCTGGTGTGGCGACTGCCGCGCGAGGAGCAGGTGGTCAAGGGCCGGTCGCGCTGTCCTGAGTGCTCGGTGACCATCGCCTGGTACGACAACCTGCCGCTCGTGGGCTGGCTGCTGTTGCGTGGGCGCTGCCGCAACTGCCGGTCGCGCATCTCGCCGCGGTACCCGCTCATCGAACTGTCCGGGGGGATCCTGGCGGCCGTCTGCGTGCTGATCGCGGGGCTCACGCCCGCCGCCGGTGCGGCGTTCGTCTTCCTCTACCTGCTGGGCGTCATCGCCATCGTCGACTGGCGGCACATGATCATCCCGCACACGCTCACCGTCGCCGGCATGGTCGCCGGACTGGCTCTCGCCGAGTTCGCCGGCCCGGGACTGCAGTCCGCCATCCTGGGCCTCCTGGTCGGTGGCGGTTCGGTGTGGCTGCTCTCGGAAGGCTATCGCCTCCTGCGCGGACAGCCGGGCATGGGAGGGGGCGACGTCATGCTCATGGGCATGGTGGGCGCATTCCTCGGTCCCTGGGCCGCAGCCGGTGTCCTGGCGTCGGGCGCGCTGCTGGGAACGGTCTACGCGCTGATCCGTGGTGGGGGGCGCGTGCAGGGTACCGCCAAGCTACCATTCGGCACGTTCCTGGCGGCCGGCGCGGCCCTGGTGCTGGTGGCCGGATCCGCCGTCTGGACCTGGTACACGGGTCTCCTCGCCTGATCCTGCGGCAGGATCTGCCGCCACTTCCAGCCGTTTCCCATGGTCCCGGGGAATACCCCTCAAGCTCCGTGGCTTCCAGTCGAAATTTCAAGTGGCATGCATGTTGCGTTGTTGGACCCGGCAGGGGCCGGTTTTGCAAGGTCCCCGGGCCCAAATCATCAGCACCGAGGTAGGACCGCGATGTTCGGATTCCTCAAAGGCAAGCAGAAGACACTGACCGGCATGGATATCGGATCCAGCGTGGTCAAGTGCCTGCGCCTGGACTTGAGTCAGGACCGTCCCCTGATCACGCACTTCGCCATGGTCGACCTGGCGCCCGAAGCCATCGTCGACGGCGAGATCATGGATCGTGAGCTCGTGATCCGGGCCCTGCAGGACTGCGCTGAGCAGGCCGGCGTGGGCAAGGAGCCCGTGGCCACCGCGGTCTCGGGTCGGGCCGTGATCGTCAAGAAGATCGTCATGGACAAGATGAGCGAGGACGACGCGCGGGAGGCCATCTTCTGGGAGGCCGAACAGCACGTCCCCTTCGACATCGACGACATCACCCTCGATTTCCAGATTCTCGACGACGACATCGGCGCGGGTCAGATGGAGATCCTGCTGGTGGCCGCCAAGAAGGACATGGTCCAGACCCAGGCCGAACTCATCCGCGACGCCGGGTTCTCGCCCATGGTCATCGAGGTAGCGTCCTTCGCCAACCAGAACGCCTGGGAGTACGTGCAGGATGGCCGCAACGGCGAGGCACTGGCCGACGCGGAGTCCGACGGCGTTCCCGAGGTGGACGAATTCGACCCCGACGCCGGCGAATCCGAGGAGACCGAACCGCCCGAGCCCGAGGAGGACTCGGAGTTCGTGGCGCTCCTGGACGTGGGCGGCGGGGTGACCAACGTGCACATCGTCAAGGACGGCGTGCCGTATTTCACCCGCGACCTTCCCATCGGTTCGAGCCAGTTCATGGAAGAATTCCAGAAGCAACTGGGGCTCACCTGGGAAACCTCCGCGGCCGTAGCGCGCGGCAACACCGACGAGGTCGACAGCGAACTGGTGACCGACATCGTGCGCTCGGTAGGCGAGGAGATCTTCCAGGGTCTCGAGCCTTCCCTGGCTTACCTCAAGAACAGCGGCGAGGCCGAGGGTATCGATCGCATCGTGCTCTCCGGTGGCGGCGCGCGGCTTCCGGGCCTGGCCGCATTCCTGGCCGAATGCTACGGGGTTCCCAGCGAGGTGGCCGACCCTCTCGCGGGACTCGACTACGAAACGGGCGTCTTCGGAAGCGAGGACCCGGAACAGCTCAGCCCGATGCTCACTGTCAGCGTTGGCCTGGCCATGCGGAAGGGGGTGGAGCGATGATTCGCATCAACCTCCTGCCTCGGGAAGACGTGCCGGTCCAGAGGAATCTCTCCCTGCCGGACCTGAGTACCTTCGCGCCGCTGGTCCTGGTCGTGGTCGCCGTGGGCATGGTCTCGATCTTGGGCCTCTACCAGGGTCAGAAGATCTCCAACCTCGAGCAGACCATCGCTGCCGAGGAAGCTGAGAGCCGCCGCCTGGCTCCCGAGATCGCCAAGATCAAGCGCCTCGACCAGCAGCGGCAGAGCCTGAACCAGCGCCTCGAGGTGATCGGTACCCTCGACCGCGACCGCTACTTCCGCGTCCACCTACTCGACGAGATCAATCGCGCGCTTCCCGACCATCTGTGGCTCGAGCGTTGCGAGGACGAGGGCGGCGACAACTACGCCATGGAAGGCGTAACCTTCTCCAACTTCCTGGTCTCGGACCTGCTTCAGAATCTCGACCATTCGCCCTACTTCACCAACGTGGTACTCGAGATCGCCGAGAAGGGTCTGATCGACAAGGTCAACGTGGTCAAGTTCAAGATCAAGGCCCGTGCGGTGCGTCAGCCCGCCGGCGTCGCGTACGGAGGATAGGGCATGAATCTCGACTTCGACTTCAAGGATCCAAAGTTCCTCCGCTGGGCGGGCGCCATCGTGGTCGTCGCGGTACTCACGCCGCTGTGGTTCACCCAGACCTCGCTCCCGTTCACCCACGCGTCGCGGCAGATCCAGGTGGGTCAGCTGGAAGACCGGCACAACGAGCTCAGTCGGGACCTGGAGAAGGCCCGCCTGCTGGTGCGGAACCTCGCTCGCGTGGAGCGCGAATACGAGACGCTGCACGGCCAGTGGCAGGTGGCGAGCATGCTGCTGCCCGAGGACAACGAGATGCCGGCGCTGCTGCGCAAGGTGACCGCGGCGGGCAAGCAGTCGGGCGTCGACTTCAAGCTCTTCCGGCCCGAGCCGCCCGTGTTTCGTGACTTCTATACCGACAATCCCGTGTCCGTGCGGGTGCAGGGCGGCTATCACCAGACCGGCGTGTTCCTGAGCCGGCTGGCGAACCTCAACCGCATCGTCAACGTGGAGAATATCCGCATGGAGGGCATCACGTCCACGCCGGGTCAGGAGAACGCCTCCTACACGGTGGAGACCGAGCTGACCCTCACCGCCTACACCCTTTCCGACGGACCGGTGCCCGACGGCGCCGACGCCGGAACCCAGCAACTCGCGAGCGTCGACGATGGTGGCCCTGCGGCCAGCACCGCGGCGTCGCACTAGGAGGTGGCGCACATGTTCCGCATCCGGAACCTGATGCTCGTGATCCTGGCCCTGACGGTCCTGGCGCCCCTGGTGGCGCTGGCCCAGGAATCCGGCGGCACCTCGCCCAGCCAGGAATCGGGCGCCCGCCTCGACGCGGTGCGTTCCAACGAGTTCTTCTACCAGTCCTACGGCAAGGACGATCCCTTCCGCACCCTGGTGGACGGCAAGTACGAGCAGTCCAACGGTGGCGAGATCGTCGACGTCAACAGCGCCCAGCTGGTGGGTGTCATGTGGGGCGACAGTGACCAGTTCGCGCTCGTCGAGGACGGCGAGGGCTTCGGCTACATCCTGCGCGTGGGCGACCGAGTGCTCAACGGGCGGGTCGTGAGTATCCGCAAGGACCGTCTGACCGCCAGGCTCACGCTCTATGGCATCTCCAACACGGTGGTCCTCAAACTCGAGAAACCGGAGGCGAAGTGATGTTCGGACGGACCCGATCCCTGCTGCTGATCACGCTGGCGGCCATGCTGCTGGCGGTCCCGGCCCTGGGCCAGGATGACCCGGCGGCGCAGGTCGACCTCGTACCGGTGGTCGCCGACGACGGACCCCGCGTCTCCCTGGATGTTCAGGAGGCCGACATCGGCACCGTGCTGCGCTCGCTGGCAAGCTTCTCCGGCACCAACATCGTGGCCTCGCCGCGGGTCGAGGGCAAGGTCACCGTGAAGCTGGAGCAGGTGCCCTGGCGCGAGGCGCTGGCCGTGATCCTGCGCGCTCACAGCTTCGACTACATCGAGGAGCACGGCATCATCCGCGTGGACACCGCCGAGGATCTCCGTCAGGAGAAGGTCGCGGTGAAGATGGCGGAGAAGCAGATCGAGGATCTGGACAAGCTGTCACTCGGACTGGCGACCCTGCAGTACGCCAACGCCGAGGAGATCAAGGACAGCCTCGAGCAGATGCTCACCCAGCGCGGTACCATCGACGTGGACGTGCGCACGAACTCGCTCCTGATCAACGACGTTTCCGAGCGGGTGGGTTTGATCCGTGAGATGGCCGCGCAACTGGACACGCAGACTCCGCAGGTGGAGATCAACGCCCGCCTGGTGGACATGGATACGCGTGCGACGCGGGAGCTGGGCGTGAGCTGGTCGCTCATGAATTTCCAGCCCGACGGCGCCAACGTCATCGGCGACGCCATCATCGACAACGCGATTCAGGAGCCCACCGGGTCCTTCCGGATCGGCACGGTCCAGAACTACGGCGAGCTGGTGGCCCAGCTGGACGCCCTGGAGAAGGACAACAAGGCGAAGCTGATCTCCAACCCCATCATCACCACCACCGATAACCGCGAGGCCAGCATCCTGGTGGGTCAGAAGATCCCCCTGATCGTGGCCGACGAGGCGGGCAACGCGGTGACGCAGCTGACCACCATCGGCATCATGCTGAAGGTCACGCCGCACATCAACAGCCCCGAGCGCATCACCCTGGACGTCCACAACGAGGTGAGTGATCTCTCCAGCCAGGCCACCGTGCAGGGCGGCGTGATCATCAACACGTCGGAGTCCGACACCCGGGTCATGGTCCAGAACGGCGAGACCGCGATCATCGCCGGCCTCATCCGTTCGGTGGAGAGCGTTCTCGAGTCCGGCATCCCGGTGCTCAAGGACATCCCGCTGCTGGGCTTCCTGTTCAAGCACTCGTCCACCACCACGGACTCCCGCGAGCTGGTGGTCTTCGTGACCCCGCGCGTGGTGACCGACGACTACATGGGCCGCGAGAAGATCTCGGCGCAGGGTCAGATCTCCATGGACGACCTGGGGAACGTGGACTACGACGAGTAGATCGGTTCGACATCCACCCTCCGGGATGAGTGACGGGGCCGGAGCAGCTTGCTCCGGCCCCGTTCGTCTCCTATGATCCGTGCATGTGGATCGTCCTCGTAGGATTCAACGCCTCCGGAAAATCCAGCCTCGCGCGGCGGCTCGCGTTGCTGACGGATCGTCGTGCCTTCGACCTCGACCAGGCTGTCGAGGCGCGTGCCGGTCAGACGCTGGCCGAGATCTTTCAGAGCGGTGGCCCAGCTCGCTTCCGGGACCTCGAGGCCGCCGTGCTGGCTGACCTGCCCGCCGACGCGCCCCTGGTCGTCGCTACCGGCGGCGGTACCGTGGAGCGGCCGACCACCATGGACCTGCTGGCGGAACGAGGTCTGATCGTCTGGCTCGACGCTCCGTGGCCGGTGCTGCGAGACCGCCTCGCGCCGCGTCCCGGTGTCGATGCTTCACCCGTTTGGCAGCACCTGGGGGAGAATGTCCTGTCGGCGCTCCATGCCCGGCGACGCCCACTCTACACAGCCCGGGCGCGGGTCCGCCTCGATAGCGGTCGACTGGCGCCGCCGGCCCTGGTGCGCCGGCTTCTCGGACGCGCTCTGCAGTTACGGGCCGGCGACCGGCAGGCCGCGTCATGAGGGTCATCGCCGGTCAGTGGCGGGGCAGGCGTTTGCGGCCGGCGCCCGGCGGCGTCCGCCCGACCACCGACCGGGTGCGGGAGGCGCTGTACAACCTGCTCTCGGCCGATATTTCCGACGCCGCGGTGGCCGATCTCTGCTGTGGCAGCGGCGCCCTCGGCATCGAGGCTCTCAGTCGGGGAGCACGGTTCGTGGACTTCGTGGACGTTGCGCCGGAGTCCCTGGCGACCGCCCGCGCCAATCTGGAAACCTGCGGCGCGGACCCCGCCACCTGGCGGGCTCACCGTGCGGACGCAGCCCGCTGGTTGGCCCGCCGCCTCGAGTCCGGATCCGAACCGCTGGTGGTGCTGGCCGACCCGCCCTACGGCGGTCAGGCGGCCAACGATTTGCTGATCGTGTTGCGCTCGGCGGCTCCTGACGACATCCTGGTCATGGTGCTGGAGCATCCCGCGGACCAGGCGACCGTGGAGATGGACCCGGCCCTGTGGACCGTGCAGACGCGGTCGTACGGCCGCACCGCACTCACCCTCGTGCGACCCGCTGCGGCGGGCGGACCGGAGGCTCGACATGGCTGACCGCCTCGCTCTCTACCCGGGTTCTTTCGACCCGCCGACCCTCGGTCATCTGGACATTGTCCAGCGTGCGCACCGGCTCTTCGACCGCGTCACCGTGCTGGTGGCTTCCGACGGCAAGGCGGGACTGCTGCCCGCGGCCCGGCGCGTGGAGCTGTGGCAGGCCTGCCTCGATGGGCTGGCCGGCTGCACTGTCGAACCGTTTACCGGGCTGCTGGTGCACGAGGTCGGGACGCGCGGCGCGTGCGCCGTGGTCAGGGGTGTGCGCAGCGCCCGCGACTACGAGCACGAGTGGAGTCTGCACGGGGTGAACCGTACACTGCTGGCGGACTTCGAGACGGTCTGGCTGCCGGCGCGACCGGAGCTGGCGGCGGTTTCCAGCAGCCTCGTACGCGAGGTTGCGAGGCTCGGCGGCGAGCTCGGCGATCTGGTGCCGCCACCGGTGGTCGCGGCCCTGGCCGAGGAAGGCTCGCCATAGCGGGTTGTTTTCTTGATCGGGACCCGGTTCCCGTGCTTACTTAGACCTCTGGTGGTCGGGGCGGCCGTGCCGCCGCCACGGATAGCAGCAGCATGAGGAGCGGCATTCGATGAGTCTGCGATTGGGATGGCTAGCGGAAGTTCTCGGGGATTCGCCCACCCTCAAGTTGAGCAGCCAGGCGAAGGCCCTCATCGAGGCCGGTGAGCCTGTGATCAACCTCACCGCCGGCGAGCCCGATTTCTCCACACCCGAACCGGTGCTCGCAGCGGCGCGCAAGGTTCTCGAGGACGGGCGCATCGGCTACACGGCCAGCGCCGGCATTCCGGAGCTGCGAGCCCGGGTCGCCGCCCACTACAACGCCCGGCCCGATCAGGAAGTCCGGCCCGATCAGGTCATCGTCTCGAACGGCGCGAAGCAGGTGCTCTACAACGCCCTGTCCATTCTCCTGGATGCCGGCGACAAGGTCGCCGTTCCGGTTCCCTACTGGGTGACGTATCCGGCGCAGGTGGCCGCGCTGCGTGGCGAGATCATCCCCGTCGAGCCCACCGCCGGCTGGAAGATCACCCCCGACGATCTGGACCGTGCCGGCGCGGCGGACGCCCGTGCACTCATTCTCAACAGCCCGTCCAATCCCACCGGCGCGGTGTACACCAGGCAAGAGCTGGAGGACCTCGCCGACTGGTGCCGGCGCGGCGACTTCTTCATCCTCTGCGACGAGATCTACGAGGACCTCGTCTTCACCGACGAGGGGCACGTGTCCCTGGTGCAGGTGGCCCCGGATCTGCGCAAGCGCATCGTGCGCATCAGCGGTCTGTCCAAGAGCTACGCCATGACCGGCTGGCGGGTCGGCTTCGGCATCGCCGACGTGCCCACCATCGCGGCCATGACCCGCCTGCAGAGCCACTCCACGAGCAACATCTGCACCATCGCCCAGAAGGCCGCCGTGGCAGCGTTCGACTGCCAGGCCGAGGTCACGGCCATGCGCGCGGCATTCCATCGCCGGCGCGACGTCCTTGTCGGCTGCCTGCGCGACATCGACGGCGTGCGGTTCGAGGTTCCGGCCGGAGCCTTCTACCTCATGCTAGATTGCCGCGAGTTCATCGATCCCGAGCGGCGCGAAGACGGTTGCTGGCGCCTGGCCAGCCATTTGCTCGAGACCCAGAAACTGGCCACCATCCCCGGCAAGCCTTTCGGCGCCCCGGGGCACCTCCGTCTCAGTTTTGCCCGCAGCGAGGACGAGTTGCGGGAAGCGGTCGGACGTATCGCCGCGGGTCTCCGCGAGTTTCCGGGATAGGTTCACATGTTCCTCGACGTTGCCACAATCAGGGTCGCGGCCGGCAAGGGCGGCAACGGGTGCACCTCCACCCGCCGCGAGAAGTTCGTGCCCCGCGGCGGTCCCGACGGCGGCAACGGCGGCCGCGGTGGCGACGTCTGGCTGGTGGCCGACGACAGCCTCAGCACGTTGCTCGACTTCCGTTACCGACGCGAGTATGCCGCCGACGACGGCAAGGCCGGCGGCGGCAATCGCAGGACCGGCGCCGACGGCGATGAGCTGGTGATCCCCGTTCCGTGCGGCACCAGCGTGCTGCAGGTTCCGGAGGAAAAGGTCCTCGTGGATCTCGTCGATTCGGGACAGCGGTTCCTTCTTGCAAGCGGTGGCAGGGGTGGGCGCGGTAACTGGGAGTTCCGCACCGCACGCAACCAGACTCCCATGAAGTCGACGGCCGGCAAGCCCGGCGACGCCATCGAGATCCGCCTCGAGCTGAGGCTCATCGCCGACATCGGCCTGGTGGGCGCTCCCAACGCCGGCAAGAGTACGCTGCTGTCGGTGCTCACCGCCGCCCGGCCCAAGATCGCCAACTATCCGTTCACGACCCTGTCACCCAACCTCGGCATCGTGGACCTGGGCGAATACCGAAGCTGCACGCTGGCCGACATCCCGGGACTCATCGAGGGCGCCAGTGACGGCAAGGGTCTTGGGCACGAATTCCTGAAGCACATCGAACGCACCGGCGCCCTGTTGCTGCTCGTTGCCGGCGACGACGAGGAACCGGTGGCGGCGTTGGACATGCTGTACGGTGAACTGGGACAGTACGGTGAACGGTTGGCGGCGCTACCGTTCGCAGCATTGCTGACCAAGGCCGACATCCTGGACGAGGCGACGGTTGCCGAGCGGCTTGCCGCGGTCACTGCCTGGTGCGAAGGCCGTGGTGGTCTGCGCACGCTTCTGGTCTCGGCCGTCCGGGGCGACGGATTGCCGCAGGTGCGCCAGCTCCTGGGGGACCTGCGCGAGGCCGGTGCCGCCGACGGGCAAGCCGATCCTGGCCCCTGGACTCCCACGGCCTGACGAGTTCATTCCCTCCCGGAATCGACCCGATCCCATGCCCGCCAACAACTGGCGCCAGATCCGGCGCGATCACCCGTGCTGGCCGCAGGGCTGGAACGACCTCGACGATCCACCGCAGTCCGTGGTCGTCTGCGGAGACCCGGACACGCTCGCGGTTCCTGCCGTGGCCATGGTGGGTACGCGCCGCGCCACACCCCGCGGCCTGGCCGTAGCCCGGCGTCTGGCCCGCGATCTGGGCAGCCGAGGATGGTCAGTGGTCAGTGGTCTCGCCCTGGGCATCGACGGCGAGGCACATCGCGGCGCCCTCGAGGCCGGCGCTCCCACGGTCGGGATCATGGCCACCGCTCCCGAGCGCACGTACCCCACCGCACACAGGGACCTTCGCGATCGGATCGAGCGCCGGGGATGCTGCGTCACCGAGGTCGCGCCCGGCGGCGGTCCTTCCGGTCGCTGGCTCTTTCCGCGACGCAACCGGCTCATCGCAGCCATGGCGGCCGGTGTGATCGTGGTCGAGGCTCCGGCCCGCAGCGGAGCTCTGGTCACCGCGCGGGTGGCCGCGGATCTGGGTCGACCGGTGTGGGCGGTGCCCGGGCCGGTGGATGCCGAAGAATCCGCCGGCTGTCATGCGCTCCTGCGCGACGGCGCCCACCTCTGCGCCGGCATCCTGGACATCGACCAGGGTCTGGAACCGCCGCAGCTTCCCGAGGCGCCGTCGGGTCCACCGCTACCTCTGCCCGGTAGCGCCGCCCGCTGGATCCTCGATCGCGTCGCCCTCGACGGCACCGAACTGGAAGACCTGCGCCGCCGTTGGCCGGGCACCGATGCCGTCTGGAGCGAGGGATTGCTGGCCCTCGAGCTCGCCGAACTGATACGCCGCTTGCCCGGTGGCCGGTTGGCCCCTAGACTCTGGCTCTCGTGACCGCCTCTCTGGCGGACCGCTCCCAGTTCGTCCCGCGGAGTCTCCTTGGCCGACACGCGCAAAAATATCACCCAGTGGCGCGACTACCTGTTGCTGCGGCTGATCTTCCTGCTGGCCCGCCCGCTGCCGTTCCGTGCGTTGCAGAAAGTGGGCGCCGCGCTTGGCCGTTTCTGCTGGCACGTGGTCCCGTTCCGCCGCCAGGTCGTGGTGGGCAACCTCACCGCCTGTTTCGGCGACGAGCTCGACTCCGAGGCGATCCAGCGCCTGGCTCGCGATTTCTATGTCCAGCTGGGCACCACGTTGCTGGAGTTCTGCGGCTACTGGCGCCTGAAGCCGGAACAGATCCGCGACCTGGTCACCGTGGAGGGCGCCGAGCACGTCGAGACCGTGCGCGGATTCGAGAAGGGCGCGCTGCTGGTGTCGGGGCATTTCGGCAACTGGGAACTCGTCGGCGCCTGGGGCGCCGCCATCGGTATCGACGTCAGCTACATGGTCAAGACCCAGTCGAACCCTCGGGTGGATCGCCTGCAGAACGACGTGCGTGCCCGGGCCGGGGTCGGAATCATCCGTACCGGGGCCTCGGTCAAGGACATGGTGCGCTTGCTGCGCAATGGGGGACTCATCGGCCTGCTCAGCGACCAGGATGCCGGCGAGAGCGGCATGATCATGGACGTGCTGGGCCAGCCGGCCAGCGTGCTCACCGGTACGGGGAGTCTGTCCTATCGGCTGCGATTGCCGGTGGTCACCTGCTTCATGGTGCGCCAACCGGACGGCACCCACCGTCTGGTGGTGCAGGAACCCATCATGCCGGATCTCGACCAGGACGAGGCGACCGCCGTGGCCGAGATCACTCGCATTCATACGCAACGTCTCGAAGCCATGGTTCGTAAGCATCCGGACCATTACTTCTGGGTGCACCGCCGCTGGAAGTCCGGCCGGCGCGCATAGAAACCGGATCGAGGAAGGAAGCGCAAGCGTGATCGAGATCAAGGGCCTGGTGAAGAAGTACGGTTCCACCGTGGCTGTGGACAACATCAGCTTCTCGGTTGAGCGTGGCGAGTTGTTCGGACTGCTCGGGCCCAACGGCGCCGGCAAGACCACCACCATCTCCGTGCTCAGCACCCTCTTGCCCGCCACCGAGGGTGCCGCCGTGGTGGCCGGTTGCGACGTGGCGAAGGACGCCGATGGAGTTCGCCGGCGCATCGGCGTCGTTCCCCAGGAGATCGCGCTGTACGAGGATCTGGGCGCCCGCGACAATCTAAACTTCTGGGGCCGTCTTTACGGATTGTCCGGCAAGGACTTGCAGCGGCGAACCGAGGAAATGCTCGAGGCTGTCGAACTGGGAGAGCACGCCCGTCAGAAGGTCTCGTCATTCTCGGGCGGCATGAAGCGGCGGCTGAATCTGGCTGCCGGCCTCATGCACGGCCCGGAAGTCCTGTTCCTGGACGAGCCCACCGTGGGCATCGACGCCCAGGCTCGCGGCAAGATCCTCGCGCTCATCCGGCGCCTCAACGAAGACGGCCTCACCGTTCTCTACACCACGCACTATCTGGAGGAGGCCGAGCAGCTCTGCGATCGTATCGGTGTCATCGATCGTGGCAAGATGGTGGCTCTCGGCGACAAGGACGACCTCATCCGCCAGATCGGCGACGAGGACACCATCAGCTTCCTGCTCCCGCCCGAACGCCTCGATGAATTGCTCACGCTGTCGACCAAATGGGATCTCGTGGGCGATGTGGAGCACCGCCGTGGCTGCGCCCGTCTGCGGGTGCGCGACACGGCCCGCGTCCTGCCCGAGATCCAGATGTGGCTCGCCGGCCAGCAACTGCCGCTCGACCACCTCGAGGTTCATCGGCCCAACCTCGAAACCCTCTACCTGAACCTCACCGGCCGCGCCCTGAGGGAGTAATCCATGCTGAGCGGACTGGGTGCGCTGGTACGCAAGGATCTGCTGCGGCAGGTGCGCGACGTCAAGTCGCTGGTCATCTACCTCGGCGTGCCGCTGCTGTTGACGTTCATCATGGGCATCAGCTTCGGTGGCGGCGTCTTCGGCGGCTCCGGCATCAGCGCCATCCCCATGGCCCTCGCCGGCGGCGATCTTCCCGGCGGCATGCGTGACCAGTTGACCCAGGGTCTGCAGGAGACCGGCCTCTTCACCGTGACCTGGACCGACTCCACCGAGGCGGCCCGGCTGGTTGCCGAGGGCGAGGTCCGGGCCGCGTTGATCCTGCCCGACGAATTGATGAGCCGTTTCTTCCAGGGCGACGACGTCGTCTTCAAGCTCTGGAAGGATCCCAACAGCCAGGTCAAGGCCGGCATCGTCGAGGCCATCATGACGGGAATCCTCGGCCAGTTCCAGGCCAAGGAAGCGGCCTATCGCTCGCTCTGGCCCGACGACGAACTCGGCGAGTTCGGTGAGTTGGAAGAACCACTGGAAGAGATCTTCAGCGGCGATCCGGTGCGCGCGGTCCGGGCCCTGCGCACCGATGACGGAGCCTTGCGCGAGGAACTGCTGCTGCGCTTCGAGCGCGGGGCATCGTTCGGCCAGTCCATGCAGGAGCCGGCTCTGGTGCTCGATCTGCACGATCGCCAGGACTGGGCCGCCGAGGACGACACCCGTCCCAGCCGGAACCTCTACGACTACTTCCTGCCAGCCTTCGCCGTGTTCTTCATGATGTGGGGCACGGTGGCCATCATCCGCGACCTGCACCGCGAGCGTGAGAACCGCACCCTCGCGAGGATACTCACCGGACCGGTGAACGTGGCCACCGTGGCGCTGGGCAAGTGGGTCACCGCCGTGATCATGGCGTCGACGCAGTTGATGGTGCTGCTGATCGCCGGCGGCCTGCTCTTCGGCGTACGCGTGGGGGATGCGCCGGTGGCGCTGCTCCTGGTGGCGGTGGCCACGGCCGGCGCGGCGGCGAGCGTCTACCTGATCCTCGGCCTGGTGGTGAGCACGGAGAAGGCCATGGACGCGCTGACCACCGTGTTCACACTGGTCTTCGGCATGCTCGGCGGCAACTTCTTCCCCATCGATCTCATGCCGCCCGCCCTGCACGCCGTCGGCCGGATCACCTTCAACTACTGGGGCAACCGGGCCTTCAGCGAGATCATCACCCACGGCAAGGGGCTGTTCGACGTGGTGGATGAACTGCTCGTCCTGTCGACCATCGCCACGCTCGGGCTGATCGTGGCAGTGGCCATCTTCGCCGTGCGCCAACGTCGGGGAGTGGCGGCATGAGGCTGAACCCCGGGTTGATCTGGACCATCATGCGCCTGCGGCTCAAGCGCGTGATGGCCGACCGCGCCAACCTCATCTGGCTGGTGGCCATGCCGCTGGTCTTCTCGTTCATCATGGGCGAGTTGATGGGCAACTGGTCGAGTGGTTCGTCGCCGCAGTTCACCTTCATCGTCTACGGCGCGGCCAACGGCGGAGAACAACTGGCCGAGATCCTGGCGCCGCTCGAGGATCACGAGGACTTCGCCCTTGTCGTGCGCGACACCACGGCGTCGCGCGCGAGCATCCGGGCGCTGCTCGAGGAAAGTCGGGTGTCGGGAGCCCTGCTCGTCGGCGATGGATTCGCCGACAGCCTCGCGGCCGGCCTCACGCCCACGGTCGACTTCTTCCACGACAGCGAACGCGGCAGCAGTCAACGGATCCGCGGTGCCTTCGAACCGGTGTTCGCCGCTGCTGCCGTGCGGATCTCGGCGCAACAACTTGTGGATCCTGCGGCCGCTGCCGACGATCCCGGCAAGGCGACCGCATTCGACGTGGCCCGCTACGACAGCCTCGTCGCCGCGCCGCGGGTGCGCCTGGACGCCGAGGTCCTCGGCCGATCCCGGGAAGCCAATCTGCTGCTCACCGATTCCCGCCAGCACTCGGGACCGTCGTACACCCTCATGTTCATCCTCATGTTCCTGCTCATGGGCGCCAAGGATCTGGTGCAGGAACAGAAGCAACGCACCCTCGACCGTCTGCGCCTGAGCTGGGCGTCGACCGGCGACCTGGTGCTGGGATTCTTCCTCTCCGGAATGATCGTCGGCGCGTTCCAGGCCGTGCTGCTGCTGGGCATGAACGCCGCCATCTTCGGCATCGACTACGGACCCAGTCCCGCATGCCTCGTGCTGGTGATGTTGCTCTTCGTGGCGGTGAGTTCGGCGGCGGGGTTGCTGCTGGGGACACTTTCGCGATCGGGCGGCCAGGCTGACGGCCTGGGTATGGTCCTCGGCCTGGGACTGCCGGCGCTGGGTGGACTCTGGTGGCCGCTGGAGATCGTGCCCCCGTTCATGCAGTCCATCGGCCGTGCACTTCCCACGGGGCAGGCCATCACGATCTTCCACGACATGATCGGCCGGGGGTGGGGCATCGCCGAATCGGCTCCCATGCTCCTGGGCCTGACCGCTTGGCTGGTGGTGCTGCTGGCGCTGGCCGTGGTGTTCTTCCGGCGGGCGGTCAATCCCTAGCGGTCACGACTCCGGCTGGAATCCGATGGAACCGCCGTCGCCGGGGTTGCCGGGCTTGAGCCGGATCTCGCCGTTCTGCTGCTCGAAGCGCTCGATATTCTGACCCAGGTGCTGGTGCAGGGCCTTGGCCGCGGTCGGGGTCAGGATGACCCGGGAATGGACCTTGGCCTTGGGCGCGCCCGGCAGCAGACGCGCGAAGTCCAGCACGAACTCGCTGGGATTGCTGGCGATGATGGTCAGGTTGGCGTAGACACCGTCGGCCGCCTCGGGGGAGAGGTCGATGGCGATCTGCTTCTTCTGCGGCTGCTGCTGCTGCATGGTGGTCCTTTCGCGCCGGGCGGAACCGGGGGCCCGCGCGTGCGTTTGACAGGCCTCGGGGCGAATGCTAGCGTCCGGCGTCAACAACCCCGGAGCGGGACGGTTCCCGCAGCCAGAAAGCAAACACACCATGACCGAGAAGTACAAGAAGATCCTTGGCGGACTCGGCGCGCGTCGCGTGGCGGTGGTGGGCGACATCATGGTCGACCGCTTCCTCTGGGGACGCTGCGACCGCATCAGTCCCGAGGCGCCGGTGCCGGTGGTGCGCCTGGAGCGCGAGGAACTCAAGCTCGGCGGTGCTGCCAACGTCGCGGCGAACCTGCGCGCTCTCGGCGTTCAGGCGAGCCTCGTGGGCGTGTGCGGCCATGATGATGCCGCGGTGGCCCTGTCCCGCCTGCTCGCCGATCTCGGCGTGGCCGACGACGGCCTGGTGACCGTGGAGGACCGGCCGACCACCATGAAGACGCGCATCATCGCCCAGCATCAGCAAGTGGTGCGCGCCGACCACGAGGACGACAGTCCGCTGGCCACGGGCGATGCCGACCGCGTCCTTTCCCGCCTCCGGGATCTCGGTCCCTTCGACGGTGTGGTGATCAGTGACTACGGCAAGGGGCTGCTCACCGACGCGGTCCTATCCCAGGTGATCGGCGACGGCCGCACGGGCGGCGGTGTCGTGGTGGTCGATCCCAAGAAGGGCGACTACTCCCAGTATCGTGGCGTGACCTCGCTCACGCCCAACCAGCGCGAGGCCGAATCGGCCTGCGCCATGGCCATCACCGACGGCGCGAGCCTCAGCCGGGCCGGCGGTCTGCTGCGCGAGCGCACCGACGCCGACTGTGTCCTGATCACTCGCGGCGAGCACGGTATGAGCCTCTTCGAGAAGAGCGGTCAGGAGCACCACCTTCCCACCGAGGCCACCGACGTCTTCGACGTCACCGGCGCCGGCGACACGGTCATCGCCGTCTATACCGCAGCCCTCTGCACGGGCGCCGATTTCCGGACCGCTGCCGGGCTCGCCAACCACGCCGCCGGTCTCGCCGTGCGCGAGGTGGGGACCGTGGCGGTGACCAGCGCGCAACTGACCGCGGCCGTCGTGGGCGAGGAGTGACCATGCGCGAACTGGACCTCGGCTGTGTCCTGGCCGATTCCGAACTTTCGGCCTGGGGCGAAGAACAACGTGCCGCCGGCCGCACCGTGGCCTTCACCAATGGCTGCTTCGACCTGATTCACGCCGGCCACCTCTGGAGCCTGGCCGAGGCCGCGCGCCATGCCGATACGCTCCTGGTGGCCATCAACAGCGATGCCAGCGTCCGGCAGCTCAAGGGGGCCACGAGGCCGTTCATCCCCGAAGAGCATCGCGCTTCCCTCATCGCCGCCTTGCGGCCCGTTTCCGCGGTTACCATATTTGGCGCGCCAACACCGCTGGAGGTGATCCTCCAGGTGCGGCCGGACGTACTCGTCAAGGGGTCCGAGTACGACGAATCTGACATCGTCGGCGCCAAGGAACTGCGTTCATGGGGCGGCGAGGTGGTCCGGGTGCCCATGCGGGCTGGTTGGTCGACCTCTTCCATCATCGCCAGCATCCGCCAATCGCGGGATTGACCCTTCCCCGGCGGGGGCGCGATTTCCACCGTTCCGATTCTCTGGAGGAGTCGTGATGAGCAAGCAGAAGGTCATCATTCTCGGGGCCGCAGGCCGCGATTTTCACAACTTCAACTGCCGCTTCCGGGGCAACGACAACTACGAAGTGGTGGCGTTCACCGCTACCCAGATCCCGGACATCGACGGCCGCAAGTACCCCGCCGAACTCGCCGGTGATCTCTACCCCAACGGCATCCCCATTGAAGACGAGAGCCGCATCGAGGCGCTCATCGCCGAGACAGGCGCCGACATGTGCATCATGGCCTACAGCGACCGCAGCTACCAGCAGGTCATGAGCCTCGGCAGCCGCGTCAACGCCGCCGGCGCCGACTTCTGTATGATGGGTGAGCGCGATACCCAGGTCGAGAGCACCAAGCCGGTAATCTCCGTGGGCGCCGTGCGAACCGGCTGTGGCAAGAGCCAGACCAGCCGCCGCATCTGCGAGATCCTGCGCGCCGCCGGCAAGAAGGTCGTCGCGATTCGCCACCCGATGCCCTACGGCGACCTGGTCAAGCAGCGGGTCCAGCGCTTCGCCGAACTCAGTGACCTCGAGAAGCACGACTGCACCATCGAGGAGATGGAGGAGTACGAGCCCCACATCGTGGCCGGCGGCGTGATCTACGCCGGTGTCGACTACGAGGCCATCCTGCGCGAGGCCGAGAAGGAAGCCGACATCATCCTCTGGGACGGCGGCAACAACGACACCACGTTCTACAAGAGCGACCTGCACATCGTCGTGGCGGATCCGCACCGGGCCGGCCACGAACTGGAGTACTTCCCCGCCGAGACCAACGTGCGCATCGCCGACGTGGTGGTCATCAACAAGGTCGTCGAGGCCGAGTTCGAGGACATCCAGACCGTGCGCGACAACGTGTCCGCGCTGAACCCCGACGCGGTCATCATCGAAGGGGCCAGCCCGCTGACGCTCACGGGCGACGTCGAGGCCATCCGCGGCAAGCGCGTGCTCGTGGTGGAGGACGGCCCGACCCTGACCCATGGCGAGATGACCTATGGAGCCGGCGTGGTCGCCGCCCTGCGCGCCGGCGCGGGTGAACTCGTCGACCCGCGGCCCTGGGCCGTCGGCAAGCTGGCCGAGACCTTCGAGCTGTACCCCGAGATCGGCACCCTGTTGCCGGCCATGGGCTACGGCGACGAGCAGAAGGCCGACCTGGAGAAGACCATCAACGCCGTCGATTGCGACGTCGTTGTGATCGGAACTCCCATCGACCTGACCCGCATCGTCAAGATCGACAAGCCGATCGTGCGGGTGGGCTACGAGCTCCAGGAGATCGGTTCGCCGAACCTGGACGAGGTGCTGGCGCGCTTCATCGACTAGTCGCGCCGTGAGCAATCCGCGAATCGCTGGCATTCGCCGCGATTTCGGCTAGAATAGGTCCGGCTCCGCTGGAGCCGGACCTGTCATTTGTCGAGAATGTCTGCTGACCAGACCCGTCGTCGATCGACTGCAAAGCCTGCAGAAACCGGAAGAGAGGACGAGGTGAACATTCACGAATACCAGGGGCGCGACGTGTTCCGGCAGCATGGTCTGCCGGTGCCGCCCGGCAAGGTGGCCGACTCGGCCGACAAGGCCGTGGCCATCGCCAAGGAACTGGGACTGCCTGTCATGGTGAAAGCCCAGGTGCTCACCGGAGGCCGTGGCAAGGCCGGCGGCGTCAAGTTCTGCGCCACCATCGAGGACGTCGAGGAGAACGCCCGCAACATCGTGGGCATGGACATCAAGAGCCACACGGTGCGCAAGGTGCTCGTCACGCCGGCCGTCGACATCGCCGAGGAGTTCTACCTCGGCATGCTGGTCGACCGTCGCAGCGGACGCGTGCACGTGATGGCCAGCGCCGAGGGCGGCGTGGAGATCGAGCAGGTGGCCAAGGACAATCCCGAAGCCATCGTGCACCACGCCATCGACCCTCGATACGGCCTCCTCGATCATGAGGCGCTCGGCCTGGGCCTGAAGCTCTACCCGACGGACATCAAGAAGGCTCGCCAACTCGGGTCGGCGCTCCAGAAGATCTACACGGCCTTCGTGGCCGCCGACGCCAGCCTGGCGGAGATCAACCCCTGGATCTTCACCACCAAGGGCGAGGGCCTGGCCATCGACGCCAAGATCAACCTCGACGACAACGCGCTGTTTCGTCACCCGAATTACGAAGAGTTGCGCGACCGCCTGTCCGAGGATCCCTCGGAACGTCAGGCGCGCGAGGCTGATCTCAGCTTCGTCAAGCTCCAGGGCAACGTGGGCTGCCTGGTCAACGGAGCCGGCCTGGCCATGGCCACCATGGACCTTGTGAAGTACTACGGCGGTCAGCCCGCCAACTTCCTGGACATCGGCGGTAGTTCCAACCCCGAGAAGGTGGTCAACGCCCTGCGCATCATCCTGCAGGACGACGAGGTCAAGGCCATCCTCTTCAATATCTTCGGCGGCATCACCCGCTGTGACGACGTGGCCCGGGGCATCATCGAGGCCACGGGGCAGCTGGATATCAAGGTGCCCATCGTGGTACGCCTGACTGGAACCAACGAGGAAGAGGCTCGCGCCCTGCTGGCCGGTACCGATCTGGTACCCGCGGCCACCATGGACGAGGCCGTGCAGAAGGCCATCGAACTCGCGGGCAACGCGTGAAGGGAGCACTGACGTGGCGATCTTCGTGAACAAAGACACGCGTGTGGTGGTGCAAGGCATCACCGGCCGCGATGGAAGCTTCCACTCGCAGGGAATGCTCGACTACGGAACTCCCCTGGTGGCCGGCGTGACGCCGGGCAAGGGCGGTCAGACGTTCGCGGACAAGGTTCCGGTGTTCGACACCGTGGCCCAGGCCGTGGAGGAGACCGGCGCCAACACCTCCGTCATCTTCGTGCCGCCTCCGTTCGCCGCCGGTGCGGTGTACGAAGCGGCCGATGCCGGGTGCGAACTGGTGGTCTGCATCACCGAGGGTGTGCCGACCCTGGACATGGTGGCAGTCATGCCTTACCTGCAGGAGCGCGGCGTGCGGCTCATCGGGCCCAACTGCCCGGGCCTGCTGGCTCCCGGCATTGCCAAGCTGGGCATCATGCCCGCGAGCATCGTCAAGGAAGGCAAGGTGGGACTCGTCTCCCGTTCGGGAACGCTGACCTACGAGGTGGTCTGGCAGTTGACCAACGCCGGCCTGGGGCAGAGCACCTGCCTGGGTATCGGCGGCGATCCGGTCATCGGCACCACCTTCATGGACGCCGTGCAGGCCTTCGCGGCCGATCCCGAGACCGAGGCGCTGGTGCTGATCGGCGAGATCGGCGGCGACGCAGAGGAGAAGGCGGCGGAGTACATCCAGGCCAACGTGGACATGCCCGTGGTGGCGTTCATCGCGGGCCGGACCGCGCCTCCGGGCAAGCGCATGGGCCATGCCGGCGCCATCGTCACCGGCGGCTCAGGAACGGCTGCAGACAAGACCAAGGCGCTGGAGGCGGCGGGCATTCCCGTTGCCGAGCGTGCCATGGACATCGTGTCCCTGCTTCAGAAGCAGCAGGGTTAGGAGGACAGCAGGTGCAGCAGACCTACTTCAT
>PIVY01000090.1 GCA_003353795.1 bacterium
ATCGGCAGGTTGGGTTGGGGCAGTGGGGAGGGGTCGTAGGGCATGGAGATTGGGGTTGGATAGTCATGAAGTGGGCTCAGGCAAGACCTGAGCCCGTCAACAGTCTTTGAGGCACGTCTGTTGCGTTCAGTCTTCGTCGAGCGGGCGGGGGACGAGGCGCCCGGCCGTGGCCTCGCGCAACGATTGCACGAATCCGTCGCAGCGGGAATGAGGCAGCCACAATCGCCATCGCACGTCCCCGCCGTACTGCTCGTCAAGGACCGATCCGTCGCTCCCGTCGAGAAGATGACGGACGGTCTTCTGCTGCGCGTAGTCCAGGACCAGTTCGAACTCGCGACCGAGCCGCACGGTCTTGCGAGGGGCGGCCGCCACCGCAGCAGCGGCCGAACTGCCATACGCCCGCGTGAGCCCGCCGGTCCCCAGCTTCACGCCGCCGAAGTAGCGGGCGACGGCCACCACCGTGGCGGTGAGTCCGGCGCCGCGGATGGCCAGGAGGATGGGTTCGCCGGCGGTGCCCGAGGGCTCGCCGTCGTCGTTGCGGATCTCGATGACGGAATCGCCCCGGCCGAGCCGCCAGGCATGGCATACGTGGCGCGCGTCGTGGTAGCGCCGACGCATGTCGGCGATCGCGGTCCAGGCCTCGTCCTCGGTCTCGGCCGGCCAGGCCTCGGCGAGGAATCGCGAGCGCTGGATCTTCTGCTCGAAGCAGCCGGTGGCGCCGAGCGTGTCGTAGCTGTCGGGCTGACCGGACATGGATCTCCTGTGGCCGGGACCTGGCCGCCATGGATTAGCAGGGGGCGACGCCTGTGCGGTCGGAGTGCGCCAGCATAGTGGCTATTCGACTTCCTGGCAATGACTTGGCTCGATCGGGCGGGAGATGTTCCAATGGGGCGCTTGGCACGCCGGTTGCGTTGGTGGAACCCGGCGGTGTCCAGTTCGGAGCCGCGGAAAGGAACCACCGTGCTGCGATCCTGGTGGCTACGGCCCTGCGTGGCTGTGCTGCTCGTGACCTTGCTGCTGCTTGTACCGTCGGTCCGGGGCGAGACGCCGACGTACGACCCGCGGTCCCATATCCAGCGCCCACCGGTGAAGGGGCCGACCTACATCACCGCCAGTGCCGGAGCTGGCGCTGTAGCCGACGGCGACCAGGCGCGCCCGGGTTACAGCTTCTCTGTCATATTCCGACCCCACCGCGCGGCTGATTTCTTCAGCGGGCTCTACGCCTGGAATACCGGTCTCGTGTTGCAGGTGGACAAGCAGGGGGGCGGTCCTGCCTCGATCATCTCGGGCGACCTGATCTTGCGGCGTTACCTCTCGGACATGCGTCCGGTGGTCGGAGGGCGATCGTTCTTTCTCGGCATGGGGGTGGGCATCAGTCACGCGGAGTGGTCGAACCAGCCCGATGCGCCCGACGGCTCTTCCGACAACTTCTCATTCCTGGTCGAAGGCGGCCTCGAGTGGAACTTCGATCCGGCGCTGGTATTGATGGGGAAGGGACAGTATCGTCTCTACGATCGCGGCGGACACAATCATTCGGGCTGGTCGATCCACCTGGGGTTCGGGCTCCCCTTCCCCTTCTGATCCCGACCGGCATCCGCCGCCGTTAATCCAAACAGTGAGGTTGGTTCATGCCCCGGTTGCGTCTGCTGGCGGGCTCGATGATCGTCGCACTCATGATTCCGTGCGTCGTCCGGGCCCAGGAAGAACTCACCTTCGACGAGTACCGGGCCATCGGCCAGACGGCCATCACCATGTATCATTGCGCCATGTTCGAGCCCGTGGAGGGTGGGCCCGGCATGCTCCTGGTGATCGGCGACAAGTTCGGCAAGATCAATGTCTATCGGCTCAACGGCGGCACCGACCACGACAGGATCTGGGCCAGCCGCCAGCTCGACGGCAGTCCCGAGGAGGTGCTGGTGGCCGACCTCGACAATGACGGCCTGGACGACCATATCCTCTGCCGCACACCGCGCCGTCTCTACGCCTTCGATCTGGACAACGACTACCACAACAGCTACGAGTCGCAGCCCAACGACTACCAGTCGATTCTCGCGTTCACCGTGGCCAACGTCGACGACGATCCGCAGAAGGAGATCGTCGTGGTCGCGGACGGGAAGATCCACTACGTGGACGGCCTGAGCTACGGCCGGGAGTGGACCAGTCTCGACAACTACGAGGCCGTGCGCATCCGTTGTGGCGACGTGGATGGTGACGGGCGCGTGGAACTGGTGCTCAACACGGGGAAGGTGCTGGACTCTGGAACCGGCCAGGTCGAGTGGTCGGATCAGGTGTTTGGAGCCCGGTTCGAGTTGCTCGATTTCGACGGCGACGGAATCCTCGAGATCCTCACCGAGGGGCCAGGGCAGCCGCTGCGGGTGTGGGATGTCGACTTCCGCTCCGAGAAACGGTTCCAGTAACTGCTGTTCTCGAGGCGCACATGAGAATCGGCCGGCGCAGGGGACGCGCCGGCCGTTCTTCTTGCTGCATCATCGATGCCGTGCCGGCTACTCCACGGACCGCATGGCCTCGAGGAACTCGTCGGCCTCGTGCCAGCCGCTCAATGTCTTGCCGTGCAGCAGTCGACCGCTGCTGTCGATGAAGGCCACGGTCGGCAGCCCGGGCACGCGGAACATCTCCTTCACCGCGGACATGTCGTCGTCGTCCGCCTTGGTGGCGTCGACCTTGATGGTGATGAAGCGGAGACTCTCGCGCACCACGTCGGGCTCCACCCAGACCACCTTGTCGAGCTTCTTGCAGTAGGCGCACCAGGTGGCCCAGAAGTCGATGATGATGGGTTTGCCGGTGCTCTTGGCCAGGGCGATCTTCTCGTCCAGGAACCCCTGCACGTTCTCGCCCGTGTGGATCTTCTCCCACTGGACCTTTTCCGGCAACGGCGCCGCCGCCACGGCAGTTCCGTCACCACCGGGTCCGGCGACCATGGTCGGCGCCGCCTGGATCACGGTCGGAGCGGGTAGCAACTGGGGGGCGAACTCCCGTCCAAGCAGCCACAGTCCGGTCAGCAGCGCCAGGATGCCCAGGCCCTTGCGGGACCGATCCCAGGCGTTGCTGGTCATCTCGATCCTGTCGAAGGCACCCAGGAACACCGACACCACGACGGTGGTCGCGCCCAGCACCGGCCAGAAGATGTGAGCGGGCAGCACGAGGCCCGGTCGCACGAAGAAGAAGGCCATGTAGAGCAGCAGGAGTCCCATGCCTCGCTTGACCTGCTCCATCCAGCCGCCGCTCTGAGGCATGGTGCTCATGACCGAGGGGAAGGTGCCCACGGCCACCAGCAACGCGCTCAGCCCGAGGCCGAAGATGAACAGGGTCCAGAACCCGAGCAGGATGTCCCCGGTGGTGCCGACCCAGACCAGGAGAGCGGCCAGGAACGGACCGACGCAGGGAGACGCCACCAACCCGGCCACCATGCCGGCGACGAACGCGCCCACGATACCCGCGCGGCTGCCGCCGGCACCCTGGAGCTTGTTACGCAGGAATGCCGGCGCCTCGAGCTCGAAGGCGCCGAACATGGCGAAGGCCATGCTGACCATGAGCACGGCGATGGGCACGAGCACCACGGGACTCTGGAGGAAAGCCGTGATGCCGCTGAACACGGTGGCCGACACCACGCCGATGATTCCGTATACCACCGCCAGTCCGATTCCATAGGTGAGCGCCAGCAAGAAGCCCTTGGCGGCGCCCTTCTCCTGGGTCTGCGCTCCGATCACCGCCAGGGTGATGGGGATCATGGGGTAGATGCACGGGGTGGCGCTCATGAGGATGCCGCCCAGGAAGACCAGGCCGAAGAAGATCAGCTTCCCGCGGTTGGCGATGAAGTAGGTGATGCGTTCGGCGGTCCAGTCCTTGCCGAAGTCCACGGTGACGGTGCCTTCCCAGGTGGCCGTGCCGGCAGGGCTGGTCACGGTCACCGTCAGGTCATAGTCACCGGGGTGCGTGGCGGGCTGCGTGGGAGCCGACCAGACGAACTGGCCGGGACCGTCGCCGGCGCGCAATGGATAGGGTTCTTCGAGCAGGGGGGCGCCGGTTCCGGCAGTCGCGATGACGGTCACGGTGACCGCGCCGGAGTCGGTTCCCGCCCCGGCGGGCAGGGCCAGTTTCAGAACCAGATCCTTGCCGATGATCGTCGCCTCGTCCGGGGGCGTGATCTCGAGGCTCTGGGCAGGAACGGAATGGGAGGCCAGAACGGCCATGGTCAGCGTCAGGAAGGCGATTCTGACGGCACTTCGAAGTGGCTTGGCAGTCATGGATCTTCCTCGATCGCGGCAGTGCTGAATTGCCGCCCTTGACGGGTGCGGTTTCCATTCAGCCGATAAAGTTATACCATGGAGTGACGCTAGGCTATTTATTGTTACGCTGCCGCGGCAGCGCGATCGAAAGGATCCGAGTTGAAACGACGTGCCATCTCTCTGGTTGCCTCGGCGTCCATTCTTGGACTCCTGTTTCTCGGCGCCTGTGGCGGCGATGGCGACGATCAGGCGTCGGGAGACCAGGCCGCTGATACGGAGGCGGCCATCGCCGAGTTCGGGATTGGTTTGCCGGCGCCGGATTTCGCGCTGAAGGATCTGAATGGTAACGAGATCAAGCTGTCCGACCAGCGCGGCAAGGCCGTGGTGGTGGACTTCTGGGCGACCTGGTGCGGACCCTGCCGTGCGGTGATGCCGCACCTGCAGGAATTGTCCGAGGAGTACGCGGGCAAGCTGGAGGTTCTTGCCGTGTCGCTGGATCAGAATCCAGGGTCGGCCGTACCGCCGTTCGCCAAGAAACACGGCCTGACCTTCACCATGCTGGCCGATTCGCGGAGCCCGGAGGTGGCTCAGCAGTGGGGTGGGATCCGGAGTATCCCCACCTCGTTCCTGGTGGCGCCGGATGGCAAGGTGGTCCACCGCTGGGTGGGTGTGCACGGCCGCGAGGAATACGAGAAGGAGATCCGGAAGGTGCTCGGACTGGAATCCTGAGTCGTTGATCTACCGGAAGCATCGAAGAAGCCGGGCCGAGAGGTCCGGCTTCTTGCGTCAATTGCGGATAGAAAAAAGTCCCTGGTCGCGGTGTCGAGCCTTCGACCAGGGACAGCAGGCGACTGGTGTCATTTACGCAGCCACCAGAAGAGATCAAT
Source organism: bacterium (assembly GCA_003353795.1). Classification (GTDB taxonomy): domain Bacteria; phylum Krumholzibacteriota; class Krumholzibacteriia; order LZORAL124-64-63; family LZORAL124-64-63; genus Glo-17. Next base: position 5,135 of record PIVY01000090.1, read on the forward strand.
GAGCGCCAGGCCCATGACGATCGGCCAGTCGAAACTCATGACTCTCCCCCTTTCCCGGTCGGAGGGTAATTGCCGTGGACCTATATGCCATCGGCCCGGGGCGGGGAGGACTTGAGTCCCGTTTGATCGGTTCGGCCGCGGCGGACTTGAGCGGAATCCCGCCGCCGGCCGCGGTCGCCTCCGCGCCGACATGAGCGAGCTCATGCAAGATGGAGACCAGGAATTGCGGGAATTCTGTAACTATAGCATTTTCAGGATGATAACGGTGCGGTCGTCGGAAGCTTCGTCGCCTCCAAAGGCGTCAACCCGGCTGAAAACGTGGCTGCAAAGTGCTTCCGGTGCCTGGTCGCGGCCATGGGCCACCATGGAATGAAGCCGCTCGAGTTCGAAGAATTCCTCTCCGTCAGGGCTGGTCTGCTCGGTGATGCCGTCGGTGTATCCCAGGAGCAGATCGCCTTCGTGGAGGCGGACCGTGCCCCGTCGGTAGGGGATACCGGCCCCGATTCCGAGCACCGTTCCACCACGCCTGAGGGATTCGCTGCGACCGTCCTTGCGGAAGAGGAGAGGTGGTTCCATGCCCGCGTTGCAGTAGGTCAAGAGCATCTGCTGGAGGTCCAGGACGCCGTAGAAGAACGAGATGAAGCGACCGCCCGAGAGAACCTCGCCCACACGACGGTCGAGTTCGGTGATCACGGTCTCCGGGGTCACGCCCGGTCGTGCGAGCTCGCGGTAGGTCACGCGGACGGTGGTCATCAGAAGCGCAGCGGGGATGCCCTTGCCCGCCACGTCGGCGATGCAGAATCCCACCGAACGGCCGGGCATGAGGTGGAAGTAGTCGTAGTAGTCGCCGCCCACTTGACGGCAGGGATCGTTGCGGCCCCAGATGCGGACGCCGGATGTTTCCAGCGCGGACGTCGGCAGGAGTTGCGCCTGGATATCGCGGGCCACGCCAAGTTCGGTTTCGAGTTGGCGCTGACGGAGGCTGGCCGCGTGCAGGCGCAGGCTCTGCATGACTGGAGCGATCTGCAGCGCGAGGTTGGCGAGGTTGGCGAGGTCTTCCTGAGAGTAGAGGTCACCGCCGCTCTTGGGGCCCCAGGCCAGGATGCCGAACAGGCGGTTGCTCGTCACCAGGGGGATGAGCAGCACGGTGTCGTCGGGCAGGGATGTTCGCTCCTCGAGACAGGACGCCGAGCCGCAGGCCCAGTCCTCGAATTCCTCGGTGAAGACGGGGCGGCGCAGACGGTCGAGAAAACGTAGTACCGGCTCGTCGAGAGACAGGTCCGTGGCGGGCTCCAGTTGCTCGGGCTGCCGACCGATTTCGGTCAACAGTCCCATCTCGGGATCCAGCGCCAGGAAGAGTGACAGGCGTTGCGGGCGGTAGAGATCGTGGAGGCGGGCCAGGAGCATGCCGTGCGCCTCGTCGGCGTCCACCTGCACGGCCAGGGCGCGGCCAAGGGCGGTGACGGCCTCGCGGTTGGCGCGACGCGATGGGTAACACGTGGCGTCCACCCAGCCCTGGACCCGACGGCGCATGGGCAGGACGGCGAGGCTGCACGCCGCGATGGCCAGCACCATGACGGGATACGTGTTGGTCTCCAGCGTGGCGTCGAGGAGCGATCCGATCACGCCGATGCCCAGCAGGTAGGCCGCCAGCACGATCACGGTGAGGACACCGTAGATGAGGCTGGTGCGGACCACGAAGGCGGTGTCGAGGGCGCCGTAGCGCATGATCGCCAGGCCGAAGCTCACCGGTACGAGCAGGAGCGAGAAACCGAGGTACTCCCAGTTGGGAAACTCCGGCAGCATGCCGCCGCCCACGGCGAAGGTCACCAGGAACGGCACCAGCCCGCACAGGAGTCCGAGCAGGATCACCCGCAACTTGGTGTGCAGGATGACGCGATCGCGGCGAAGGACCTTGCGGGCGAAGACCACCAGGCCGGCGGCGAAGAAGGCCAGGAAATAGAGCAGAGCCACGCCCTGAGCGATGGTCACCGCCAACGAATCTTCGGCCAGACCGGCGCTGTCGGCGACGAGCGTGAAGAGGGTCAGTACGGCGGCCGGCAGGAAGAGCAAGCGACCACCGCGGCCGGCGGCCACCGCTCCGGTGGCCGGGAACATGAGGAAGAAGCGCAGGAAGAAGACCGGCCAGAGGTACTGGAGTACCTCGCGCAAGATCTGCTTGAAGTGCTGATAGGCGGGCGACGGCATGGAGACCACATCGGCCAGGAAGAAGGCGAACACCATGCTGAGTCCGAAAAAATTCCGGCCTACCGCGTCGTAGCGCAGCGAGTGGACGTACCAGCCAATCATCAGGAACGAGAGGCCGGCCAGCCAGATGCTCATGTCGTGGATCATGCGCCGCTGGCTGGGCGGCTCGGGCACGACGATGGCTGGAAATGTCTGGCCGTCGCGCGCCAGGGTGAGGCGGCGCGCTTCATAGCTGTAGTCGCTGGCGAGGTAGGCATGCCAGTCGTGTGTGCTGGCGATGACCACGTCGCCGGCGGCCAGAAGGCGATCGCCGGCCAGCAGACCGGCCTGGGCGGCGGGACCGTCGGGGTCCACGGACTCGACCCGCTGGCGATGCACGGCCATGCCGAAGTCCGGCTTCTGGATGATATGGACGGAGACGGGCAACGCGGCGAGCACGAGGAGAGGGGCGAGAACGTAGAGACTCATCCGGCGTGACCACCGCTGGAAGGTCGTCTCGGCAGGAGCTGCACCCGATTGCATGGCATTCCTTCCGCTCGCGGTATGCTGTGAGCCTACCACGGCGGTGGTCATTTCAAAAGCACTGAGGAGAGTCAGTCGCAGCCGCGTCCTCGTGCGCCGACCAGGACGCCGCCGGCGCGGTTGCCGGGCAGGCAAGGAGACCGCGCGCTGAGGTCGTAGAGACCCGATCGGCGGGAACAGAATCGAGGGTCGAGGGAGAAGTTGCCGCTGCTCTGGGAAAGGGCGGCGAGACCGTCCGGCCAGTTGCCGCCGGCGTGACCGAAAATGCAGGAATTCAGGACGGCCAGCTGTGCGCCTGTCTCGACAGAGGCGGCGCCGGCATCATTGAAGGCCACGATGGTGCGCTCGAGTCGAGGTGACCCCGCGCGGACGAGCAGGCCGCCGGCGACCACCTCGACCTCGTTGTCCACCACGGTGCAGGCCACCAGGGCGGGGTTGCCGCCGCGGCAGGCCAACGCGCCGCCGCCGAGGCCACCGTGATTGCGCGCGATGACGCTGCGACGCAGTTGAATCGCACCGCCGCCCACCCACAGGCCACCGCCGCTGGCGGCGGACTGATTGGCGAGGATGGCGACCTCGGAAAGGCGGAGCCGGTCGGCCTTGAGGCAGGCGATGCCGCCGCCAGCCAGGGCGTGGTTGTTCTCCACCGTGCAGCGGGACAGGCGCCCTTCGGCGTCCGTATTCCAGAAGACGCCGCCGCCGTGAAGGTCGGCCTCGTTGCCGGCAATGAGGCAGTCCTCGAGGCGTGGGGCCCGGATGCCCTGGGATGCGATGCCGCCGCCGCGCCGTGCACGGCTGTCGCCAATGGTACAGCGGGAGAGGCGGGGGGCCGAGTCGTCGCAGAAGACGGCGCCTCCATCACCCTCGGAACGACCGCCGCTCAGGGTGAACCCGACCACGGCGGTGGTGCTGTCGCAGCCTGTGAAGATCAGGGCCCGACCACGGCCGCCGGCATCGATGATCGTGCAGTCAGGCTGTAAGGTGCCGCTCCAGAGGCTCACCCCGGATTTCACGCGGATGTCCGATTCGCGGTAGGTGCCACAGCTGACGAGGATGATGTCGCCGGCGCCGGCGGCGTTCATGGCCGCGGCGATGGTGGGGGCGTCGTCGGGTACGGCGATGGTGCGCGCCACGCCGGGCTGGACGCCCAGCGCCACGACCACGAGAGACAGCGCGGCAGCGAGACGCGAGCGGGTGACATTGATCCGGCGCATGGCGGCTCCAATCCCTGGCTCGAGGTCTTCTTCCTCAGGAATAGCCCTTCGCCGTCTGCTTGGCCAGCGTTAAACACGATCTGGGACCGGTGCGTGCCAACAGTCGGTTGAAGTCCAATGCAGGCGGTGTTAACTTGCAACCGATTGAGGAGCGGCTATTTGGGCCGCTTTTCCTGCTGCGTGGAGCCCACGAACCGGTGGATGGTCCGACAGTCTGCCGAGGGAGCGATCCGTGAACGACATCAGGCAGATGGCGCAGTACGCGCCGCAGGGCATCGAGGAGAAATGGTACGCGCAGTGGGAAGCCGCTGATCTGTTCGCGCCCCGGGCGGGCGTGCGCGACGAGACCTTCGTGATCACCCTGCCGCCTCCCAACGTCACCGGCATCCTCCACATGGGGCACTGCCTCGGCAACTCGATCCAGGACACGCTCATCCGCTGGCATCGCATGCGTGGATTCGAGACCCTCTGGGTGCCCGGAACCGATCACGCCAGCATCGCCACCGAGCAGGTGGTCACCCGTCAGATGCGGGCCGACGGTATCGACAAGCGCGAGGCCGGTCGGGACGCGTTCCTGGAGCGGGCCTGGGTCTGGAAGGAACAGACCCACGGTCGGATCACCGCGCAGATGCGTCGCCTCGGCTGCTCCCTCGATTGGCCCCGCGATGCCTTCACCATGGACGAGGCCCGCAACCGTGCCGTCACCCGTTGTTTCGTGGACCTCTACGAGAAGGGCCGCGTCTTCCGCGATCTCTATCTGGTGAACTGGTGCCCCCACTGCCTGACGGCCATCAGCGACGACGAGGTGGAATACAAGGAACTCGACGGTTCCATGTGGCACATCCAGTATCCCTTCGCTGACGGCGATGGCTTCGTGACCGTGGCCACGACCCGACCGGAGACCATGTTCGGCGACACCGCCGTGGCGGTGAATCCCGACGACCCCGAACGCAAGCATCTCATCGGACGTGAGGTCAGGCTGCCACTCACCGACCGGGTGATCCCCGTCATCGGCGACCACCACGCCGACCCGGAGAAGGGCACGGGCTACGTCAAGATCACCCCGGCCCACGATCCCAACGACTTCCTCGTCGGCAAGCGGCACGACCTTCCCCAGGTGATCTGCATGGATCCCCACGGCGTGATGAACGAGCACGCCGGCGAACTGGCTGGCCTCGATCGAACCGAGGCTCGCACGCGGACCATCGCCGCATTGGAGGCCCAGGACCTCTTGCCCAAGGTGGAGAAGAACATCCATCAGGTGGGCCACCACGATCGCTGCGGCACGGTCATCGAACCCTACCTGTCCAAGCAGTGGTTCCTGCGCATGGAGGACCTGGCCGCACCGGCGGTGAAGGCCGTCGAGGACGGTTCGGTGCGCCTGTTCCCCGAGCGCTGGGTGGGCGTGTACCATAACTGGATGCGCAACATCCGCGACTGGTGCATCAGCCGCCAGCTCTGGTGGGGACACCGCATCCCGGTTTGGTACTGCCAGGACTGCCAGCAGGAGATCGTCGCCGTCGACGCGCCGACCACCTGTACCTCCTGCAGTTCGACGAAGCTGGAGCAGGACAACGACGTGCTGGACACCTGGTTCTCCAGCTGGCTGTGGACCTTCTCGCCCCTGGGCTGGCCCGACGAGACCGAGGACCTGAAGCGTTTCCACCCCACGAGCGTCCTGGTGACCGCCGCGGACATCATCTTCTTCTGGGTCGCCCGCATGATCATGGCGAGCTACGAGTTCCTCGACGAGCCGCCCTTCGACGAGGTGCTCTTCCACGGCATCGTGCGCGACGAGGAAGGGCGGAAGATGTCCAAGTCGCTGGGCAACAGTCCCGATCCCATCGACATCATCGACAGCTATGGCGCCGATGCACTGCGCTGCTCGCTGGTCATGCTCACGCCCACCGGTCAGGATATCTTCTACAGCGAGTCGTCGCTGGAAGTGGGCCGCAACTTCTGCAACAAGATCTTCCAGGCCACCAAGCTGGTCCTCGGTGTCTGGGACGAGTCGGGCCTCGTGGCGCCGACGGCCGCGGCCGCGCCCGAAGTTGGCGACCTCGAACTCGTCGCCGGCAGGGACTGGGATCAGCAACCGGCCGCTGCCCTGGCCGCGGTGTGGCGCGACACCTTCGGCGGCGAGCTTCCGGCTCCGGTCGTCGACGCCGATCTCATGCCGGAAGACCGCTGGATCCTGGGCCGCATCTGCGCTACCGCTGCCGAGTGCAACGAACACAACGGCCGCCGCCGTCTCAACGACGCCGCCTACGGAGCCTTCAACTTCTTCCGCCACGAGTTCTGCGACTGGTACCTGGAGGCCGTAAAGCCGAGGCTGCGTGACGAGGCGACCTGTGCGGCGCCACTCCAGGTGGCGGTGCTGAACCTGGCGCTCAGTTACAAGTTGCTGCATCCGGTGATGCCGTTCATCACGGAGGAACTGTGGAGCTGGCTGCCGCCTAGCACGGGATTCATCGCCGCGTCGCCTTACCCGGCAGGCACGGCGGCAGCGCCGTTCGAGACCGAGCGCGCCGACTTCGAAGCGGTCATGGAGATCACCACGGTGCTACGTAATCTGCGGAGCGAACTGGGCGTGCCGCCGGGCAAGCGGGGCGCCGCGGTGCTGCGCGTGCCGGCGGCAGAGAGGCAGGCGCCACTGGCCGCCCATGCCGAGCGCATCGCGCTGCTGGCCAAGCTGGAGACAGTGGAGGTGGTTCACGGCGGTGCGGATCCCCAGCCGGCCGGAGCGGGGCTGGCCGGCGACGTGGAAGTCTTCCTGCCCATGGCCGGACTTGTGGACCTCGACAAGGAACGCGAGCGTCTGCAGAAGGACGTCGACAAGCTGGAAGGTTGGATCAAGGGGTGCCGAGCCAAACTCGCCAACGAGAAGTTCGTCCAGAACGCACCCGAAGACGTGGTACAGAAGCAGAAGGACCTGCTGGCGGAGAACGAGGCCAAGGTCGCGACCCTTCGGGAGCGCATGGCCGGACTCGACGCCTAGTCCGCACGGTCGGTAGCCGTTGCGGGGACGCCCCGCGGGAGGCATGGACATGGCCGAAGACTACACGACTCGGACCCCGGGACAGATCCTCCGCGCCAGGCGCGAGGATCGCGACTTCAGCCTGCACGACGCCGAGGAGGGGACCAAGATCCCCAAGCATCTCCTCGAGTCCATCGAGCGGGACGAGTATCACAAGCTCTCGGGCCCGATCTACGTCAAGAGCTTCCTGCGCAACTATTCCGGCTGGCTGGGCCTGGACGCCGAGGAAATTCTCGCGGTCTACGAACTGGCCACCGGCCGCCCCGAGATGACCACTGGTGTCGATGACGAGGTCTGGAGCGAGGATCAGGTGGCCGTCACCCGGGTGGGTATGGCGTGGACGCGGCTCGTCGTCATCGCGGTGGCGGCGACCGTCGTGCTGGTGGGCCTCGTGCTGGTGCTGTTGAACATCTTCAGCGGGGGCGGCGGCGAAACCGCCGGACCGGCGCCGACGACCGCGCTGGTGGTTCCAGAGAAGCAGACTATCGTCACGCGTGCGGAAGCCGACTCGGTGGTCGACACGGATCCCGCGGTACCGGAGCCGCAAACACGGACGGGTGTTCGCTCGGAAACCCAACCGACCCAGCACGACGAATCTTCCGCCGAACGATTGGCACGATTGACCGAGGGGGAGATCGGCGGCCTGCCGGAGGAAACCCAACCGCCACCGGCGACGGCGAGCGTGGAGGATGCGTCGGACACGACGCCCGAGCCGGCCGCGTCGACGCCCACGCGGGAACTCTCGCCGCCGCGTCGTGGCGATCCGGAGTTGCGGTTTACCGGCGGCGAAGTGTATCCCCTTGTCCTGCGCGTCCTCCTGCCCGAACCGGTGAACTGCACCGTGCGGCGCGACGACCAGCCCGACGCGGTGCCGGTGATCTGGCCGGACGATCCCGGTCCTCCGCCCGCCTACAACTTGCGGCACGGCCTGGCGTACGCAGTAAGAGACGGCTACGCGATCTACTGGGGGGCCGAGGACCACTTCACCCTGACTCTCGGCCGGATCGATGCTGCCGAGGTCACCCTCAACGGTCATGCGCAGTCGCTGGCCGACTGGCGCCCGGGCCAGACCAAACTCCTGGACGCGGCCCGGCTGCCTCGCGACGGCGGCTGATCGTGGGACTCTTCGAACTGCACGCACCCTTCGAACCCACCGGCGACCAGCCCGAGGCCATCCGGCAACTCACGGCCGAGATCCGTCGCGGCACCCGCTTCCAGACCCTGCTGGGCGTGACCGGTTCCGGCAAGACGTTTACCATGGCCAACGTCATCGCCCAGCTCGATCGCCCGGCCCTCGTGTTCAGCCACAACAAGACCCTGGCGGCCCAGCTCTACGGCGAGCTCAAGGGGTTCTTCCCGAAGAACGCCGTCGAGTACTTCATCAGCTACTACGACTACTACCAGCCCGAGGCCTACATTCCCCAGACCAACACCTACATCGAGAAGGACACGTCGATCAACGACGAGATCGAGCGCCTCCGGCTGCGCGCCACCAGTTCGCTGCTGGCCCGTCGCGACGTGGTGGTAGTCTGCTCGGTGTCCGCCATCTACGGCCTTGGAAATCCACGCACGTTTCGCGAGGGAATCATTCATCTCGAGCAGGGTCAGAAGACCGACCGCGACGAACTCCTGCAACTCCTGGTCGACGCCACCTACCAGCGCAATGACGTGGCGCCGGACTACGGCACCTTCCGGGTCCGGGGCGACGTGGTCGAGGTGCGTGCGGCGCATGAGGAGCGCACCCTGCGCATCGAGTTCTTCGACGATGAGATCGACCGCCTGGCCTGGATCGATCACCTTTCCGGCAAGACCCTGGAGGCGGTCGAGACGGCCGCCATCTTCCCGGCCAGCCAGTTCATCACCGACCGCAGCCGGTCGGCCGCCATCGTCGACCAGATTACAATCGACATGGAGAACCGCCTCAGCGAGTTCGACGCCGGCGGTCAGCAACTCGAGGCGCAGCGTCTGGCCAGCCGCACCCGCTATGACATGGAGATGATTCAGCAGATCGGCCACTGCCCGGGCGTGGAAAACTACTCGCCGTACTTCGACGGTCGCAAGCCGGGCGAGCGCCCCGCCTGCCTGCTCGACTACTTCCCCGACGACTATCTCATGATCATCGACGAGAGCCATGCCACGGTGCCCCAGATCGGCGCCATGTACAACGGCGACCGCTCCCGGAAGCTCAAGCTCGTCGAACACGGCTTCCGCTTGCCCTCGGCCCTGGACAATCGCCCCCTGCTGTTCGACGAGTTCGATGAGCTCATGCCGTCTACGATCTTCGTCTCCGCCACGCCCGGCGACTGGGAACTGAAGAAGTGCGGGGGCGTGATCGTCGAGCAGGTGATCCGCCCCACTGGCTTGCTGGACCCACCTATCGAGGTGCTGCCGGTGGCCACCCAGGTGGACGACCTCATGGCTCGCTGCCGCGAGGTCACCGCCCGTGGCGAGCGAGTGCTGGTGACCACGCTCACCAAGAAGATGTCCGAGGATCTCACCGAGTACCTGAGCCAGTCCGGCCTCAAGGTCACCTACCTGCACAGCGACATCGGCGCGCTCGATCGGATCGAGATCCTGCGCAAACTGCGCCTCGGCGAGAGCGAGGTCCTGGTGGGCGTGAACCTGCTGCGCGAGGGGCTCGATCTGCCCGAGGTCTCGCTGGTGGCGATTCTCGACGCCGATCGCGAGGGTTTTCTGCGCAGCGCCCGCTCGCTCATCCAGACCGCCGGCCGGGCCGCCCGCAACGTCAACGGCACGGTGATCATGTACGCCGACCGCCTCACCGACTCCATGCGTCGCGCCATCAGCGAGACCGAGCGCCGCCGCACCAAGCAGCTGGCCTACAACGAGGAACACGGTATCACGCCACGCACCATCTTCAAGAGCCGCGAGGAGATCATGCAGCAGACCATGGCCGCCGGAGACAGGGACGAAACGCCGCCCGTACCGGAGAAGCCGTGGGAGGAGATCCTGCGCGGCGATCTCACGCCGCGGGACATGGTGGACATGCTCGAGGCGGAGATGGGTCGCGCCGCCAAGGACCTGCAGTACGAGAAAGCCGCCCAGATTCGGGATCGTATCGAGGACCTCAAGGCCCAGTGGGGTATCGGAATCCGCCCCGCGAAGGACACGAGATGAAGCATCCGGATCTTCCCCGCGGCGCCTGGCTCGAACAGCTCCTGGAACAGTCGCTGATCGAGGACATCGGCCCCGGCGATGCGTCCACGTCGATCACCGTGGCGCCGGATTCGCGCGCGGTGGCACGGGTGGTGGCCCGCGAACCGGGAGTGCTGGCGGGCTTGCCGTTGCTGGTACCGCTACTGAGACGTCTGGACGAATCGGTGACCGTGGCGCTGGAACGTTGGGACGGTGACCGCGTGGCTGCCGGAGACGTGGCCGCTGTGCTCAGCGGTCCCGCGGCGCCCCTGCTCACCGGTGAGCGCACGGCGCTCAACTTCCTGCAGCAGCTTTCGGGCATCGCCAGCCTCACGGCCCGCTATGTGGATGCGGTGAGCGGCACGGGATGCCAGGTCCTCGACACCCGCAAGACGGTTCCCGGCTGGCGAGCCCTGGCCAAGTACGCCGTCCGCTGCGGCGGCGGCACAAACCACCGCTTCGGACTCTACGACCGCATCATGCTGAAGGACAACCACTGGGCGGCCGGCGGCGACCGGATCAGCGATCTTGTGACCCGGGGCCGACGCGATCATCCGGACCTTGCCATCGAGGTGGAGGTGGATTCGCTGGAGCAGTTGGACGCCGTCCTTCCCCTGCAGATCGAGTGGGTGCTGCTGGACAACTTCACGCCCGACGAGGTCGGTGCCGCCGTGGCCCGACGCGACGCCGCGGCGACCGGGACGCGACTCGAATCCAGCGGCAACATCACTCTCGAGACCATCGCTGCTCATGCAGAAGCCGGCGCCGACGCGTGCTCCGTGGGGCGGCTCACCCACTCGGCGCCCGCTCTGGACCTGTCTCTGGAGATGGAGTTGCAGTCATGAGCGTTCTCCTGGTGGACGTGGGCAACAGCAAGACCGCGGTAGCACGCATGGCCCTGGCGGGCGGAGCCCTGGTGGGTCCGCTGGAGCGCATCTGGACCGGCGAGACGCCACGTGGCGAGGCCGGCGATCTGGCGGCCGCGGTGCTGGAGCACCACCAATCCGGCGAGCCGATCGGGCTCACGTCGGTTGTGCCCCACGTGACCGCGGCCCTGCGCGACGCCATGCCGCAACTGCGCGCCGTCGACCACACCTGGGCGTTCCCCTTCGACATGTCCGTGGACGGTCCCGAAACAGTGGGGGCGGACCGCTTCTGCAACATGGCCGCCGCCGTGGCCGCCGGTCTCGCCGATGCCATCGTCGTGGACGCGGGCACGGCGACCACCATCGACGTATTGCGCGACGGCGATTTCGTGGGCGGTCTCATCGCGCCCGGCATGGCCTTCGCCGCGCGCAAGCTGCAGGAGGAAGGCGCGCGCCTCTGGACGGTGCCGTTCGCGCCGGCGGAACTGGCGCCCGGCCGCGACACAGCGTCGGCCCTGGCCATCGGTGCCTTCCAGGTGGGCACCCGTGGCGTCGCCGGCGCCGTGGAGGGGCTGCTCGAAGGTCATGCCGAGGCCCGGGTGGTGCTCACCGGCGGGCTCGGCGGCCACCTCGAGCGTTCTGGCTGGAGCCATGATCCCGACTGGACCCTGCGTGGTCTGGCCTACCTGCTGACACAGTGAGGCCGCTCCGGGTGGGAGCGGCCTCAAGTCGAACCGGATAACGAACGATCTAGTTCTCCACCACACTCACGTTATCGATGTAGAAGGTGCCTGCGCCGTCGTTCCAGGACGCGAAGGTGAGGTGGGTGATCTCCGCCGGCGGGTCCTGCTTCTTGTTGTCCAGGGCCTGCAGGGGAGCGCTCACGGCACCGTCGTCGACCTGAACGGTGTAGGTGCCGCCTGGCACGTCGACGTTCACGGTGATGGTGTACCAGTTCTTGAGGTCGAGGTTCTCGACAAGAACCGTCAGGTCGTCCCACTTGTTCTTACCCTCGAAGGCCACCAGGTTCATCTTGCCCTCGGCGCCGGCGTTGGTGAAGCCGAGCATGGCGAAGCGTTCCTTGCCGGTGGAATTGGGGCCGCGCTTCTTGTCGTTGCTGACGCCGAGGAAGAAGAATCCCGAACGATCGTACTCCGGGCGGATCAGCTTGACCGCAATGTCGTACTTGGCCGTGAACGTGCCGGCGAGCGGCGTGGCCAGGCGCTGCGACAGGTAGGTGTTCTGCTCGGGGTCGGCCTTGATCATGGCCTTCTTGGTCTTGTTGCCGTAGATCTTCTTGGTGCTCACCATGAGCAGCTTCTTGCCTTCCTTGTCCTTGCGGCTCTCGTACCAGTCCTGTCCTTCGCTGTCCCGGCGCAGGTCGTTGCTATCCTTGATGGCCTCGAAACTGCCGTCGACGACGAGTTCGGTGGAAGCCAGGACCACGGGAACGAGGATCAAGGCGCAGAGGGCGCCGGCGAGGATGAAACGGCCGCGGCTGATGGCCATGGGAACCTCCTGGTTCGTCGTCAAGTGACGCGTCGAATACGAAAGTCGGGTCGGACCTTTCGGCCCCACTGGCATCGCGCGAGCATACCGCGTCGCGACATGTGAAAACAAGCTGCGATAGTACCGTGGGTTAAGCTCTTTGCCCGACAGAGCCGTTCCGCTACCTACTCGAATTCCTCCCGAATTCCGCGACCATCCGTCGTCTTGATATGCTAGAATCATTTTATCTTGATTCGTATTCGACCAAAAGAATCCTGGAGGTTGCGCATGATCCGGCATTTTGTCTTTGGAATCCTTCTTCTTGCCGGCCTTGCCCCGGTGTCGGTCATCGGCGAAGAATCCCGGACATCCGTTCGACAAATGAACGTACGGCCTGATGGACTGACGCTGGACGTCAGTTTGGCGTACGGCGAAAAGAATGTCGACGACGTGCGCCTGCCTCGGCGAACCATCTGGTTGGCGTTGCCCCCGAATTCGAGGCGGGTCGAGGTGACCTCGTCTGGTCCCGATCCGGTGTCGCTCACGCTTGATTGTGGCCAGATGCCGGTCGTCCGGGGAACCGGACTCTTTCCACTCGCCATCGACACCTTGCTCCAGGGGCGAGATTCTGTGAGCGTGGAAATCAACCACGATGGGATCTGGTCCCTGGCCGAATCGGGGCCGCACCGCTTTGCGCGCAGCTTCGACGCCGCCATGTCCGCAGGAGTCGTCGGCATGCCCCGGCAGGTTCTCTCCGGCGAGAGCGGCAGCTACGTCATCGTCACAGCGCCGGCGTATGCCGAGGCGGCGGAGACGCTGGCAGCGTGGAAGACTCGCAAGGGATTGCACGTGGTCACGGTCACCACCGACGAAACAGGGAGCTCGAGTACGGCGATCAAGGCGTGGCTCCAGAGCGCTTACGACACCTGGCAACGGCCGCCCGAGTACATCCTGCTCGTGGGCGATGTCGATGACGTCCCGACCTGGCTCTACTCCAACGTCGTGGCGGATCTGCCGTATGGATTGCTGGACGGAGACGACTGGATGCCCGACGCGTTGGTGGGGCGGTTCTCGGTCGCGAACCTCAACGAGGCTCGCACGATGGTCAACAAGACTGTCTCGTATGAAAGGGAACCCTTCGTCGAAGAGACGGACTGGTTCACGCGAGGGGTCTACGTCGCGGGGCAGTTCGGCTCTTCGACGCCGATGCACACGGTGCGGTTCTGCGGTGAGCAGCTCGCATCGATCGGATTCGATGCACTCGAGCCGGTCACTCCCTGGCAACTGCAGGGCAACTATATCGTCTCGCCTTTCCTTGCTCAGTATGGTCTCGGTATTCCCTCGACCCAAGGCCCGGCCGTGATCACGGATGCGATCGACGCCGGCTGCAGTTTCGTCGTCTACCGCGGGTGGGCCTACGGCTATATTGGCTGGGAACCGCCAAGCTATACGACGGAACACATTCCGCAACTCGCCAACGGCGCCAAGCTACCGGTGGTCATGAGCTTCGTCTGCCTCAACGGCGCCTTCGACAATTCGAATCCCTGTTTCGGGGAGGTGTTCACGAGAGTTGGTGAGCCTGACGGCCCGTACAAGGGTGCGATCGCCTTTTATGGCAATGGTGAGCACCATTCCCACACGCGCTACAACGATGCCATGGCCATCGCGACCTTCGAATGCGTGACCGAGCCCGGGATCATGGACCTGGGCAGCTTGCTGCTGGCCGGCAAGCTGAGATTCCTCGACTATTTTCCTAACCAACTGGATTGCGACGGAGACGACGAGGAATGCGCCGAGTTCTATTTCCATACCTACAATCTGCTGGGAGATCCCGAGCTGAACTACGTCCGAGCCGAGCCGACCGGTTTGCATGTCACCCATACCCAGACGATTGACATCGCGGCCAACCATATCGAGATCACGGTGCTAGATGCGCAGACCATGGTGCCACTTGAAGGCTGCAGGATCGGCGTGGTTCAGGCGGGCGAACTGGTCGGCAGTGCCTTCACGGACGCCGGAGGGCGCGCGGTCGTTGCTCTCTCATCCCTCTCGGATGTGGCCGTCGTCGACCTCACGGCCACTCATCCCCGCCATCTCGCCTACGAGGGCACCGTCGCGGTCGAGAGCGGCAGTGTCTTCGTCAGTCCGGTCGAGGTGACCTGGGACGACGCGGGTGGCGAGAGCCAGGGAAACGGGGATGGTGTGGTCAATCCTGGTGAGATCCTCGAGGTCGGCGTGGTCCTGCACAACAGCAGCGCAAATTCGGCGACGGCGGTCACCGCTCATCTGAACAGTGACGACCTGGTCATCCTCAACGGCCAAGCGTCTTGCCCGGATATTTTGCCGGGCGGTGACGCGGTTCCGCAATCGCCGTTCCTGGTCTGGATTCCCGCCTCGACTCCGGACGGGTCGACGCTGACGGGGTTACTGAGCGTCGATCACGACGGTGGCGCCAGCGACACGTCGCTGGTCTCGGTAAC
>PIVY01000415.1 GCA_003353795.1 bacterium
TCGTCGCGATCTGCTGCTCCGTGATCGCGCCCGCAACCGCCGCCGCCGAATGGCTCGGCGACTACTTCCCCCTGGTCATGAACGCCAGCTGGACCTACCAGAACGTCGATCCGCCGTACGACACTTACGCCGAGAGCGTCTTCGAGTATCTCCTCTACGACGGCAACCCGGCCGTCCGGGTGGGCTACAACTACGCCGACCACACCGTCGCGTGGACCGACGGCCTCGTGGTGACGGTCTACGCCGAGGTCCACGACGGCATCCTCTACGAGTACGACGAACCACTAGTCCTGGGCGAGTTCAGCGACGGCTCGTCTTTCGAGATCTGCTCCGGCGCCAACTGCGAGACCCTGCTGATCCGCGACTGGGACGCCATCGACGCCGTCTTCCACGACACCTACGATCTCGATCCGGCATTCGACGACCTCATCGTGATCGCCTCCTACGAAGCTGGCGCTTCCCCCAACATCCACAACGCCATGCTGGCCTCGAACCTGCCCGGAGGCATCACGCCTCCTTCCGGCGCCGTGGGCAACATCGACTGGTATCAGCGTGGCGTGGGCCTGGCGGCCACCATCGATGTCGATGCCGAGACGGGTGACGTCGTCGAAGCATACGAACTGATCGACTACGTGGTGGCCGTGGGCGACGACCTGGCGACCCCGGACGTGCTGACCCTGGTGCAGAACTTCCCCAACCCGTTCAACCCGTCCACGTCCGTCCGCTTCGCCCTGTCCGGCGATGCGACCGTCACCGTGACCATCCACGACGCGGCGGGCCGGCTGATCCGCACTCTCGACGGCGGCACGCACCGGGATGCCGGCGGGCACGTCGTCCGCTGGACGGGCCTCGATGATCAGGGCCGCCCGCAGCCGTCCGGAACCTATTTCTGCCGCGTTCGGGCCGACGACGTCGAGCACGCCATCGGCCTGTCGTTGATCCGCTGACCGGGAGTTCGTTCATGAGATGCTTCTTCGTTCTCGCGTGCTTTCTCGTCGTGACCACGGGAATCGCCCCGGCCCAGGAACCCTACCCCGGCCTGACCATCATCTCCCTGCGCACGAGCACCGAGAGTTTCCTCATCGACATGGACGGCAACCCGGTCAAGACCTGGCACGGCGCCGACGTCCCCACCGAG
Organism: bacterium; assembly: GCA_003353795.1. Lineage (GTDB taxonomy): Bacteria > Krumholzibacteriota > Krumholzibacteriia > LZORAL124-64-63 > LZORAL124-64-63 > Glo-17. The sequence goes on from PIVY01000415.1 coordinate 1,139, forward strand.
T
>PIVY01000091.1 GCA_003353795.1 bacterium
ACGCCAACTGGAGTGTGTCCGCGCGTTCGAAGACCGCCCTGGTGAGGTCCGGAGCCATGCGCAGCGAGTAGGCCTCCATGCCCACGCTCAGTCCTCGACGGCCCACCATGTCCAGAACCACCAGCGCCTTGGGTGTGCCACCGTCCAGCGGGCTCGGGAAGTCGTTCCAGGTGGCGGCGAGGTGGCGGCTGCCGACGCAGAACCCCGACGGATCCCCGCTACGCCCGGAATCCTCGGCATCGAAGAAGATCAGATCCACGCCTCGCGGCGCCGGATTCGCCGCGAGCAATTCCATGACGTGCAGCAGGATGGCCGTGCCGCTGGCGCCGTCGTTGGCGCCCAGGATCGGCTCACGCCGGCGCTCATGATCGCGGTCGTGATCGGCAGCGGGGCGAGTGTCGTAGTGCGCGCCCAGCCAGAGCCGATCGCCGCCCGGCGGCCCCGCCGAGACCACCAGGTTGCAGACTTCGAGGTCTCCCCCGCTCCAGGGATCGGTGGTCTGGAAACAGAGCCGCGCCACACGCAAGCCCAGGCTGTCGGCATGGGTCTCTATGATTCGACGCAGGTCCTCGAGGGCCGGCGACCCGGGCGGCCGCGGGCCGAGATCACACTGGGCCGTGAGCCACTGCATGGCCCTCACGCCCGAGAAATCGGGCACGCCGTCGGCGCCGGCGACGGTCGCCGTCAGGAGGGCGCAGATCGCCAGGACGGTCCGGGTGGCCATGTCTCTACCGCCTAGAAGGTGAAGGTGGCCTCGACGCCGAGTCCCACGGTGGTGTTCACGAGGTCGGTGGCCAGGTTCTTGTTCTGACTGAAGTTGAAACTCACAGCGCCGGTGAGGTTCCGCGTGATGTTGTAACTGAATCGGGGCGACACCGCAATGGTCTGGGTTCCCTGGGTCGCCTGCTGGAAGTTGGACCCCTCCACGTCGCGTTCGGTGGTGTTGCGGGTGTAACGCATATCTATCGACACGTTCATCACCGGCTGATTGCCCGGCTTGTAGAGCCCCAGCTTGGCGAGGAAGGCCTGGGCCTGGATTTCGTGCTGCAACTGCATCCCAACCTGGAACCGGCTGTTGTCGGTGGTCGTACCGCCGGAAACCTGATTCTCCTTGGAGACGCTGCCGTTGAGGGTGAGGGACATTCCGCTCTGGAAGGTCATGTTCCAGCGGGGCGTGATGGTGGTGCCGCGGCGTGGGTTGTGGATGGTCTCGGTGAAGTTGGGTACCGCCTTGCTGTACTTGTAGCTCAGGTCGATGGACGACGAGCGGAACACGCCCGAGTTGCGGTCGTTCGGGTCGCCGCCGAACAGGCGCCAGCGCTCGATGCCTGCGAGGTTGACGCGCAGGTCCGGCCAGTCCTGGCTGTAGTTCCAGTTCTGGGCGCCGTTGACCACCTGCGTGCTCTTGGTCAGGGCATACTTCACGTCGAGCTGGAGGTCGCGGCTGAGGCGGGTCTTGGAGGACACCGATAGGTTCTCGCTGCCGGTGGTGCGGCTCGCCTGGTAGGACGAATCGGGCAGATCCGGCTCGGTATTGAACCCGAAGAAGTAGTCCCAGCCCACGTCGGCGCCGGCGAGGCGGCCGTAGCCGCTACTGCGACTGCGCGTGTAGCTGACAGCGATGGGCTCGATACCGCGCAGGGCTCCCAGCAGCGGCTCGATCACGTCGCGCGGCGAGAGGATGCCACCGCCGCCCGGCAGTTCGCGGCCCTCGGCCAGCATGCGTTCCTCGGCCTTCTCCCGGAACCACTCGTCCTCTTCCTTCTGCTGGTCTTCCCGCGACATCTCGTCGTAGCCGTCCACCCGCTCGGACTTGAAGGCCAGGGACGTGTCCGCGCGCGCGTCCTGCATCACCAGGGCGATCTCGTCGGACAGTGCCTTCTCCGCCACGTCGCTCTTGGGCCGCTCGGGGAAGATGTCCTTGAAGACCTCGCCAACCGGCAGCTGGGCGCGAGCCTGCCAGTCGTTGGCGTTGCTCACCGAGTGCACGTCGTCCGGATCTCCGGGTTGCTGGATACCGGGATTCGTGTCGTTGACGTACGAACCCTGGTACGTGAGCGACGGGCGCATCTTGTTGAGAGCGCGCACCGTCGTGCGCAGCGGTGCGTAGATGGCCGATTGAGGCAACTGGGTCGCCTTGGGCACGGTGAAGGTGAGGGTGAAGTCCTGGGAGAACTTGTTCTGCTCACCGACATTGATGCCGTTCCATTCCTGGCGACGCAGCAGGTCGCGCTGGGAGCGGTTCTTGTAGTTGAGCGTCACGATGGTCAGAGGGCGGTATTCGAGGTCGCCATTGAGCGTCGCGGGCTTGGTGCGGGTCTCCGTCGGAGGGAACTCGGAACCGTCGAGGTTCCGCCGGATCGACGAGCGGTCCGTGGACGTGAACGAGGCGCCGCCGGCGATGCGGTTGGGCAACAATCTCAATGCTCCGAGAAGCGGCACGACCCCGAGACCCGGCAGATCCTTGACCCCGAAGTTGCTCTGGATTTGCAGGTTGTAGTTGACCGCTCCCTGTAGCGAGATCTGGTTCGACAGTTCCGTAGGCGAACTCCGGTCGGCCTGGCTGCCGGATAGCTGCAACGTCCAAGGATCCAGGACGTATCGCGGCAGGAAGTGGCGACTCGGACTGCGGCTCAGTCGCACCGAGAAGCTCTCGCGGTCCTCCACCGTGGAGTAGATGTTGCGGCGGTCCTCGTCCTGGATCTCCACGTCGCTGTTGATCTCGTATTTGGGTCGACTGACGCTGCTGCGACGGCTGAAACTCACGGGCAGCTGGAACCCGAAGAGCGGCAGGAAGTCGTCCACCCGGAAGTTGGTGGACAGACTCCAGTTCTCCGTCAGAGCTCCCTGGCCGCGGTCCTCGTTGAGGCCGTGGTACTCGGCGTCGCGCCGGTCCCAGTCGAAGTCCACCTTGATGACGTCGGCCAGATTGAGACGCAGACCCACCTTCTCGGCCAGGCCGATGTCTCGATGGGCACCGTCGAGCACCACGTCGTTGACCCAGACCTGGCCGCTGATGGCCCGCCTGGTATTGTTGGACACGCCCAGGTAGTAGCGCAGGACCCGCCGGAGATCCGGGCGGCCCCGGATGTTCACGTTGTAGAGCTGGCCGTCCTCCGTATCGGCGATCTCGCCGCGAATGATGCCGTCGTCGTCCGGCTCGAGAGTCTTGAGGTTCGTGAGGTCCGCGATGTCGAGGCGGACGTTGCGCCAGCCTGCGCGATGGGACGTTTCGATGTATCGCATGGACACTTCATAGTAGTTGGCGGAGTCCGCGCCGACGCGGAAGAAGAGGTCGGCATCGGCCACGTCCGCATCGCTGCCGTGCCACCACCAGGACATGGTCTCGTAGCGGGTGTAGTCGTCGCCGGCGGCCGAGACCTGCTTCTGGATGCGGAGCTGATGATCGGGTCCCAGGTCGCTGAAGTCGATGACCAGCGACGACTCCTTCTCGGGAATGCCCGCTTCTTCCCGCACCGGGAAAGGCGGCACGTAGTCGGGATTGTCCTTGTTGTTGATCTCCCCGATGAAGAAGCCCTCGTCGGCGCCCAGATCCCCCGGACCCAGGATGGCCTCGGTCTGGACCTTGCGGATGCCCTCGCGTTCCCAGCGGCTACCGAGGAACTGCAGTTCGCTGAGCTGGATGCGCGTCGTGGTCGGGGCGCTGGCTTCGGGATCCTCGTACCAGATGCGCACGTGCTTGATCGACGCCACGTCCGCGAACGCAGTACCGTCCGAAAGTTCCTCGACGTCACTCTTGTCGAGACGGATCCGGTACTTGCGCCAGGCGGTTCCTTCCAGATCCTCTTCGGGATAGTCGCGGGCCACGTCCACCAGCGGCTCGGTGGTCTCCAGGTCGATGGTCACCGTGAAGTAACCGCTGTCCTTGTTGAACCGGGTATCGCCGTTGAGATCCTCGTTGTCCTCGTAGTTGTTGCCGGCGGTGTTGTTGATCTGCGGATAGGGATCCGCGTCGGTGCCCTCGTCGGCCGAGTACTCGGAGCCCCGCTGGAGCACTTCGTTGGTCACCAGGTCGATCTCCGCATCGAGACCGACATCTTCGGCGAGCGTGGTGAAGATGCCGTCGCGGTTGAGATCCTCCAACTGCTGGTCGCCGTAGACAGGGCCCTCGCCGCGGTCGGGCCAGATGAAATCCTCGCTGAGATTTCCGAAATCGATGTGCAGCTTGCCGCGACGCTGTTCGATGGTCTGCTCGTAGTCGTTGATCCAGATCTCGATGAACTGCGACTTGCTGAGGTCGAGGCCCGCACGCCCCAGTCCGCGCATGATGCCGCCCCAGGTGTCGGCCTGCCAGCCTTCGGTCTGGTCCTCGCGAAGGTAGAGCTCGATGGCCTGCTGGGTCTCGTTGCGTTCCTGGCCCACGAGCTCCGGGTTCAGCCAGCGCCGCAGTGGCCGGACCTTGGGGATGTACCAGCGGATGGTGCCGGTCCGGTCGTCGCCGTCGAGCTGCAGTTCGGTGTCGCCGTCGAGAGGACGGCTCGCCTTGTACCAGCCGAGGCGGCCGAGCGTCACCAGATCGGTACTGGCCGCACCCTCGAAATCCTCGAGGTAGACGCGATCCTTGGTGTTGGGATTGGGAATGGAGATGGCGGCCTCGCCACTGAAGGCGAGAGTGCTCTCGCGGTCTCGGCGACCGCGGGCCACCACGTTGGTCACGTCGGTGAGGAAGCCCGACTTCAGGGTGTGGTTGAGCTGCAGGTTGCCCACCAGGGTGCGGCCGGGTTCCTCGCCCAGCTTGGCCTTCTCACCCACGATGGTGTTGGACTCGTAGAGCCACGTGGTGGAGAGCTTGCTGTCGCGTCCCAGGTCGTAGCCCAGGTTGAGCCCCAGCAAGCTGCTCTGTCCACCGCCGAAGAACGGCGAGTACTGGTAGTTGACGTTGATGTTGCTGTCGGGCGTGAGCTGGCTGGCGGCGTCGCCCTTGAGTTCGACGGTGCCGAAGAGGTAGTCGATGCTGTAGTCGACATCCTTGACCAGGGTCCGGCCGTCGAGGGTGACGGTCTCCGAACCCTCCTCGATGTTGGAGGCTCCGAGCTGGATCACGCTGCTGGCCGCCGCGTGGACCGACACCAGCCGGAAGTTCGCACGCTGCGAGTAGTCCTGAGGCCGGGTCTCCCAGTGGTAGAACGTGATGCCGTCTGCGAGACTGTTGGCCAGGGCCGTGCCGCCCCACTCCCACTGGTCGGCGTCCGGCTGGGCGAACTCGCGATAGGTGTCCTCCACGTCGTTGAACGGGAAGGGGAAATCGAGGGGAAAGATGAGCAGACCGGACTCGAGATCGAAGAGGGCGTTGCGGTGCTTGTCGACCACGCCGTCCGGCTCCAGTTCGCCCTGGGGATTCTCCCTGTCCAGGCCGAACAGACGCAGATGGGTCAGGCCCTGCTCGCCATGCAGCTCCGGGTTGTCGTAGTTGGGATCGGTGGTCTCGATGCGCAGCTCGAAGCTCTCGGCGTCGATATTGGTGCCGCCCAGCGAGTAGATGTTGCGCATCACGTACTGGAAGGTGAAGGGATCGCGCTGCTCGGGCTTGATGAGCTTGAAGCGATAGTACCCCTGGCCGTTGACATCGAGGCCGCGAGCTCCGCCGAGTTCGGGGTGATCACCCACCGTGTAGAGCGGTTCGCCGTCGGCGTCCACCACCTGGTAGACCACCGCAAGGATGTCGTTGTCCTGCATCTGCTGGCGCAGATCCACCGCGATCACGTTGCCGCCGGTGTCGCGCAGGAGCGTGATCTCCATGGGGCGCCAGGTCCAGGCCGGCACCCAGTCGTCGTCGCCCACCCCATCCAGGAAAGCTTGGTCCCAGCGACCGGTCGTGTCGATGACCGCCGCGCCGTAGGTCACGTCGCTGGCGCCGGCGGTGGCGCTGCCCAGGTTGCGGTAGACGCGAATGGTGGTGATGTCGATGAATTCCGCCGACGGATCGCGTCCCGGCAGATCGGCCTGGGTGTAGCCCAGGATCTCGTGATTGACGTACGCCGGCAGATCCAGGCGGAAGAACCGGTTGTTCAGGTACGACGAGGCCAGGATCTCGTGCTCGACGACCTGGCCGCCGCGGCTGTTGAAGCTCTTCGAGTCGGACTCGGCCTTCTGCTTGGAAGCCACGGTGGTGAAGTTGGCCGGCCCCACCTGTCCGGTGACCTTGATGCCGAACAGGCCGGCCTTGTTGGAGTTGTAGCCCAGGAGCTGCCCGCCCGGCAGGGTCAGACCCACGTCGCCGGTCTCGATGGTCTGGATGACCTCGTCCTCGTCGCCCTGGTACGAGAGCTTGATCTTGGTGCCCTCGGGCCCGATGGCCTCGCTGTTGTGGTCCACCTCGATGAAGATCTTCTCGCCGATCTGCCCCGAGAGGTTGACCTGCAGCTGCTGCTCCATGTTCAGGTCGGGGAACCAGCTCTGGCTCGTCACCCGTTCGTTCGGGGTGAACTGGTTGCTGCGCGTGGTCTCGCCACGGATGGAGATGTGCTCGCGGCCGGTGATCTTGATGCTGGTCTTCTCACCCCGGCCGATGATCTTCTCGAGGGTGCGCGGCAGCTTCACGGGGATGGTGAGGTTGATCAGCGAACCGTCCTGGCTGCTGCGCGAGGTGCCCTGGGAGAGGCTGAACTTCTCGCGGCGACCGAGCTCGGTCTTGAGCTTCAATTCGCGCCGCATGGCCGTGCTCGCGTCGTCCACCAGCACCGACACTTCCGGGGACTCCACAGGTCGCGGCGGATAGTACGAGTAGCCCCCGGGCAGACGCCTCACCTCCGGGAACAGAAAGAACCAGTCGGGGTATCGATAGCTGACGTACGTTCCGGTCAGCACGTTGTACTCCGAGGTCTCCTTCTCCAGCTTCAAGCTCCAGTTCTTGCGCTCCTCGAGTGCCGCCTTCAGCACCGAGCCGACCGTGGGGTTGACCGATCCCTGGATCAACGGGTCGATGCCCTGGTCCAGGAGCTGTGCTCGCAGGATCTGACGCTCGATGCCCAGCAGGCGCGGATCCTGGGTCCAGCGGATTACCGGGTCGAGACCGTAGTACAGCGGAGATTCGTCCTGGCCCCGGGCTGCGGTCGCGGCGACCGTCAACAGGGTCAGGATGATGAGGAGCGGGGCCGATGGAGGCGACCAGATAGCGCCACCGCACCGGCGCCGCCGACGGACGCGGGTGGTGTTCTGGGAGTCGATCAGCCTCCGGCACGTGGTCAACCCTCGACACTCCTCGTCGATACGTTACCATTGGCTCCGCCCACAAGGGCGAGCCGGACGGGCAGGTTCCGTCCTCCCGAGTGGTCGCACTGCCCCCGGTACAGGACGGACCAACGGCCGCCGCGGGCCGCAACCCTGAAGGTCGCTTCCCGCGCCCGGTCGAGGACCGGAGATCAGCTCTGGGGGCGGTCACGCCCGGCTCGAAGAGTAGTGCGACTCGGCCGAACGAACCAGATTGGATCCGCGGATGCGCTTGTTGGACAGGCACTTGGTGCGAGCGGCGGTCGGCCCGTTCTTCTTCGGGCTCTTCACCATCACATTCCTGCTGATGATCGACGTGCTGTTCCGTTACGTCGATATGTTCGTCAGCAAGGGCGTTCCGTTCACCGTGGCAACCAAGGTCCTGATCCTCAGCCTGGGCTACACTCTTGCATTGTCTGTGCCAATGTCGGTTCTCATTGCGGTTCTCATGAGTGTCGGGCAACTGGCTGGGGACAACGAGGTTACTGCAATGAAGGCCAGCGGTGTGAGTCTCTGGGCGGTACTACGCCCACTGCTGCTCGCCGCGGCTTTCATCGGTGGCGGCCTGACCGCCTTCAACCACTACGTCTACCCCGAAGCCAACCACACCCTGGTGAACCTGCTCTACGACATCAAGCGCTCGCGCCCCATGATGGAGATCCGCCCCCGGATGTTCACCGATCTCAACGACGGCACGACCATCTACGTGGCCGAGAAGGACGAAACCACCGGCCACATCACCGACGTATCCATCGTCGAGAAGGAGAAGGCCGGAGAGTTGAGTCCCCGGGTGACCACCGCCGACTGGGGTCGGATCATTACCGACAAGGCCACCGGCGCCATGGTCCTCGAGCTGCACGACGGCGAGATCCACGAGATGCCGGACCCCAAGCAGCCGCACAAATATCAGGTGATCCGTTTTCGCCAACACGACATCCGCATGGCCGACATGGAACGCGGGATCGAGGATTCCCGGCGCAAGAGCCGCGGCGACCGGGAGATGAACCTGGTCGACCTGCGCGAGGCCGCCGACCGCCAGCGCGAACGGCTCGAGGATGCGGCCCAGCACGTGGCCAACCTCAACACCGACGTGGTGCAGTGGCAGTTCCGCCTGCTCGAGCTCGAGGAACGGGAGCGGCTCCGGGCCCGCGAACCAGCCAATCCGGCCGAACGGCGCACGCGACTCTCGGCCACCCGCCGCAAGCTGGAGCACGCGGCCAGCCAGTCGCGCGCCCAGGCCACGGTCGCGGCGTCCCACGTTCGCAAGGCCAACAAGTTCATGGTCGAGTTCCACAAGAAGCTGGCCATCCCCTTCGCCTGCCTGGTGTTCGCCCTGCTCGGCGTGCCCATGGCCGTGACCACCAGCCGCAGCGGCAAGGGAGTGTCGGTCAGCCTGGCCATGGGGGTATACCTGATCTACTACCTGTGCCTGGTGGGTGGAGAGAAGCTCTCGGACCGCGGAATGCTCGACCCGGCCCTGTCCATGTGGTCGGGCAATCTGGTGCTCATGGCGGTGGGGATCCCGCTCTTCCTGCGCAGCGTGCGCGAGACCTCGTACCTGCAATTCCGCTGGCCGTGGCGACGGTCGGGAGCGGCCGCATGAAGATCTACGAACGCCTGGTCCTGACGTCGTTCCTGCAGTACCTGATCTATACGCTGGTCGGTTCCATCATCCTCTTCACCCTGGTCGACCTCTTCGACCACATGGGCAGCCTCATCGACAATAACGCCACGCCGTCGCAGATCTTGCGCTACTACGTCTACAAGGGTGCCTGGATCGTGGATCAGGTCCTGCCCATTGCCGTCTTGATGGCCACCCTGTTCACCATCGGCAGCATGGCCCGCTATCTGGAATTGACCGCCCTCTACTCGAGCGGCCTCTCCCTGGCCAGGATCGGGCGCCCGCTCCTGGTGGCCGGTCTGGTGCTCACGGTGGTGGCCCTGGGCTGGCGCGAGTACGTGCTTCCCGAGGCAAACCTGCGCAAGTGGCGGGTCTGGGAGGTGGAGATCCACAAGCAGACCGAGACCTTGCGCCCCACGCGCCAGATCGCCGCCACCGGCCCCGACGGCCGCCTCTACTACGCCCGCAAGTACGATCCCAACAGCCAGACCGTCACCGGTCTGAAGGTCATGGGCATGGAGGGCTCGGCGGTGACCGAGCGCGTGGATGCCGAACGCGCCGAGTGGGACGGCGACCACTGGGTGCTGCATCGCGGCACCCGGCGCAGCTTCGATGGCGACCAGGAGATCATCGAACCCTTCGAGACCCTTACCGCATCGGACCTCGCCATCACTCCCGACGGACTCTATCGGACCCGTGTCCGGCCGGAGAACATGAATATCCGTCAACTCATGGCCCATCGCGACCTGCTGCGCCAGACCGGCGGCGACCCCGTGGCCATGGACGTCGACATCCAGTTCCAGCTGGCCTTCCCCCTGGTCAATTTCATCGTGGTCTGCCTGGGCATGGTCCTGGCCTCCGGCCCGCGCAAGACCACCATCGCATCGGGGTTCGGGCTCACGCTCATGGTCGGATTCGGCTACTATTTGATGATGATGTTCGGGCGCTCCCTGGGGCACAGCGGCGTGCTGCCACCCCTGGCGGCCGGCTGGAGCGGAAACGTCGTCTATTCCATCCTGGCCTGGAGCCTCTTCGCTCGCGCCCGTCGCTGAACCCGGCCGCAGCCGGCCCGGACGGGGCTTTTCCCTGGACTCCTTGCCCGGCGGGTCCTAGGTTTATACATTGATGTGGCCTTGATTTACGTGATCGCCACGGCAGCGGTCACGCCCACGCCGGATCGGTCCGCACAGCCACTGGATCGACCGGGTCAGACGAACCACCGGCGGGCTCCGCCTGCGCCTGAACGGGCTCCGCCGAAGTTCCACTGGTTGCCCCCTCTCCACTGGACGGGGAGCCTACGCCAATGGGCTGGGAACACACTCCACTGGGAGCCGGTGATGTCCATGAGAAAGTCTGGTTCGATGTTGAGGAAATCTGGACTGATTCTGCTGATCGTCGCCCTGACCGTTCTGGTGATGATCGGTTGCGGTACCGAGGATCCGAAGCCCTCCGTGACCCGGCTGTATGCCAGTTCGACCTGCGGCGTGGCGCCCCTGCGCGTAGACTTCCGTGGCGACGCCACCGGCGGTGCGTCCATGCCCGAGCCCACCGGCGGCAACAACTGGCTGCTCATGCACTGGGACTTCGGTGACGGCACGGTCATCGACAACGGCACGTCCGTGGCGTACCACATGTATTCCATGCCGGACACCTACACGGTGACGCTCACCGTGGAAGACGAGAACGGCGACCGGGCTCAACGCTCCACCGATATCGTCGTCCAGGCCGACAGTCTGCAAGCCCAGGCGTACAGCCTGCTCGACGGCATGCCGGCGACCGAGGTCGAGGCCTGTCGGCCGCTGCAACTGGGCGTCTTCGTCGAGGCCTGCGGATTCGACCCCATCGAGGACAACTACGAACGGTTCGTGTTCCTCTGGACTGTCGGCGACGTGAACTACACAGGCACGCACCCCCAGCACAGCTTCTCGTCAGACGATCTGGGTGAGCAGGAGATCACCGTGGTCCTCGAGGATCCCACGCGCTCGATCACACGCTTCGACACCTTGACCGTGAACGTGACGCCCAGCGCCGGCGCCGACGTGTCCATCTCCACGGACTGGGCGAAGTCGCCCCAGGGCACGGCCAGCGACGTTCTCGACCGTGACATTGCATCCTGGCCCGACACGCTGACCTACACGGTCCACCTGCGCAACGACGGCCCCGGCGACGCATACAGCCTGACCGTGGCCGGTACGCTCGATTTCAGCAACCGGATCCTCTTCTACGACAGCGACTACACGGTTGGCGATTTCGTGTACGTGGCGTTCGAGGGCAATAACACCGTCAAGGAATGGATCTGGAACGTGCCCGAGCTGGCCAGCGGCGCCGAGGTGTCCATCGACATCCTGTTCTACGTCGAGATCGCCAACGCCGGCGCCGTACGGACCTTCCCCACCTCGCTGGAGGCCTATCCGTGCGACACCGACGGCGACGATCTGTCGGCGACCGCCACCCTGAACGTTCTCACCGTGCCGCCGCCGCCGTAGGCCGCGCGCGATCAGAACGGCGACCATGAGAAAGCGCCCCCGCCGATCGGCGGGGGCGCTTTCTTTCCGACATTCTCGAACGAGGGCGCGCGTCAACCCACAGCGCGCTGGAGGTCCTTCACCATGTCGGTCTGCTCCCAGGTGAAGCCCGCCTCTTCACGGCCGAAGTGACCGTAGGCGGCGGTGCGCCGGAACACGGGCGCCCTCAACTCGAGGCGGCTGATGATGCCGCGCGGCGTGAGGTCGAAGACTTCACGCACGGCCTTCGTGAGCTGCGAATCGGGCGCCTTGCCCGTGCCGTAGCTGTCCACCATCACCGAGACCGGCTCGGCCACGCCGATGGCGTACGCCACCTGTACCTGGCACTTCTCCGCCAGATCCGCGGCCACCAGATTCTTGGCCACCCAGCGCGCCGCGTAGCAGGCCGAGCGGTCCACCTTGGTGGAGTCCTTGCCGCTGAAGGCGCCGCCGCCGTGCGCCGCCATGCCGCCATAGGTGTCGACGATGATCTTGCGTCCGGTGAGACCGGCGTCGCCCTTCGGCCCGCCGATCACGAACTTGCCGGTGGGATTGACGTGGCAGTTGTAGCCGTCCCAGGGCGTGTCGAAATCGGCCAGCGTGGGTTCGATGACATGCTCGCGAATGGCTGCCGTGATGTCGGCGTGACTGATGTCGTCATCGTGCTGGGTGGAGACCACCACGGTATCCACGCGCACCGGCTTGCCGTCGTCATACTCGACGGAGATCTGGGTCTTGCCGTCGGGGCGAACCCACTTCAGGGTCCCATCCTTGCGGACCTTGGCCAGGCGTTCGGCCATGCGGTGCGCCAGGGTGATGGGCAGCGGCATCAGGACGTCGGTCTCCCGGCTGGCATAGCCAAACATCAGTCCCTGATCGCCTGCGCCACCGGTGTCCACGCCCATGGCGATGTCCGGCGACTGCTCGTCGATGGCGGTGAGCACCGAGCAGGTGTCGGCATCGAAGCCGTACTCGCAACTCGTGTAGCCGATCTCGCGGATGGTCTTCCGCACCAGGCTCGGAATGTCGACGTAGACCTGGGTGGTGATCTCCCCGGCCAGCAGGGCCATGCCGGTGGTCACCAGGGTCTCGCAGGCCACCCGGCCGCTGGGGTCCTCGGCCATGATGGCGTCGACCACGGCGTCGGAGATCTGATCGGCAACCTTGTCGGGGTGGCCTTCGGTCACCGATTCGCTGGTGAACAGGAAACGCTCGCTCATCCTTGCTCCTTTGCGGTCAACTCGCAGTGGTCGCCGACGTTGAGGGATCCCTCGATGCCGTCGAGGTGACAGTGTTCTCCAATCAGACTCTCATCGAGGCGGCAATGCCGCAACACGCTGCCCGCACCGATGACCAGATTCCGGAGGTCGCAATGCTCCACCACGGTGTCGGGGCCGAGACTCACGTGGGGTCCCAGCCTGGAATCGGTGACCCGGGCGCTGGGGTGGATGAAACTGGCGCCAGCCTCGGCGGCGTCCCGGTCGAGCAGCACCCGGTTGGTCTCCAGCCAGGTCTCGCGCTTGCCGCAGTCGTACCATTCGGTGACCTCCACGGTGCGGAAGACCTTGCCCTCCTCGAGCATGGTCTGCAGCCCGTCGGTGAGCTGGTACTCGCCACGGGTACGCCGGTCGTCGGCCACCAGCCGGCCGAGGGCGTCGAACAAGGCACCGCCGTCACGGAACATGTAGGCGCCGACGATGGCCAGGTTGCTGGGCGGAACCTCGGGCTTCTCCACGAATCCCTTGACCGCCTCGCCGTCCTTGATGACCACGCCGAAGCGGCGCGGGTCCTCGACCTGCCGCACGCCGATCATGTTGTCGGGACAGGCCAGCAGCGACGGGTAGTCGGCCTTGAGGATGGTGTCGCCGAGGATACAGAAGAACGGCTCGTTGCCCACGGCCTCGCGGGCGGTCCACACGGCATGGCCCAGGCCGAGGCGTTCGGTCTGTTCCACGTAGGTGATGTCCAGATCGGGGCGCTGGGCGGAGAACCATTCGCGGACCGCCTCGCCGTGATAGCCCACGATGAGTACGAAGCCGTCGATGCCGGCATCCGCAAGGTCGTCGACGATGTGGGCCAGGATCGGTCGTCCAGCCACCGGCAATAAAGCCTTGGGTTTGTTCAGCGTGTGGGGACGCAGCCGGGTTCCGATACCGGCCGCGGGAATCACGGCTTTCATCCTGCAGCTCCTTCGTGATCGCGCGGCCGCATTCTAGCGGCCGGACAGACGCGATTTCAAGGCGTCGATGCGGGCGATGGGCACGGGATCGCGGCCGGACGCCACGGCCACGTGGGCACTGACCAGGTCACCGAACAGAATCAGGCCCAGGACTCTGGCCAGGTAGTCGGTTCCCGTGGCCTTGATTTCAACGATTCCGGCGAACTGATCATCCAGAAGCTCGAGCGTGGCATCGACCCGGCGCGCATCCGTATCGGTCTCGTCAGCTCCACGCACCACCACCAGGAAGAAGCCCTCCCGGATAGTCGGTTGCAGATTCCAGCCGACGATCTCGTTGTGGTCGAGTTCCGGGAAACAGGCGTGGTGACCAGGGGCCTTGGCGTTCTCGGCGAGCTGCGCCAGGAATCGCCGGCCGGCGCCGTGTGCTTCCCGCCCCGAAGTGTAGATCACGGTGAAGCGCCCCGCCAGGTCATTCGCCAGCTCTTGGGCCGCGGCATCGTCTCCGGTCCGATCGTCGGCAAGGGTCACCAGGTCCCCGGTTGCGGCCTGATCGGCAGCCAGCGCGACGGCCGCCGACGGATCGGGCAACAATGCCAGCCGGTGAAACAGATGCAGGTGCGCGCCGAGACTGGCGCCGAGGGCCGTGCGCGGCGGCTGACCGCCGGGCATGATCACCGCGGGAAAAGAGTCGCCGTCCTCACCTGCGGCCAGGGCCTCGAGACGACCGCCGCCGGTGACGGCCGCCAGGGAGCATCCGCGACGGCGAGCCTCCGCAACGGCCGTCAGCGTCTCGGCCGTATCGCCGGAGTAGCTGCAGGCGATCACCAGCGTGTCCGGACCCGCCCACGCCGGCAACCCGTAGTCGCGGTGCACCAGCACCGGCCGCTGCAGACCCGGCCAGCCATCGGCCAGGAGGCTGCCGGCCATGGCGGATCCGCCCATGCCGCAGACGAGGACCTGCGCCGGCGGCACGGTCGGCGGCACCACGAGGTCGAGGCCGGCGAACGTGCGACTGTCGCGGAGCTGATCGGCGAGCCCGGCGATCCAGGCGAACATCTGCCGCTGTCCGGCGGTGGGATCGGTGCTCAAGGAGAGGATCCTTCCTGCTCGCGCCGCGCCTTGCGGGCGGCCACGTAATCGGCGAGCCAGGCGTCCGCCTCGTCGGCGGTGGGCAGGTCCAGGAGGCCGTCCACCACCCGTCGAGCCTCGGCCAGCTCGGTCCAGCGGATCACTTGCTTGATCTTGGGCAACGCCGCGCTGTGGAGACTGATCTCGTCGAGTCCCAGTCCGAGCAGGACCTCGGCCAGCCGGGTCTCCGAGCCCATCTCGCCACAGAGGCCGACCCACACTCCGGCAGCGTGTCCGGCATCCACCACGTGGCGGATGGTGCGCAGGATTGCCGGGTGGAGCGGTCGGTAGAGATAGGAGACGCGCCGGTTGCCGCGGTCCATGGCCAGGGTGTATTGGATGAGATCGTTGGAGCCGATGCTGAGGAAGTCGCACTCCCGGGCCAGCAGGTCGGCCACCGCCGCGGCCGACGGCGTTTCCACCATGATGCCCACCGGCATGTCGGAGCGGTAGGGACGACCCTCGCCGCGCAGTTCGTCGCGTGCCTCGGCGCAGATCTCGAGGGCGGCGCGCAATTCCTCGACGCCGGTGATCATGGGGAACATGATCTTGCCCTCGCCATCGGCGGCGGCGCGATAGATGGCGCGGATCTGGGTCTTGAACAGACTGCGATTGGAGAGCGAGAACCGGATGCCGCGCCAGCCCAGGAACGGATTGTACTCCCGCTTGGCGCCCAGGTAGTCGGACACCTTGTCGCCGCCCACGTCCAGGGTGCGGAAGATCACCGGCTTGCCGGCCATGCGCTGCAGCACCCGGGCATAGAGCTTGACCTGGTCTTCCTCGGTGGGAATGTCCCGATGCTGGAAGTAGAGATACTCGGTGCGCAGCAGACCGATGCCCTCGGCACCGCGAGCGATGGCCTCGTCCAGCTCCACGGGCAACTCGATGTTGGCCATCATACGCACCCGATGTCCGTCGGGAGTCTCGGCGGGCAGGTCGCGCAGGTAGTCGAGCTTGCGGCTCACCGTGATCTGCTGGTGCTTCAGGGTCTGCAAGCGTTCCTGGGTCGTCTGGTCGGGATCGCAGATCACGCGCCCCACGTTGCCGTCCACGGCCACCAGGCTGTCATCGGCCAGCTTGCTGGCGTCGCCCCCAAGGCCACAGACTGCCGGGATGCCGAGACTGCGGGCCAGGATGGCCACATGACTGGTGCTTCCGCCCTCGTCGGTGATGAAACCCAGCACCAGTTCGCGATCGAGAGCCGCCGTTTCGCTCGGCGCCAGATCACGGGCCGCCACCACCGCCGGCACGGTCCAGTCGGTGACCGTTTCCTTGGGCTCGCCCTGCAGGGAGCGCAGGACCCGGTCTTCCAGGTCGCGCAGGTCGGCGATGCGTTCACGCAGGGCCCCCTCCTGCATGCCGTCGAACTGCATGACCAGTTCACCGATGGCGCGCGCGAAGGCCGCCTCCGCATTGACGAGTTGGGTACGGATCCGCGACAGGGTCGAGTCCCAGATCAACTCGTCTTCCAGCATGAGCAACTGGCTGTCGATGATGGCGGCCTCGTCGGCGCCCAGCTCCCGCGCCAGTTTGTCCCGCAGAATGGTGAGCTCGCCGCGGGCACGCTCCACCGCTTCTTCGAACCGGGTTCGCTCGGTGGCCACATCGCCGGTGGCGATGGATCGGCGGGGGATCGTGATCGTTGTCCGCCGCAACTGGCGCACCGGTCCCACCGCATAGCCAGGAGCCGCCGGGATGCCGTTCAACTCACGCACGTCAGGCGTCTTCCTCCGAATGTGCCAGATCCTCGCTGATCAGCTTGACGAGCCGCGCCAGGGCGTCGGCCTCGTCGGGTCCGGCGACCTCGATCTCCACCTCGGCGCCATACTCGGCAGCCAGGCTCGCCAGCCCCATGATGCTCTTGGCGTTGGCGACTCGTCCCTGGTACCGGATGGTCACTTCCGACTGGAACAGTTTTGTCAGCTTGACGATCCGCCCCGCGGCCCGCAAGTGGAAACCCACGGGATCGGCGACGGTGGTCATGATGGTCTTCAATTCATCGTCCTTCCCTGTCGGCCGGTCTTTCACGCGGTGCATCCGCGGGCCGCCGGCAGGATTGCTCGTTCACTCAGAACACCGCCGCGATCACGCCGGCGGACGCGAGCGCCAGCAACAGCTGGACCTCGCCCGAAACCTTGGTACGCACCACATCGGGCAGCCCCAGCCCGACCATGGCGACCCCGATGATCGACCCGGCCCCCAGGGCCGGCTCCAGGACCCGAACGCCGGCGAAGAAAAACCCGGCCGCGAGCCCCGTCAAGAACAGCGCCGCCCGGCTGGCCCAGGCGATGGCCCGATGCCAGGCCGGGCGCGAGAGGATGTCCACCACGTCGGGCCCCAGCCCGAATCCCAGGACCAGGGCACGTCGACGCAGTGCGAACTGGGCCGCCGTGAACGCCAGCAGGACCACCAGGACCGTTTCCCAGCGACCGACCAGCGCCAGCAGGCAGGCCAGCATCAGCAGCGCCGGCCGCATTCCCAGCCAGAACAGCTGGTCCCCAAGCGATCCACAGGCGCGGGCCAGCGTGTCCCGAAATCCGACGACGAGCCGCTCCGGCACCTCTCCGCCTTCGAGACGGTCGTGTTCGAGGCGGAGGAGACCCCCGACGACGAAATTGGCCAGGTAGGGATTCGTGTTGAAGTAGCCGTAGTACCGGCGGCACACGCGCCGCAGCTGCTCCCGATCCAGTCCCTGTCCCCGGAGCCAGGGAGCCAGCGTGGCCAGCAATCCCAGATTCTGCATGCGCTGGTCGTTCCAGGACGCCTGCAGGGTCAGACTCCGCCCCAAGACGCGCCGGGCAATCGGCGCCGTCAATTGCGGCAACGGACCTCGCCTGGGCGTCATCCCAAGATACCTCCTAAACCGCCAACCAGGCCACCAGGAAACCCGTCGCACTTCCGGCCAGCACCAGCCGCCAGGCCCGTCGCGGCCCGAAGCGTTCGCTGACCGACCCGACCGCCAGCATGGGCACCATCAGCGGCAACAGGCCCAGAGCCCCTCGCATCGGCCCGACCATCCGGGTCGGAACATCGAGATTCCAGAGCCAGGCCGCCACCAGGACCCAGACCATGGTGAGCAGCGCGCCGCGGATCAGCGTCACCAGCAGGCAGCGCCGGTGCAGCCCTTCGAGGCGGGCCAGGTCCCCGTCCCGGACGCTGCGATAGCCGTCGAGCATCCAGCCCAGGCGTCGCCGGCGTTCGCCGTGCACCACCCAGCCGCCGGCCAGACTGGCGCCCACGGTCAGGACCAGCAGCCAGCCGAGGCTTTCCGCCGCCGGCCCCGTCCAGGTCGCCACGGACAACAGATTCGCCGGAGGGCTCCACCCGGCCAGCATCGATCCGCCGACCATGCCCACGGTGGCTCCGGCTGCATCGAGCCGGAAGCTCGCCCCGACGGGCAGGTTGCCGATCACCACCAGTTGCATGAGCAGGCCGGGGAGTATGGCAGCCCCGGGATCGCCCAGGATCACCCCCGTGAGGATGGCCGCGGGCAGCGGCTGGCTGAACCAGGTCTGGCCAAGGCTCGTGTCGTCGGCCGCCAGCCACGCTCCCAGCGCCGGGAGCGCCACCCAGATCGGCCACGGCACCTCGAAGGGGATCACAGCCTCGCCTCCATGGCGGCCAGCAAGCCATCGTCCAGGAGAGTCTCGCGCCCGCCCGGCACGGCCTGGGCGGCGAGCCGCACACCACGACGCAACAAGGTCCGGAAGACCACCAGATCATCGCGGTCCACATAGACCGACGGCAGCATTTCCTGCTTGCCCGAATCGAAGTGCATGCCCCCCACGTTGATCCGCTCCAGCGGCACGCCCATGGCCACCAGGGCGTGCATGTCCGAGGGGCTGCCGGTGAGCAGGAAGACCCGTTCGTGATGGGCGAAGTCGCTGGCGGGATCGAGCACGGTGGCCGCCGCTTCCTGGAGGCTCAGCACCTGCACCGACACATCCGGCGGCACGGTGCTGGCGTAGATGCGGGCCTGCCACGGATCGCCGGCGATCTCGTCGTTCGCCAGCAGGATCAGATCGGGCCTGAGCCGCTGTCCCCAGCCCACGGTGACCTGGCCGTGGATGAACCGGTCGTCGATCCTGGCCAGGACCAGGTTCATCGGGCGCCCCCCACCACGGTGACGGCCTTGCGTCCCTGGTCGACGACCCGTTGCACGAGCTCGGCCGGCTCCAGTTCGTCGCGCCAGGTCACCATGGCCAGCAACATGGTGAGATTGATGCCACTGACCACGGGAATGTTCGCCGCCTCGGTGCCTCCGAGGCGGGCGGCGTTGGCGCAGCTGCCACCGTAGTCGTCGATGAAGACAACACCGTGCGGGTCGGGTCCGAGTTCGGAGACCCAGGCACTCACGATCTCGGTCATCTCGCGCGCCGAACGACCCTGGTTGGTCTCGGCCCGCAGGCCCTCCGTGGGGCCCAGGATCAGCTCGACCACCCTGACGAGTTCCGCGCCGATGGCTCCGTGAGTCAACACCAGTGCCTGGATCATCGTTACTCCTGGTCCTGCTCGAGATACCGCTTCAGCCTCCGGCTCTGCCGGATCGACTTGACGATGCGCTCGTTGAGGATCCGCGCCGCATCGTAGCCGTAGATCTTGAGCATGAAGTCCAGGGCGATGACCTCGGAGATCACCGTGATGTTCTTGCCGGGATTCAGAGGCAGCACCACCTGGGGAATCTCCACGCCCAGGATCTCGGTGGTGCGGCGCTCCATGCCCACGCGCTCGTAGTCCACCTGGTCGTCCCAGTCCTGCAGCTCCACCGCCACCTCGATGCGCTTCTGCATGCGGATGGCGTGGATGCCGAAGATGGCCTGGACGTCGATGACCCCCACACCCCGGATCTCGATGTTGTGCTGCAGGAGGGGCCGGAAGCGTCCGATCAGGACGCTCTCGCTGGTGCGCATGACCTCGACGATGTCGTCGGCAACGAGTCGATGCCCCCGCTCGACGAGATCCAGCGCGCACTCGCTCTTGCCGATGCCGCTGCGGCCGGTGAACAGCAGCCCCACGCCATACACGTCCACCAGGGTTCCGTGAACCTCCGTGCTGGGCGCGAAGGCTCGCTCGAGGTGGCGATTCAACTCGTGGGTCACCGTGACCGCCGACCGGGCCGACCGGAGCAGGGGGATCCCCCGCTCCCGCGCCAGATGGACCACCGAATCGGGGACCGGCAGCGAGCGGGTCACCACGATGGTGGGCGGAGACAGGTCGAGCACCCGGCCGAACGCCTCCAGCATCGCCGGTCCGGCGAGAGCGGAGAGGTACGACATCTCCGATTCGACCAGGATCTGGATCCGTTAGGAAAGGAAGTTCTCGGTG
>PIVY01000416.1 GCA_003353795.1 bacterium
CTACCTGGAGGTTGTAGGCGGTGTGCGGCGACAGGTTGGTCAGCATCACGCGGTGCGCTCTGGTCAGCTCTGCGTCGCCGGTTGCCAGCTCCAGGGAGTCACCCGCTCCGTAGTAGACAAAGCTGCTGGCAGGCTCGTCGGTCGTCCAGGTGACAATGGCCGATGCGTCGCCGATTTCGCCGACCGCCACAGCGGCTACCTGCGGCGGTGCGATGTCGGCCGCTTCTGCGGTGGTGAAGCTCAGCAGCTGGCTGGTCACCGAGCCGTTGCCGCTGGCGTCGGTCAGGCTGATCCGGTAGGTGTAGGTCGTGCCCGCGGCCAGCCCGGTCAGCTGCGTCGAGTGCTCGCTGGTAAAGGTTTCGTCGAAGAAGACCAGCTCCTCTCCCCCCTCCACTCCGTAGGTGAACTGGACGCTGGCCGACTCGTCGGTCGTCCACTCGATGATTGCCTGCCCTTCATCGGCAAAGGCGAGCTGCGGCTCGCTCAGCAGCGCCGGCGGCGTCAGGTCGGCCTCTAGTGAAGTGGTGAAGCTCAGCCGCTCGCTGATGAGCGGCGCGTTGGCCGCAAAGTCGGTGGAGCGCACCCGGTAGGCATAGGTGCTTCCCGGCTCCAGGCCGGTGAGAAAGACGCTGTGCTCCTGCACGTACTCGGCGTCGCCGATCGTCTGCGTCGGCTCGCCGATGCCGTAGTCCACGTAGCCGTCGGCCGGTTCGTCGGTCTTCCACTCGATGATCGCCGTATCCGCCGTCCTGGAGGTGAGGGTGGGACCCTCGACGATTACCGGTGAGGCAATGTCGTCGTTTTCTTCGGTGAAGAACTCCAGGGCGCCGGAAAAGTCGCCGGCCTCGGTCACAGGCACCATCTTGGCCCGCCGTTTTGGTGCCCCCACGGTCAGCACGTTGCCGGCCGCATCCTGGCAGGTGAGGTGGAACAGGTAGCGGGTCTTTCGCTTTAGGTGGCCGATGCGGATCCGGTGCTCTATGGACGCCTCCGTCTCGTAGAGGACCTCTTCGTCGGGGGTGCCCAGGGTGCTTTTCGTGCCGTAGGCCAGGCGCGCGATGCACGGCTCGTTGGTGTCAAACGAGATCAGCGCCCCTTTGTTGGAGGCGGTGATCAGCGGGCCGCGCACGA
>PIVY01000417.1 GCA_003353795.1 bacterium
CGTCGGTCAGGCGGCGGAGGGCGGCCCGGGTCAGCAAGCCCCACGGCAGGTTGTGCTCAGTGCCTGCCTGGCGCAGACCGTCCACGGCCCGGTCGAGGTGCTCCGCGGACGCGCTGAAGTCCGGGGACGCCTCGGACATCACGGCCAGGCCGAGATGGGCGCGTCCGAGGCTGAGGTGGTTTAGGGCGATGTCCAGCAGGTTTCGCGAACCACTCAGGACGATTCGCAGCGCTTCTTGAGCCCGTTCCCGGACCTCCTCACACGCCGACCGGTAGCGCGCCACCGCTTCCGGGGTCCCGCCGCCGCCCGGCCCCGGCGGACCGAGGGGGGATGCCTCCCCCTCCCCCTGGCTCAACAGCAGATCGCAGTAGCGATAGCCCTGAAGCGAGTAGAGCCGCGGATAGTGCGGCTGCCGCTCCGCCTGCAGGACCTCGGCCTCGCGGAAGGCCGATGCGCTCTCCTGCCACCGGCCCGCCTGGTGGAGGGCATCGGCCACCCACGTCCGACTGCCCATCCGCAGGAAGGCATCGCCGCTCTTGTCGGCCAGCTCGACGCTCTCTTCGCCGACTGCGACCGCCGACGCGTCTCCTCGCCGGCGCCGAGGCCCTCGGTCAAGCCCGCCACCGCGGGCTCGGCCCGCAACGCCGCCAGGGCCGCGGCCTCGGCCGGACGGTCGAAGAGACCCACCAGCCGCAGGAGCTGAAGGTCCGGACCCTCCCCCAGCCACGACTCGTAGGAGGCCATCACCCGCCGCGCATGAGCGCCTCCTTCGTGTTCCTCGTCGAGAAGCGGCACCTCCCGCCGGCGCCGCACGTCGCCGTCGCAGACGTCGCGCAGCCAGGTGCCGAGCAGGCTCAGCGCCAAGCCGTGGCCGCCGAATTCCTCCGACGCCCGCTCGCGCGCGGCCTCCGAGCCTCGCACCCCCAGCGACCCCAGAAGCTCCGCCCCCGCCGCCGCCGGCAGCTTGTCGAGGTCGACCGACGCGCCGCCCGCGCGGCCGAGAACGTCGGCTACCGCCAGGCGCGTGGTGATCACGCACAGGCCCTCGTTCTGGGCCGCCAGCTCCTTGACCAGGGCCTGCACCGCAGGGTCCTTCAAGCTGCCGGTCTGGGCCCCGGGCGGATGCTG
>PIVY01000092.1 GCA_003353795.1 bacterium
CCCAGAGCGTGTGCCCGATACCGTCGTCGGCCGTGAAGTCGTAGGTCGGCTCGGCGTCGGTGATGTTCTGGATGATGGCGCGGATCTCCGGCTTGTTCTTGAAGGTCAGGAGCACCGGCCCGGCGTTGGCCATGAGCTGCTCGACGTGGCGGGCGCGATCGTCTTCCTTCTCGCGCCGCGTCAACTCGTGCTTCTTGATCAGATCATCCTCGTATTCCTGCACGCTGCTGCCGGCCACGATGCCGTGCTGCACGTGCTTGCCCATGCGGAGACGATAGATGTAGAAGCAGTCCCTGGAGTCGGCTTGAAGCACGCCGTCGGCCACCATCTGGCGGAAATTCTCGGCGCTCTTCTCGTAGACCGCGTCGCCATGGACATCGACGTCCGCCGGCAGATCGATCTCGGCCTTGGTCACGTGGAGGAAGCTGTAGGGATTGCCGGCGGCCATCTCGCGGGCCTCGGCGCTGTTCATCACGTCGTAGGGCGGACTGGCGACCTTCTCGACCAGGTCGGAACGGGGTCGCAGACCCTTGAAGGGGCGGATGTCGGACATGGGACACCTCCTCACACGGGCTGGCGGTAAGCCGGTTTGCGCCGGTTCAGCCACGAACGCTCCCGGCGCTGCAGATTGCTCGGCAACGATAGCCAATGGGCGCGCGTTTTCCAACCCGTGTGAAGGGGAATTCCGGGGAATCTACCGCTCCCCTTCCCACTCCCAGCGCCCATCGATCATGGTCGCCGTGCAGTGGGTCGTGTACTCGAACGGATCTCCGTCGTACAGCGCCAGATCCGCGTCCTTTCCGATCTCCAGCGATCCCACGCGGTCGTCGATCCCCAGCAACCGCGCCGGCTCCAGGGTGATCATCTCCAGCGCATCGGCCCGGTCCAGTCCGTAGGGAATCGCCATGGCGGCCTCGAACAGGACGACCCGGGTCTTGGGCACGTAGCTCTCGTACCCCGACTGGAAGACCGTGCGGATTCCCGCGTCACGGAGCACCGCCGCCGTGGTGAAGCTGAAACTCCGATAGTCCCCATAAGCCCTTTTCGTGGTTGGATGTACGACAATCGGAACGCCGGCCTCGCGGATCTCGTCGATCACGCCCTGAGCCTCCACGGCGCCGCTCAGCCAGACCGTGATCCCGAACTCCTCGGCGATGCGCAGCGCGCCGGTGATGTCGTGGGCGCGGTTGGCCGTCACCAGCAGCGGAGTCTCGCCGGCGAGCACGGTCGCCAGGGCCTCGAGCCGCAGGTCGCGGGCGGGCGCCACGGCATCGTCGTCATCCTCGGCGCGGACGATCTTTGCCGTATATTCCTGCGCATCGACGAGCGACTGCCGCAGTCGGGCTACCTGCATGCTCCGCGTCGTCTGCGGTCCCGCGGGCTGCCCCCACGGGCGGGGCGGCTTGCCCACGAACGCGGTCACCGCGGCGGTTTCCACGAGCACCGTCTCGGCCAGCGGCCGGCCCGACGTCTTGACCACCATGGTCTGCCCCGACACCACCTGCCCCGGCGCGTGGCCGGTGTTGACGGTGGTCACGCCGAAGCTCCGCACCCAGTCCACCAGACGCTCGCGACCGTTGTAGGCGTCGATGGCGCGGAGCTGAGCCTGGACCGGTTCGGTGCGCTCGAGCACGTCCTGGTCGTGGTCGGTGTTGTACTGGCCGCTGAGGCCCACGGTGGCGCGCGCGTCGATGAGGCCGGGCGTGACCACGGCGGCGCGGCGGACTTCCCAGCCTTCGGGAATGTCGATGTCACCGGCCGGGCCGACGGCCGTGATCCGGCCGTCCTCCACGAGCACGATACCGTCGGTGATGGGGTCGCCCGCAACCGGGTAGACGATCTCGCCACGGACGGCGATGCCAGCGTTCGCGGCGCATCCGAACAGGAGCAGGGACACGGTCAGGCAGAGCAAGGTACGCATTACTGGTGACCTCCCTGGCAGCAGAGATAGACGTCCTGGTCGTGGGTCGCGCCGAAGCCGCCCTCGGCATAGAGGCGTTGGTCGGGATCGTCGAGATCGAACACCCGCGTACCCTCGATCCAGGTCTGCTCGACGCGCGTGTACACCGAGAAGGGGTCGCCGGAAAGGACGACGAGATCAGCATCCTTGCCCCTGGTGAGCGATCCGATCCGCTCCTCGAGATCGAGCATGCGCGCACCGGCCAGGGTGACCGATTCCAGCGCCTTCTCGCGCGACAATCCTCCGCGCACGCCCATGGCCGCCATGCGCAGGAAGTACCGCGAGTCGGTGATCCAGTCGTCGGTGTGGTAGGCGATGTCGACCCCGGCGTCGGCCAGGATGGCGCCGGTGTCGAAGGCCAGGTTCACCGCTTCGAGCTTGCCGCCCGGCGAGTCCACGATGATCAACGAGCAGGGCACCTCGGCGGCCGCGATGAGGTCGGCCACCCGCCAGCCTTCGCTCACGTGATGCAACACCACGCGCAGGCCGAATTCCTCGCGCAGTCTGAGCACCGTCATGATGTCGTCATGGCGATGTGTGTGATGGTGCACGATGACCTCGCCACGCAGCGCCCGGCCCAGGGCTTCGAGCCCCAGATCGCGGGACGGCAACTTGGACGCGTCGCCGTCCGCGCGGTCGATCTTCTCCAGGTATTCCTGGGCCTGGATGTACCGCTGCCGCACCAGGGCGGCCGACTGCGAGCGCGTGCCCGGATAGGGCGGCTTGCCACGACTGTTGGTGCCGTTGGCCATTTTTATGCCGCCGAGCATGGCGCCGTCATCGTCCAGGTAGGCCATGCCCTCCACGGTCTCGCTCTCGCGAAGCTTCACGTACAGCGTCTGGCCGCTGAGCAGGAGGCCGCTGCCGGGCATGATGTTCAGCGACGTGAGACCACCTGCACGGGCGCGCATGAAGCCCGAATCGCGCACGTTGATGGCGTCGAGGATCCGCGCTTCCGGCGCGATGGGGTCGCTCTTGTCGCCGCCGCCCCAGCCACCGATGTGGCTGTGGGTGCAGACGAGGCCGGGCATGATGACCTTGCCGGCGCATTCGACCACGGTGGCGTTGCCGGGAACGTCGATGTCGCTGGTGGGTCCGACGGCCTTGATCCGGCCGTCCTCCACCAGGACGACGCCTTCGTCGATCTCCGGACCGTCGACGGGAATGACGTGGGCGCCGACGAAGGCGGTCACGTCGGCGGACACGGCTGTCGAAGCCGTGACGGCCAGCAGCAGGAAGAGCAAGGCAGTTCTTGTCATGATCACTCCGTGATGCAGGATCGTCGCCCGGGCCAGGCGGCGAATTTCAGTTCGAAATCCAGTCATATTAGTTAATGCGAAGTCGCAGAATCGGCATCTGGTGACGGATGTCCGCCGGCGGCGAATCGCATCGAACGAGTAAACGTCACCCTGCCCGCTCCTCCACGCGGTGCTTTCCTCTCTTGATTCCACCCCATCGGAATCCGTAATCTAGAATAGATCCCCGACTGCATTACTTGGTGAAAGGACCGCTCATGTCCCGCTCCATTCGTGGCGTCCTGTCCTGCCTCCTGCTCGTGATCGTGATCGCCTGCTCTTCCGACGATCCCACCGAGCCGCCATCCGGCGCGCCCGCCGGACAGCCCGCGGCCGTCTCCGATCTTGCGGTCACCGCCGCCACCGACGCGAGCATCACCCTGAACTGGACCACCCCGGGCGTGCTCGGAGACGACCGCGCCCTTGCGGAGTACGACCTGCGTCGAGCCCCGTTCGGAAGCGAGCCGGCCGATCGCGACGACTGGACAGTCGTCAGCCTACCCGCTCCCGACACGCCGGGCACCGCGGCCTCCGTCACGGTGGACGGCCTCGCCGCCGGATCCACCTGGGTCTTCCGTCTCCGCTCTCGCGGCACGGGTGCCTGGTCAGCCGACGCAGCGCCCGTGGTGGCGACCGCCGATCCCCAGTGGGACCAGACGCCGCCGGCGGCCATCACCGATCTCGGGCTGCGCTGGCGCGGCAACGATGATCTTCTGGTGACCTGGACCGCCACCGGCGATGACGGCGATTACGGCGAGGCCGCGGGGTACGAGGTCCGCCACGCGGAAGATCCCCTCGACGACGGCACCTGGGCCGACGCCACCGCCGGCCCGGCCCCGGTCTTCGACGAGAACCTCGGGCTCTGGACCTGCCAGCTATCCGATCTCGATCCCGACGCCACCGTGCACACGGCCGTGCGCGCTCGCGATCAGGCGGAGAACTGGTCCGACCTGTCCAACGGTATCGCATCGGAGCCGCCGACCGGCACCGTGTGGCACGTTCGCGTGGACGGAACCGGCACCGTGCCCACCATCGCCGCCGCCATCGAGCAGGCCAGCGAGGGCGATCTCGTGCTGGTGCATCCGGGGCGCTACACGCCGACCAACCAGGGCGGCGCCATGGACGAGAAGGGATTCCTCTTCGTGAGCCGGTACACGACGCTGTTCACCGTGGCCTCGGCCATGGGACCGGAGGCGACCATCCTGGACGCCGAACGGCAGACCCGCGTGATCTTCATGGAGGGCAACAACGACGAGGGGCTGCTCATCGAGGGCTTCACCGTCACCGGCGGCGTCTCCACCGACTTCGACGGCGAGTGGCCCAAGGCTGGCGGCATGACCTTCCACCTCACCAGCACGACGGTGCGGGATTGCATCTTCGAGGACAACACCGGCGACGAGCAAGGCGGCGCGGTCTACTTCGGCGGCGTCGGCACGCCCACCTTCGAACGCTGCGTGTTCCGCAACAATCATGTCGGCGGCGAGTTCGGCGGCGGCGGCGCCGTCTTCGCCGTCAATGTGCACGGTTATCAGGATGCCTTCCACGGAATCTCGTTCCTCGACTGCGTCTTCGAGAACAACACCTCCAGCTGGGTCGGCGGCGGTCTCTGCTTCGCCAATGCGGTGGCGCTGGTGCAGGACTGCGTCATCACAGGCAACTCCGCCGCCGAGACCGGCGGTGGCGTGGTCGTCTTCGGGCACTCCATCGACGGCAGTACGGACTCGTGGGTCGTCCTCGACCGCTGCACGATCACCGACAACAGCGCGGCGACCAGCGGCGCCGCGGTCCGGGTCACCAACAGCGAGTTCCAGAATGGCAACCCGGCCTACGGCCGCGCCCGCCTGACCAGCTGTATCGTGGCCGACCACGACGACGAGGGCTGGCTCGGCGTCCGAGAGCTGGCCACCCTCGAGATCGGCTGCAGCGACCTCTACGGCAATGCCGGCGCCGAGGAAATGCCCGCCGCCGTCACCGACCTCGGCGACAACTTCTGGCTCGACCCGCTCTTCTGCGACGGCATGGGATCCGCGCGCTGGGAACTGGGTGCGGCCAGCCCCTGCCTGCCGGGCGCCCACCCCGACGGCGCCGACTGCGGCCGGGTCGGTGCCCGCGATGCCGGTTGCGGTCGCTAGAATCTTCGATTCATACCACGAAAAACGCCCGCCCCCACGAAGGGGGCGGGCGTCGCAACCGTACCGAATGAACGGTCAGGTCGAGGCTACGGGCAAGCCGTGCCGATGGCCTGCGTGAACACCGTGATGTCCGACAGGTTCACGACCTGGTCGTTGTTGAAGTCCGCGTACGCGTTGTAAGCGGCCAGGGTCTGCGTGAAGAGCGTGATGTCGGAGAGGTTCACGGCAAGGTCGCCAGTGATGTCCGCACCCACGAAGTGCACCGCAGCAGTGTTGGGCACAGGAGCACTACCGATGATCGCCTGCGCGTCCTCGGCAAGGCTGTTGGAGCCGCCAGCAATGCCAGCAACCCAGGAAGTCTGTCCGTTGGCGTCCGTAGCAGCACCAGGCATGGCCAGGCCACAAGTGACCAGTCCGCCGCCGGAGCTCACGAGCCAGATGTCAGAGGCAGGATAATTCGCGATGGGATCGCCCTCGCTGTTGACCACGGTCAGAGTCAGAGTAGCGTCCACAGGAACGCCGCCGGTCAGGCGAGCGTCGGACAGCATGTTGCCGCCACCCGCGGGGTTGGTGAACACGACCGCACCGTCACTGCCGGCTGCATTGTCGAGCACGCACAGGTCGGGGAAGGGAATGTTCGCCATGGCCGGAACAGCGATCAGGGCGAGAGTGAAAACGAGGCAAGCGCAACGATTCATGAGTAACCTCCACCAATGGGGAACGAATCACTGACAAAAGGTGAAAAGTGCTGCGGCGCCCCGATCAATGGCGCACCACTGCTTGAGGCTTGGTGAGATTATAACACAGGGTCCAACGCGCAAGCAATGCTACTTATGCAATTAATTTCTGGGGGCCAACGGTCAGGAACAGTCTTCATTCCGGCACTTGCGTTGGATCCGTGGTAGGGGCGGGCACCGGATCGGCGCCTTTTCCCCGATTAAAGGCCGCTCTTATACTGGGTTTTCTTTTGGGGTCTGTCGATACGGCAACCTCAAACGCCGTTGGGAACGGCCGCGAGGGCCGCGTTCATGGCCGCCACCAGTTCGTCTCTTTTGACCGGTTTGGCGACGAATCCATCCATGCCCGCCTCGCGGCAGGAGCGAACGTCCTCCCGCATGGCCCGCGCGGTGAGCGCCACGACCGGCAAACGATCGCAACCGTTGCGCGCTTCTCGTTCGCGAATGGCGCGCGTGGCCGCCAGTCCGTCCATCACCGGCATCTGCACGTCCATGAGCACCAGGTCGATGTTCGGATCGGCACTCCGCTCGAGCGCGGTGCAGCCGTCGTCGACGATCACGGCCGTGTGCCCGAGGCGGCTCAGGAGCATGCGCACGACCTTTTGATTGACCGGGTTGTCCTCCGCCACCAGGACGGTCAGACCGCGCGCCGTCGCACCGGTGGCGGTCACCGTTTCGATTTCCGCTTCGAGGTTGGCGGTGATGCCGAAGACGGCCTCGAAATGGAACGTGCTGCCCTGCCCGACGCTGCTGTCCACCCGCAACTCGCCGCCCATGAGCCGGGCCAGGCTGGCCGATATGGACAGCCCGAGACCCGTGCCGCCGAAGCGCCGCGTGGTCGAGCCGTCGGCCTGGCGGAAGGCCTCGAAGATCACGTCCTGCTTGTCGTGGGCGATGCCGATACCGGTGTCGGTGACCGCGAATCGTAGTCGCGTGAACTCGCCGCCGCGCCAAGTCTCACCCAGGGCCGGCTCCACGCGCAGCGTGACCCGACCGGTCTCGGTGAACTTGATGGCATTGCCGAGGAGGTTGATGAGGATCTGCTGCAGACGTACCGGATCGCCGACCAGGCCGTCGGGACAGTCCGGATCCACGACGCACTCGAGGGCGAGGTGGCAGTCCTCCGCCTTGAGTTGCAGGAGGCCGGCGGTCCGCTCGACGCACTGCCGCAGCAGGAAGGGCGAATCATCCAGTTCGAGGCGCCCGGCGTCGATCTTGGAGAAGTCGAGAATGTCGTTGATCAGCGCCAGCAACGAACGCGCCGATGCGCTCACCGTTTCCAGGCAATCGCGCTGGTCACTGTCGAGTTCGGTCTCGAGCACCAGATCGGTCATGCCCATCACGGCGTTCATGGGCGTGCGGATCTCGTGGCTCATGTTGGCCAGGAACTCCCCGCGCGATCGGTTCGCTGCCTCGGCCTGTTCCTTGGCCTCCTCCAGCTCCCGGGTGCGCTCGCGGACCAGTCCTTCGAGACGCCGCTCGCGGGTCTGCCGATTGCGCTCCCGTTGCATGGCGGCGGCGAGCAGGGTGAGACCGAGCGCGGCCACCACGGCTGCCCAGAACCAGGCGGTCTGGTAGAGCTTGGGCTGCAGGTGGAAGGCCAGGGACGCCTCGGAGCGGCCCACGCGCCCACCGGGATCGGTGACCTGCACGCGGAACGTGTAATGGCCGGGCGGAATATTCGTGTAGATGGCCTGGCGGTGATCGCCGGCCCGGATCCACTCGTCGTCGTAGCCCTCGAGCATGTAGCGGAATCGGACCTTGTCGGATTCGTTGAGCGCGATGGCGGTATAGCGGAAGACCAGGTCGCCGCTGCCGGGCTTCACTTCCACGGTGCCGGTCAGCGGATAGTCTTCGCCGGCGAGGATCGCTTCCTGGAGCAGCACCGGCGGACTCGGGGGACGCTCGGAGATGAGCTGTGGATCCACCGTGGCCACGCCCCCATTGGTGGCGAACCAGAACCGGCCGGCGCGGTCGCTGGCCGCCGACGGTGCGCAACCGCCGTTGCACTCGCTGTTCTTGAGACCGTCGGCGCGGCTGTAGAGCCGGCACGGTACGGTGGCCTCGCGGCCGGTGGCGAACATCTCGAACGTGTCGCGGTGGAAGCTGAAGACGCCGCTGTTGCTGGCGATCCAGAGGCGACCGCTCGGGTCCTCGAGAATGCCGAAGATGGCGTCGTCGATGAGGCCGTCCTTGAGACCGAACACGGTTCCGCGCCCCTGGCGCAAACGCACCAGCCCGGCGCCGACACCACCGATCCAGACATCGCCGCGGGAATCGCGGACCATGCACAGGATGAGGCCGGCGGGTACGCCTTGATCGGGACCCAGCACCTCGACACTGTCCCCGCGGATGAGATTCACGCCGGCGTCGGTGCCGACGAGCACCGCCCCGTCGTCCAGTTCGAGCAGGCCGCCACGGGCCACGTCGCTCAACAGACCGTCGTCGCCGTCGAACTGACGCACACCGTCGGACCCGACACGGAACACGCCCTGGCTCCGGGTGCCGAACCAGTAATTTCCGCGGCTGTCCTCCAGCATGGAACGGACGCCGCCGTAAATGAGGTCGCGGGGCAGATCCTGGGGTTCGAAGCGACCATCCTCGCCGAGGACGGAGATCCCCTCGCTGGCGCCGACCCAGAGTCGCCCGCGCCGATCTTCCATGAGCGCGCCGACGTTGCCGGGCGGGACGCCGTCAGCCGCGTCGTGGTGGGTCACCCTGCCGTTCTCGAAGTAGTCGAGACCACCGCCGTAGGTCGAGATCCAGATCCCGCCGTGGCGTGACGCGCACACCACGCGTACCTGATCGCCGGCCAGGCCCTCGGTCGTCGACCACGACATGAACGGGCCGGCTCGAAAGCGATGCAGGCCCGAACCGAATCCACCGATCCAGACGGACCCCTGGGGATCCTCGTACAGGGCGATGGCGTCCACGAGGCGACCACTGTCGGTCACCTGTTCGAGCCGCCCCTGATGCAATCGAAACAGCCCGCGATTCTCGGCGCCGATCCAGAGGACACCCTGGCTGTCTTCGAGCAGCGCCCAGATCAGACCACCGGGATAGGGTGCGCCGTCGATCCGTTCGGGCTCGAGCTTGCCGCCGTCCGAGCGCCAGAGCCCCGCCGCGGTGGCGAGCCACATGCGGTGGTCGCGGCCGCGGGTAATGGCCAGCACACCCTCGGTGGTCAGCCACGGCCCCGCCGTACGCGTCTCGACCGCACCACCGTCCGAGATGATGGCCAGGCCGCCCCGCGCGCCCACCCAGATGCGACCGTCGGCGTCGCCGGTCAGGGCGCGCACCTCGGTTCCGAGCACAGGATCATCGGGAGCGATCAGCGTGAACTGTCCGTCGCGGAGTTCGGCGAGGCCATTGGTGGTACCGGCGAAGACCCGGCCGCCGGAATCGGCGAACAAGATCTGGACCATGGCGTTGGGCGCGGCCTCGCCGCGATTCCAGACCGTGATCACGTCGTCGTGAAGGAGCGCCACGCCATTGCTGCCGCCCACCCAGAGGCTGTCGCCATGGGCAAAGATGGTCTCGGCCTGCTTGTGGGGATAGGCCGGCTCGCTGAGCGCGTCGAACACCGTGAACTCGAGACCGTCGTAGCGGGCGAATCCTTGCTGGGTCGCCAGCCAGAGATATCCGTCGGGCGTCTGCTGAACCGCGCCGACCATGTCCAGCGGCAGTCCGTCTTCCTTGGTCCAGCTGTCGTGGACGTACTGGGACGGTCGCCGATCCGCCGGCAACGCAAAGGCGCCCGCAGCAATGGCTATCATGACGCACGCAAAGGTCAGGCGACGAGGATCGATCATGGCGCAGCCCATCGTATCGGGTCGAGAACTGTCAGGGTCCCCCTCCCCCCGTATATCGGCCACAACCGCCAGTTATTGAGGATCATTTCCCCACTTGGCGGTCCCCCGGGATCGATTTCCTGCGGTGCCTGCGCCCGATTAGAGCGAGGATCCGGGTGCTTTGGCGCTGGTCCAGGATTTCATGCGAAGCATAGCGAAGGCCCCGCCCTTTGGGCGGGGCCGAAGCGAATCCAGGACCAGCGCCAAAGCACCCGGATCCTCGCTCTAATCGGACACAATCACCTCCGGCAGATCACCACCGTCGGGGATGAAAACGATCGAGATGGAATTGACGCAGTGCCGTGTGTTCTTGGGGGTGAACCCTTCGCCCTTGAAGACGTGGCCGAGGTGACCGCTACAGTTCATGCAGAGGATCTCCGTGCGCCGGCCGTCGCGGTCGGTCTCGTGACGCACCGCTCCCTCGATCTCTTCGTCGAAGCTCGGCCAGCCGCAACGGGCGTCGAACTTGTCGTCGGCGCGGTAGAGCCGGGCGTTGCAGCGCTTGCAGAGATAGGTGCCCGATTCCCAGTGGTGTTCGTACTCGCCGGAGTACGGGCGCTCGGTGCCCTTCTCCAGGATGACGTGGGACTCTTCCGGGGTCAGGTCGTTGTATTTCACCGGAGGATCCTCCTGCGGCTGAGGGCCGGCCATTGCGCTCGCGGCGGCGAGCAGCAGGGCGAGCATCATGGT
Source organism: bacterium (assembly GCA_003353795.1). GTDB lineage: Bacteria > Krumholzibacteriota > Krumholzibacteriia > LZORAL124-64-63 > LZORAL124-64-63 > Glo-17. The sequence goes on from PIVY01000092.1 coordinate 10,666, forward strand.
CGTCGTTCTCATGGTCGATACCTCCATGCCCGCCATGTCCGGTGGTCGGTCGACGGGCCGATCGTTGCTCACAATCAAGTCAACTGGAGTACGACCGCACGTGCCGACCCGTGACACCCGGTTGCCACCGCCGCCGACCCCGCCTAGAATACCAATGATAATAATCCTCTTTCAACGGTCGCCCACCACCGCAAGGACACCCCGAATGCTCGGCGAGACCATCGGTCCCTACAAGGTAGAGTCCCTCCTCGGCCGCGGCGGCATGGGCGAGGTCTACCGCGCCCGTGACACCAAGCTCGACCGCGACGTGGCGCTCAAGATCCTGCCCGCCGACCTCGGCGAGGACCGCGACCGCCTCGGCCGCTTCGAGCGCGAGGCCAAGGTACTGGCCTCGCTGCAGCACCAGAACATCGCCAGCATCTACGGTCTCGAGGAGTGCGACGGTCAGCCGGTGCTGGTGATGGAGCTGGCCGAGGGCGACGACCTCAGTAAGCGGCTGGGCGCCGGCCCCATCGATCCGGACGAGACCGAGCGCATCGCCCGCCAGCTCGCGCGCGGCCTCGAGTTCGCCCACGAGCGCGGTATCGTGCACCGCGACCTCAAGCCGGCCAACATCAAGCTGGGTGGCGACGGTCGGGTGAAGATTCTCGACTTCGGCCTGGCGCGCGCCTTCACCGGCGTGGTCGACGGATCCGGCACCAGCACCCCGGCCATGACCCAGGCCACCATGCCCCAGGACCTCACCCGTCCGGGCACCGTGCTCGGCACCGCGGCCTACATGAGTCCCGAGCAGGCCCGCGGCTACGACGTGGACCGCCGCACCGACATCTGGGCGTTCGGTGCGATTCTCTTCGAGATGCTCGTGGGCCGGAAGCTGTTCGCCGGCGAGACGGCATCCGACACCATGGCCGCCATCCTGCGCGAGGAGCCCGACTACAACGAGTTGCCCCCGACCACCTCCCCCGTGCTGGTGCAGATCATCCGCCGCTGCCTGGAGAAGGATCCGCAGCAGCGGCTGCGCGACATCGGCGAGGTGCGCATCGCGCTGGAGGACGGATCGTCGTCGGTGGTGTCGATGGGCTCGTCACGGTCGGGCGTAGCCCTCAATCCGGCACTGGCCGCGCCGCGCCCCTCGCCGCTAGCGTGGATCCTGGTGGCCGTGCTGGCCGTCGTGACCGCCGGCGCCATGCTCCTGGGCATGACCGGGCGCCTGGGACCCGCCCCGGAGCCGCAGCCCCTGGTCCGCGCCCAGGTCGCCCTTCCCGAGAAGACCATGTTCAGCCTGAACCCGGCGAGCCCCGGACCGCCGGTGGTGTCGCCCGACGGCCGGCACCTGGCCTTCGCCGGGCTCGATTCGTCCGGGCAGGTCATCCTGTTCGTGCGCAGCCTGGCCGACGCGGACGCCCGCGCCATCCCGGGCACCCAGGGCGCCGCCTATCCGTTCTGGGCGCCCAACAGCAGTGAGGTCGCCTTTTTCGCCGACAACGACCTCAACCGCGTGGACATCGCCGGCGGACCGGTCGTCTCGGTCTGTGTCGCCGAGAACGGCAAGGGCGGTTCCTGGAACAGCGACGACCTGATCCTGCTGGCCCCGACCCATGTGGCCGAGATCCAGCTCGTCGCAGCCACGGGCGGCGAGCCCTCGCCGGTGACCTCGCTGGCCGCCGATTCCACCGCCCGGTCGCATCGCTTCCCCTACTGGCTCCCCGACGGCCGGCACTTCTTCTACCTGTCCTGGGCCCGGCCCAACGCCGCCCGCACCTCGGGCAACGAGGCGTCGTTGCGCCTGGGCAGCATCGACGGCTCCGTGGACCGCGAGCTCGTGGCCTCCCAGACCAACGGCGCCTACGTGGACGGCCATCTGCTGCACGTGCACGAGGCCAACCTCATGGCCCGCCCGTTCTCCCTGTCCGACCTCGAGATCACCGGCCCACCGCGTCCCGTGGTTGGCGGTGTGCTCCGCCTGCCGGCGGCTCACGTCGGCGTCTTCTCGGCCTCGGAGGCCGGCGTGCTCACCTACGTCGGCGGCGACGGCATCTTCGGTCTGTCCCGCATGCAGTGGATCGACCCCGACGGCGAGGCCCTCACCTCCATCCCCGAGGCCGTGACCAGCCCCCAGGGGCTTGCGGTCTCTCCGGACGGCCGCCAAGTGGCCGTGTCGCGGGCCGACAACCGCGCCGGCACGTTTGATCTCTGGCTCTTCGAGCAGGGTCGCGAGGTGGGCGCCCGGTTCACCTTCGAGTCCGAGACCGAGATGGCGCCCGTCTGGACGTCGAACGGCGACTGGGTGTCCTACTCGGGAACGACGCCCGACGGCAATGACATCTTTCACAAGCTGGCCACCGGCGCCGGCCGACCACGCACCTTGGTATCGGTCGGCGGCAATACCCAGCCCACGAGCTGGTCCCGCGACGATCGGCGATTGCTGATCAACCGGGGCAGTGACTCGGGCGATTTCGATATCTGGCTGCTCGACCGCGACGCCCCCGACAGCCTGCGGGCCGTGCGAGAGACGCCGTTCCTCGAGAGTAACGCCAAGTTCTCGCCTGACGACCGCTGGATCGCCTACAACTCCAACGAAACCGGCACCATGGAGGTCTTCGTGGAGTCCTTCCTCGGCGGCGGGGCGCGGTACCGGATCTCCGGCAGCACCGGCGCCCATCCCCACTGGGCACCCGACGGCAGCCGGCTCTACTACATCGACACTCGGGGCAACCTCCTGGCCACGCGCCTCGAGATGCACGACGACGCCCTGGCCATCGGCATGACCACCACCATCGCGACCGGTCTGGAGTTGGCTCTGCGCACCTCGTTCAGCGTGGATCCGAGCACGGGCAACCTGCTGCTCCTGCGCCCGGTCCAGGACCGCGTGAGCGACCGCGTCCAGCTGGTCACCGGCTGGCAGAGCCTGCTTCAGCGCGAGAGATAGGTCTCGGCGTCGACCACCTCGGCGTAGGCCCGCAGCGTGGCCAGGGTCGAGGCGTGCACATCGGCCGCTGCCACCATCGCGTCGCCGTACTTCAAGTCGCGCGTGGCGCAGGCGTCGCTCACCACCGTGGTGGCGAACCCGTAGTCCACCGCCGCGCGCACCGCCCCTTCCAGGCACATGTGGGTCTGCATGCCCACGATCACCAGTTGATTCACGTCGCGGCTCTGCAGGATCTCCAGCAGATCGGTGTCCTGGAACGCGTTCACCTGCTGCTTGACCACCACCACTTCGTTCTTCGACGTCACCGGCGCCACGTCGGCGTGGTTGGCCATGCCCTGGTCCGACTCGTGCTGCACGTGGACGACGAGATCACCGCGCTCACGGAACCGGACGAGCAGTTCGCCGGCGTTGGCGCTGGCCGGCTCGGGATCCACCAAGGGCATGGCGCCGCCGGGGAAGTAGAACTCCTGGATGTCGACGATGATCAGGGCGACCACCGGCGCGGGCGGTTCGGGCTGGGCGACGACGGCCGTACTGGCGGTCAGGAGCGCGAGGATCAGGAACGTGCGGGCCATGGGCAACCTCCGAGAAGCGGCGACGATCAGCGGGTCAGCACCACAGTGTCGCTGCCCGCGAGCCGACCGTCCACCGTGAGCTTCACCAGGTAGAGACCAGCGGCCAGGGTACGGCCAGCGGTGTCGCGGCCGTTCCAGAAGACCGTGCCGGAGCCCGCATGCGCCGTCACCGATGCCCGCCAGATGCGCTCGCCGCGCACGGTCACGATGTCGACGGTGAGTTCGCCGGCGCGCGGCAGGTCCCAGGCCACGGTGGCGCCGCCGCCGGTAGGGTTGGGATAGACGGGCAAGAGGCGGCCGGCGCCCACCGTTACCGGCGGGGTCGCCAGGGGCGTGTCGCAGGCCACCGGTTCGCTGCCCATGAATCCGCAGGTCGCGCTGGCGCAGGGCGAATCGATCTGCAGGGTGAACTCGCCGTTGTCGGGGTCGCAGAAGTCAGGGCGTTCGGCGATGTTTCCGGCCGTGCCGAGCTGGTCGGCGATGCAGTCGGTCCAGTCGCCGCCGGCGTTGTCGAAGATGTCGCTGCAGATGATCACGGGCACGAAGGTGGGATCCTCGCAGTACACCGCTGCGGTGAGCTCGCCGCCGGTGATGATCACGCGGTCGATCGTGAACTGGCTCCAGAAGTTCGACACGCCGCTGGCGATGAGGGTGCCCTCGTTGGCGACCAGGGTGCAGGACGTGAGCATGACGTCCGAGTGCTGCCCGTGCACGGCGCCGCCGCGCTGGCTCGTGTTGCCGGCCATGAGACACTCCTGCACGCGGAGCCAGCCGACGGGATTGCCGAGGTCGTCGCCCGAGGAGATCGCGCCACCGAACTCCCCGGCCTCGTTGCCGGTGAAGCGGCAGTCGGTGACGGTGAGTTGCGACTCGACGCTGTCGATGCCGCCACCCTCGGCCAGGCAGACATTGCCGGTGAACTCGCAGCCGGTGACCGTGGCCTCAGAGTCGAAAAGGAAGATGCCGCCGCCGCGGTGGCCGAAGTTGTCGACGAAGGTGCAGTCGGTGACCTCGGCCGGGCCGCAGCGGTAATAGCTGAGGCCGCCGCCGCCGTTGCCGTCGTTGCCCTCGATGCGACAGCCGGTGAACTGGGCCGAGGCCGAGATGGCGCGCAGGCCGCCGCCGTAGTAGCCCGCGGTGTTGTCGCGGATGATGCAGTCGGTGAACGCGGGATCGGCGCCACTCGAGCAGTAGATGGCGCCGCCGTTCTCGGTGACCGTACCGTTCTCCAGGATGCAATCGACGAATGACGGCGACGAGCCACTGGTGCAGGAGATGAGCCCGCCGTTTGGCGAGGCGGAGCCGCCGGTGATGGTGAGGCCGGTGACCAGGAAATCGCGATCTTCGCCCGAGTGAAAGCGGAAGCCGCGGCGGGTGGTGCCGGCGCTGCCCTGGCAGTCGATGATGCAGGCTGTGGGATCGCCGCTGGCCGAGCGTACGGTGAGGGTCTTGCCACCGGGATCGAGATTGCGGTTATCGGTGCCGGTGTAGACACCGTCGGCGAGTTCGATGACGTCGCCGGGGTTGGCCGCATCGAGGGCGGTCTGGATGGCGGTGTAATTGCCGGTACCGTCGGGGGCGACGGTGAGGATCGCGGCGTGGGAGATTGCTGCTAGGCAAAGGAACGAGGCGACGAGGATGCGGATCATGGCGACCACCCGGAGCTGAAGACGACGGTCAGTCTCCGACCATGGTACACGATCAGGGCACGGAGGTGGGTGTCGTTCGCTCAACCGTTCTCGCGGATGTGTCGCCTCCAGGTATCCGTGTAGACTTCCTGAAACGTGAGCCTGTTGTCCTATTTTGCGTCGCAGTCACGAATGACGTTGAGCGATGGCTGCGGGTTTCTGAGAGCCGTATCGACCCGACTCTTTGTGCAGCCGAACTCTGCGATCATTGCGTTGCGGAGATCTCCGGTGCCTCCGGGCTCGATGCGGACCTTCTCGAAGGTTTGCTGAGCCAGGAGATTCAGCGAGCCAATGGGTTAATGGGCGCTCCGAAAATGAACCTCGTCGAGATAGCTCATCTCCATGAGAACAGCGAAGCCGCCCTTGATCTTGCCGCAGTAGATGTCATTCGGATCGTTGGCGGGAAGGCGATTCCTCCACGGCCAGACCGCCGCCGCCCGCTGTCCCCAGCCTTTTTCGCCCGGTCGTTTCTCGGGCAGGTCGACGTGTTCGTACAGGGAGGTCAGCTCCGTCTTATCCGACGGGAAGACGGAGCAGATCTGCACCTTCAGGATGAACGCAAGAAAATGCGCGTACTCACGCCCTCTGCTATGGCGCGCCCACCTCGAAGCCCGAGATCTCGGCGACGATCTCCAGGATTCCACCCTCGCCGTCCTGAAGGATCGGGTCGGGCACCAGATGCGCCCGCTGGTGGCAGCGGATCGGGCCGACGCCGGGCGAGTAGTAGACGGAGCCGTAGAGATAGGCGCGCCCCCAGTAGAGCACGACACCATTCTCGTCCGTCGCCACCTGGACACCCATGTCGATAAGGTAGAAGCACTCGACGCAGTTTTCGTAGGTCCGTTCGCCGATCGCGAGTTCACCGACGCTCCAGATGCGTCCGTAAAGGAAGATGTCGTCCGCCAGCTCCGGGACCAGTTGCATGGTGAACTCGTGACCCACAGAGAGGTCGCTCTCGAGATAGATCCAGCTGTGGTTGGTACTGATGTCGCCGTAGCTGTAAAGGCCGGCCTCGGTGGCGTCGAAGGCGTAGCCACCCATGAGGAGGGGAACCTCCAGCTCGTCGCCGGCGGCCTTGTCGCGCGGCTTGGGCTCACCTTTCGGTCGCAGGTCCGGACGCAGGGTCAGGATCAGTTCCCGCAAACGTTCTTCGCGATTGGGGAGCAGTCGCATGCCGGCCGCGGGGTTGAACAGTTCCTCGGTGAGATTCTGGGCCGTGACGTCGGAATGGGTCGTGACGTCGCCATCGAATGCCATGCGATAGAGACCGTCGCTGCTGCCAAGCGGCGCGAACGGCACGGGCTCGACCAGACGCGCATGCAACGTCTCCATGCTGGGCAACTCGGGAAGCGGATCGTCGGGATCGCTCTGCTCGTCGGGATCGCCCTCGAAGGCGGCCGTGGCGTTGTCGTAGATCCAGACGTTGCCGTCGGCGTTGGGCCAGACGTTGGCGATGGTCGGTTCGAGGTCGGCCGAATCGTCGCCAGGACAGGTCGCGCAATCGTCGTCGCTGCAGCCGGCCGCGGCCAGGAGCAGGATGAGGAGCGAACTCGTCAGCAGGTTACGAATGGACATGGATGATCCCCCTCTGGTGTGGTGTGTTGTTGGGGAAAGCCTAGCACCAACGAATGTCTGAAATCAACACCAGACGAATGATGGAATGAGTTCATGCCCGCTCACGTGGGTCCGCGTCAGGCAACCGTCACCGGACGAGCATCATCCGTCCGACACGCACCCCATGCTCCGTCTTCAGCCGCGCCAGATAGACGCCCGCCGCACAGGCCCGGCCGGCGGCATCCCGCCCCTCCCACGGCACCTCGTGCACCCCGGCCGCCAGTTCGCGATGCAGCAACTCGGTCACCAGCCGACCGCGGGCATCGAACAGCCGCAGGCTGACGTCACCGCCACTGGCCAGATCGAATCGCAGGCGAGTTCGCGGATTGAACGGATTCGGGTAGCAGGTCAACGCGCCCGTCTCGGCCAGCGGCACATCCTCCGCTCCCACCACGTTGCCCACCAGCAACGTCACTGGCAGATGGGCCACGCCGCCCGGGTCGTTGCTCGCCATGGCGACGTCGGCGAAGTATGCGCCGCCGACCAGCCCGCTCGCGTCCCAGGTCACCGCCAGGCGCAACGAGTCGCCGGGTGCCACTGAGCCCACCGTCGGGCTCACCGAGAGCCACGCTGCGTTGGCCGATACGTCCGACAGCACCAGCGGCACGCCGCCCCGATTGTGCACCTGCACGAACGCCGCCTGACTCGACGGCAACGCCGCCACCGCCGCGGGCAGGTCCACCAGACCGGCGCCGGTTTCGTTGTCGCGACCGACGGCGCCAAGATCCTCGGCCGTGGTCTCCAGCGCCACCGCGAGATCGACCACCGGCAACGTTGGATTGGCCTGCAGCAGGATCGCCGCACAGCCGGCCACCAGGGGCGTGGCCATGCTGGTGCCGCTGTACACGTCGTAGCCGCCGCCGCCCACGGTGGAGGGGATGTCGACGCCGGGAGCCGCCACGTCGGGCTTGTCCACGCCGGGCGGGAACGGATAGTCGTCGTGGTCGTTGTCGCCGGTGATGTCCCAGTGAGCGGGACCTCGGCTCGAACTCGACCACACCGTACGCGACTGGTTCACTGCGCCCACCGTGATCACGCCGGAATGGCCCGCGTCGCCGTACACCGGATGCGGCGCGTCGCCGGGCGAGCCCACGTCATCGGGAATGGCCACGTGTCCGCCGTAGTTGTCGCCGTTGCCCGCGGCCACGATCCAGGCCACGTCCAGCGCCAGCATGATCTCGGCGTTGAGGCGGTTGGCCGAGCGGAGCGGGTCGCCGGGCTGGGTCCAGCCGGCGCTGGTGGAGATGATTCGGCAGCCCTGGTCGAGACAGAACTGAAGGGCCTGCACCAGGTCCTCGTAATAGCCAGGCACGCAGCGGGCCACGACCAGGCGGGCGCCGGGTGCCGCGCCGTGGGTCGCGCTGACGATGAGGCCGCCGGTGTGGGTGCCGTGCCAGAAGTCGCCGTCGCCGGGATCGTAGGGGTCGTCGTCCTCGTCGAGGAAGTCGTAGCCGTGGTGCGGGTAGTCGGGACGACCGTCCCAGAGGTGCCCGACCAGGTCGGGGTGGTCCCAGGCCACGCCGCTGTCGGTGTGGCCAACGAGAACGCCGCCGCCGTCGAGGCCCTGGGCCCAGGCCAACGGGACGCCGAGCAGTTCCAGGGGCCACGGCGCGCGGGAGCCCTCATCCATGAAGACGTGGTTGAGCGGCGGTGCGGCGGGCGCGCCGAAGAGCTCGCTCTTCTGATCGTCGAGCCAGAGGCGGCCCACGGCGGGGTCGTCCGCGAGGGCGGCGATCTCGGCGGCGGTGAGTTCGCCCACCAGTTCACCCGACAGCCACAGCGACCGCAGTGGCGTGGCCGCGCGGGCGAACAGTTGCGCATGCTGCACCTGAGCGTGGTCGCGGAGGGCGGCGAGGGCGGCGCCGCGTCCGAGGGTGGCCAGGTAGGCTGGATCGAGGCGCTCGGACGGCGTGACCACGACGCGGAAGCGGTCGGCGCTCGCGGCGCCGGCGAGGGCCGACTCCAGGCGGTCGTCCAGCCGCGGTCCGGCCGACGCGGCCAGGGTCACCGGCGGCGCCGGCGCCGGCGCGTCGGCCTGGAAGACCAGGTTCGGCGGCGACAGTTCGAGCCGCGGCTCACCGGTCACCACCCAGATGTCCTTGACCAGCGTGTTGTCCGTCTCGTCGCTCTCGGCCACGCGATTGGCGGGGTCGACGCGAAGGGTGAGCGTGTGGGCGCCGGCCGTCAGTTCGAGCGGATGGTCCTCCACGCTGGCGTAGGTGGCCTGGGGCAGACCGTTCTCCACGACCCAGGCGCCGATCACGTCGTGGTCGAGCAGCAGTTCGGTCTCCACGGGGACCGTAATGTCGGCCAGGCCCATGTTCACGATGGCCAGACTGGCGTAGGCATCGAAGCCCACGGCCAGGATGCCGTCCTCGCGCTCGCCCGGCGTCATCGACACCACCAGCGGCGAC
>PIVY01000418.1 GCA_003353795.1 bacterium
GGCCGCCGCATCCGCCACCGTAATTCCGGCGCCCCTGGTGCCCGGCTCGGCCTGCGCCATCTCCCTGGTCACCGGCGATGCCCAGCTCGGCGCCGTGGGCACGGTCAGCCTGGTGGAGGGCGACCGCATCGTCTGCATGGCGCATCCCTTCCTGCAGGCCGGCCCGGTGGACCTGCCCCTGGCCACGGCCGAGATCGTGACCATCTTCCCGAGTCGTCAGATGAGCTTCAAGATGGGCGCCGCCGGCACCGTGGTCGGACGGGTGACCCACGACCTGCGCGGCGGCCTGGCCGGCGACATCGGCCAGATGGCGCCGACGGCACCCGTGACCGTCGACGTGACGCTGCCCTCGGGCGCGCGCACCTTCCAGTTCTCGGTGGCCCAGCAGCGTGACCTCACGCCGCAACTCGTCTTCTGGTGCCTCTACAACGCAGTCCTCGTCGACGGCGACGACCGCAGCAGCCAGCTCATCAGCTACGACGTGACACTCGAGCTGGCCGACCAGGACGGCGTCGCCCTCGAACCCATCGTGCTGCGTGGCGTCAGTGGCGGCCCTGGCGGCATCGGCGCCCTGGCGGGCGACTGGCAGGCCCCGCTGCAACTCCTGCTGCAAAATCGCCATCGTCCGCTGTCGCTCGTGAAGGTGACGGCTGACCTGCGGGTCGAGCGCCCCCTGCGCACGGCCAGCATCCGGACGCTGTACGCGCCCGCGCTGATCACCCCCGGTGAATCCTTCACCGTCGAGGTAGAGCTCGAGGAACGTTTCGGACGCACCTGGCGCGAGTCCTTCGAGTTCACGACTCCTGCCAGTCTGGAGCCGGGCCCGCTACGGCTGGGGGCGGCCAGCGCCCGCGAGTTCTTCGCCCTCGACGGCATGCGTGCCGGCGGCCTCTTCGAGGATCACGGCCTGGCCACCACCATCGACCTCTTGAACCGTCCGCGCTCGCTGGACGAGCTCACCGTGGCCCTCGTGCAGGCCGTGCCGGGGTTCACCGCCGGCGGCCGCGAACTGACCAACTTGCCGCCGTCCGTGCAGCGGACCCTGGCCAGCGGTCCGCCATCGGCCGTCGAGACTACCATGGCCACCTACCTGCTGCGCGACGCGCGGCCGACCGGAATCATCCT
>PIVY01000419.1 GCA_003353795.1 bacterium
GCCGCTCGCTTCGGCGAAGACGCCCCCGCTCGTGCTGGAATAGGGGCCACTTGCGGTGTTGAAGTAGCCCCCGCTGATGCTGGCTCCTATCCCGGTTGCGCCACCACCCTTCCCGCCCAGGATGGATGAAGCCTCTCCCACGGTGCGGGTTACTCCATCACCCGCCGTGTTGTCGTATCCACCTACGACCACAGAGTAGTTCGCATAGGCCTCATTGCCATCGGCAGCGCCTGCGCTCATGCCTCCGCCCAGCACACTGGAATAGGCGCCACTGGCCGTGTTGTAGAAGCCCCCACTTACGCTGGCGACGATTCCGCTGGCAATGTTGAGATTCCCGCTGCTGACATTGGAGCCGTCGCCACTTGCTGTGTTGCCAGCACCCCCACTGACGCTGGCCCAACCACCGCCGGCCGTGTTGGCCCACCCGCCGCTAACGCTGGCGTTGGGTCCACCGACCGTGTTATGAAAGCCCGTAACAAACCCGCCATAGCTAGTGTACTCGTGCTCCTCGCCCACGACCAGATTGTGGGATCCGGTCCGAGTTGCACTGAGGAAGTTCTCATTGTAGCCGACGATCAGATTCCCGAGGCCGTTGATGGTGCCATCGGTCGTGCCGCTGCCGTCCACGATGGCGACGTTGACACCCGAGAATGTAAGATACGAGCCGTTCAGGCTGGCACTCGCGAAGGTCGTCTGCAGCGCGCCGACGGCCGATGAGTTCGAGCTGATGTTGCTGGTGTTGGCGGCTATGTTCACTCCATTCGCCAGCGCCAATGTAGTATTGGATGCGATCGTGAGCGCCTGACTCGCGATAACCCCCTGGTTGGTCGTGATGTTCGCCCCATTGAAGCCGACTCCCGAGGCGTTGTTGGCGACTCCAGCGGTATTGCTAGCGATGTTCGCGGTGTTGGTCGAGATCTCCGCGATGTTGCCCGAAATCGCGGTAGAGTGGCTTGCGACCGACGCCTCCAGCGCCGCCAGCCGCGAGTCCTGAGCATTCGACTCGGTCACCAGAGCGCTGAAGTTTGCATTGACCTCGTTCGCGTTAGCACTGGCTCCGTTGCTGAACGTATAGGGCACGCCGATGACGGCCGCGTAGGCGGCGGTTGGGATGACGA
>PIVY01000420.1 GCA_003353795.1 bacterium
CACCAAGACGCCGTCGAACGCCTCGACGAAAAACTTCTCCAATGCCGGGCTCCCCCGACTGCGGTCGATCAGGTAGTAACACAAGTCCGGATTCGCGAAGCACCACAGCCAATACGTGATCCCATTGACCCGCCAACCGGTCTCGTCGGCGTGCAGCACCGCCGAGCCGCGGGCCTCGCGGGCGATCCGTTCATACCACGGCTGGAAGATCCGCGCGACCCGTTGCCACATCGCCACCAGTCCGCCGGCCGACAGGTGCGTCTGTAGGTGATACCCGAGGATCTCGCGAATCTGCTCGATCGTCACGCCCAGGCCGTAGTGCAACCAGGCGGTCAGGCCCACCAGCCGATGTCCGACGGCCGCCTTGGGCAGCGCGTCGGGGACCACCGGCTCGACGTGCTTGCGGCAGGCCGGACAGTAGTCGCGGTGCACGGTGTGCTCGGTGACGACGGCCTTGAGGTCTTGCAGGATGTCCTCGACGGTTCGCGTCCGTTTGCGGTGACAGCGATGTAGCTCGCCGCCGCACGCGGGGCACTTCTCCAGACGGTGCTCCCGGTGGCAGTCGACCTGTTTGGGCTTGGCCCGCCGCCGGCCGGGATGCCCCGCCTTCGCGCCGGGCTTGCGTTTGCGTTGGGGGGCCGGCGGCTTGGTGTAGACGGGCCGCTGCCCCGACGGGGTGGCCGGATCGACCCGCGCGCTGGCGTCCAGTTCGCCCTTCAACTCGGCGATGCGCCGGGCCGCCGCCAGGAGGGCGAGCTTGAGCAACTCCGCGTCGGTCGCGGCCAGCCGGTCGGCCTGCTCCTCGGTCAGCGTCCCTTCGAGCGCCGCCGCCAAAATGGCCTTGATTTCCGGGTCGTTTTCGCGTGCCATACCTTGCGCATACAGCGCATCCACGCCGAGCGCAAGTCCTAATAATCGGAATCGTTATATCTTTTTCCGCCGCTCCGTTGCAGATGGCTGAAGACTTACGTCTTGGCATCGTTAAGGGCTAGCGTGGCGGTCTTGTTGATTAGGGTTTCAAACTTGGCAGCGACTTCTTCAAGAGAGCCCAGCGGAAGCCCATGAGGGGCGGGAGTCCGACAGGCTGGGGGCTTGTCGGGATCATGGCGGATCAGAAT
>PIVY01000093.1 GCA_003353795.1 bacterium
TCCTCGCCGCCGACGATGAGGTTGAAATCCTCGTCTGCGTCCTCCTGGGCCAGAGCCGCCCCTGCGTAGAGGATGGCAACGATGCTGAACAGAATGACGAGAGACTGCTTGGCCATGAAACTGCTCCTGTCGGATCTGACCCGGTGGGGGCGGACCAGTCCGCGTGCCGCGTACGGCGGGGGCGCGCCGGACGGAGCCTGGACTGTGGATGCTCGGTATTAAAATCAGGTTCGTGATAGAGGGTGTCAACCGGAACTTAATCCACGGCAGGATCTCGATTTGCGCGGGGCGTGGCGAGGTGCCGCACCTCTTCCTCGAGTTCCTCGCCGAAGCGCCGCCGCACCGCCTCCCTCATACGGTCCGCCAGGATCAGCACGTCGCCCGACGTGGCGCCGCCACGATTGACGATGATGTTGGCGTGCTTCTCGAAAACCTCGGCGTTCCCTTCCCGCATGGTCTTTGCGCCGGATTCCTCGAGCAGGCGGCCCGCGGCTCGGCGCCATTCGCCGGGGGCTGCGGGGGGCAGGTTCTTGAAGTAGCTGCCGGCGCACGGGATGTCCCAGGGATGCTTACGGCGCCGGTCGTCGAGGTGTTCCTGCCGCTCCCGGCCGGCGGCGTCCAGATCACCCCGGTCCAGTTTTAGCACCAGGTCCAGGACCACGTCCCCCCGCTCCTTGAGAGCGGTGGTGCGATAGGCAAACTCGAAATCCTCGGGTCCGAGGCGATCGACGCTGCCGTCGGTACGCAGGACCGTGGCATCGACGAGGAATTCGCCGATCTCGCGGCCGTAGCAGCCGGCGTTGCCAACCAGGGCGCCACCCACGGTGCCGGGGATGCCCGAAGCGAACTCCAGCCCGGTCAGGCCCAGGCGTAGGGTTTCGGCCACCAGGGTGTCGAAATCCCACCCGGCGCCGATCCGGACGGTATCGCCTGCAACGTCCAGATTCCGCGCACGAACCAGCAGAACAAGACCGTCGTAGCCCGCGTCGTCGGCCAGGATGTTGCTGCCGCCGCCAAGACAGGTCCATGGCAAACCTTCGGTCGACGCGATATCCAGGAACCTGCGAGCCGATTCCGCGTTCTCCACGGGGCAGAGAAGCCCTGCAGGCCCGCCGATCCGAAAGGTCGTCAGTTCGGCAAGAGGCACCGACGGCGTGACCGCGAGGCCTGTGGCCTTGATCCGGTCGGCGAGTCGTTGCCAGTCGTGCGGTCGGATCGATTGCCCTGAATTCATGCTGTCCTCGCTGGATCGGACGATCTCGCGCGTTCGGATGACATCGTGGACCAACCGGGGCCGGGCCGCCTCGGCGCGCTTGCAAAGATGCCCGGACAGGGTACATTCATCCATCGTGGGCGGCTGCCCGGCTCGCGGGCCATGGTGGCCTCCGAACGAACCCGGATCAAGGCTGGATCGTGGTCAACCGCAAGCTCTTCACCCGGACCCTCGTGGTATCCGTCCTGCTGCACGCGCTGCTGGGCTTGCTCACGTGGCAGATCGACTTTCTGCCGGAGGACCCCCCGCTGGCGCAGGCCGAGCCGGCAGTCGAACTCTTCCTGGTGGACGCGGCAGAGGATCTGGCGGCTGATGCGGGCAGCGACAGCCAGCCCACGGCCTACACCGAGATTCCCGATCGCCTCGCTGACGAACCGCCCGAAAAGGCGGATTTTCTGGCCATGCGCGACAGTCGTGCGGCCGACCGCCTGCCCGGCGGTCAGGATGGCGACCAGCCCGGGACCGACCGGGAAGCCGAGTTCCCCCAGGTGTCCGTCGCGCCCGAGAATCTGGCCGGCGCCGAGGGCGTGAGCGTGGAGGATCCGGTGCTGATTCCGCCCCGGGAGAAACCGCGTGAGGAAGCGTCCCGGGAGCAAGCGCCCCAGACGGAAGAGCAGCGGGGAGCCGAGGCCGATGACGCCGCAGGCGACGATGTCCTGCCGGCGCCGCAGGAGGCTGCCGGCGAGGAACCCATGGAGGGGGAGGAAGAACCCTCCGAGCAATCCGGCGACTACGACGACTGGCTGGCCGATCAGCGCGCCCCGTCGCTAACCAAGGAAGGGCAGCAGCAGTCGCCGGGTGACCGAGGATTCGATTTCCAGCAACTCGAACAGGGACGCATCGGCGCCAACGTCGCCCTCGACGGAGATTTCACCCTCAGCACCTACGAGTGGAATTTCGCGCCCTGGATGCGCCGCTTCGCCAACGACCTGCACCGTGGCTGGATCGCGCCCTATGCCTACCGTCTCGGCGTGATCAGCGGTTACACGCGCATCCGCCTGGTGGTCGAGCGCGATGGCCGTCCCAGTCGCATGGAGATCCTCGAGGAGAACGGCCACGCGTCGCTACATACGTCGAGCATCAATGCCTTGAAGGCGTTCACGCCGTACGCGCCGCTTCCGGCCGATTTCCCCGATGAACAACTTGTCATCCTGCTGGGGCTGCATTATCCTGCGTGGAAGCGGTGATCTGCGCCGACCATGAGGCGGCAGACGCCTTTTTTTTTGATGGTCGTATTTGATGGTGTCCGGCACGAAAATCAGGGAGCCGAGAGCTCCAGGAGGACCACGAAGACATGTGGGAAATGATTCTGGCCGGCCGCTACATGATGATCCCCATCGCGCTCTGCTCATTGCTGGGGATGGCCGTTTTTCTGGAGCGCTTCATCGTCCTGCGCAGCCGCCGCATCATCGTTCCGGAACTGGTGAGCACCGTCAAGACGCTGCGCCAGGCCAGTGATTTTTCCGTGGCCTACGCCGTCTGCGACCAGCATCCCGGGCCGTTCTCCAACGTGATCCGGTCGGGCCTCGATCATGCCGGCGCCGAATGGGAGATCAATCGTGACGTGATGCAGGAGGTCGGTCGCCAGGAAGCCGTGCGGCTGACCCGCAATCTGCGCGCGCTCGAAACCATCGCCGCGGTGGCGCCGTTGCTCGGTCTGCTGGGAACAGTGGTCGGCATGATCCGCGTCTTCGCGGCGGTGTCCCACGCCGGGCTCGGCAATCCCGAGGTGCTCTCGGGCGGCATCAGCGAGGCCATGGTCACCACGGCTGCGGGCCTCATCGTCGGTATCCCTGCCCTGGTGGGGCACAACTGGCTCGAGGGCCGCGCCCACGCCATCATCTTCGACATCGAGGTCTACGCCACCCAGGTGCTCGACACGCTCCGGGCGCGACGCGAGCATAAGCCGGTGGAGGCGAACTGAGATGAAGTTCGTGCCGCCCAAGTCCGGGCGCGGAGTCATCATCAACGTCACGTCGCTCATCGACGTCATGTTCCTGCTGCTCATCTTCTTCATGGTCTCGAGCACGTTCAAGAACCAGCCGGCCATCGACCTCTCGTTGCCGCGCTCGGATTCGGCCCAGGAGACCACCGTCACGCCTACGGTGGTGTACCTGACCCGGGACGGTCGCCTGTTCCTGAACGACGACATGGTGGAGCCCGAGGAACTGGACAGTCGCCTGCGTCAGCTCCAGGCATCCACGGGCGAGGATCGCATCGTCCTGCGTGCCGACGAGCATGCCGAGCACGGAGCCGTGGTCGAACTCATCGACATGATCAAGGAGAGCGGATTCCGGAGGGTCAGCCTGGCGGCCAAGCCGAAGGGCGGCTCGTGAATCGGGAACCGGGGGGCCGCGCCAGTTGTTGAGTGCGATGCGAGCATCGCCCAGATCTCGGCTTCCTTCTCGCGGTCGCCTGACCTATCTTGCCGGGGGCCGATGAGCCGGAATCAGAGCGTCGAACTGGTTTCCCGGTCTTGATGTCCGGGAGTAGCGATCTAGGGGATGCGCCGTTGCCGAAGTTTTCTAGCCTGCCACCGCGCCTTGCCGCCACGGTCACTCTGACCGTCACGACCGCCATGCTCGTCGTGGCCTTGGTCACCGGCTGCACCAGCGATACGCCCAGTCTCGTGGGTGCCAATCTTGCCGAAACCGCCATCGATACGGTGCTGGCTCCCTTGACCATCGAGCAACTGGCCGACTTCGGTGTTCTGGCCGTGAGTGATCCCGCCGTGCCGCTGGACGAGACGGAGGTGCTCTACTTCGGCAACTCGGACACCGAGCAGAGCTCGATCCTCGTCAACTACGACTTCTCGTCGCTGGACCACCCGGACTCGGCGTACCTGCTGCCGTTCCTTACCATCGACAACATCTCGTCGGCGGAGATCCGGCTCTACAAGTTGACGTGGTACTCCAACGATCGCGACGGACAGGCGCCGCCCGACGGTGATGTCCTGAAACCGTATCCGGGTGTTGGCAAGATCATCGACGTCCACGAGCTCATGGCGCCCTTCGACACCCTCAGCTATCCGGGGGCCGAGCCGGAATACAATCCCGCGTTCATCAGCACCTACGTCGAGATTCCCGATACCAACGACATCCTCGCCATCGACTGCGCGGTCGCTCCCGTGGTCGCCTGGCTCGATAGCCGTGGCGAGGTGGGGGTGATCCTGCGGGAGGACAGCCGCTCCGATCCCGGCGTCATTGGTTTCGCGAGCAAGGAGATGGTGCACGGCGGTTCGACCCTGCCGCTGTTGAACGCCAACACGACTCTGGGTGCGGCGTTGCGCGTCGAGCTCATCGAGAAACCGGCACAGTGGGTGGGCCGAGACTACGCGATCTTCGGCCCGGCTGCCGACATCTCCACCTGGCACCAGCTCCAACCCGCGTACACCGATCCCGCCGATGGCATCATGGTGCGCACCCACCTGCGGTCGTATCCCATGCTCCGGTTCGACCTGGACGCGCTGCCGCAGCACGTGCGCATCAATCGCGCGAACCTCGTGGTCGTCAACGACACGTCCCGTAGCGAGGGCCATCGGACCGTCCTGACGGCGTCCGAGTTGCGGCCGGAGTTCGCGCCGCCTGGCGAGACCACGGTATTTCTGCGCGATCTCGAGCCCGAGATCTATTTCCTTTTCGGCAACGGCAGCTGGCAGCCGGAGCATCTCACCGAACACGAGCTGAATTTCAACGTCACCAGCTCGGTGCAGCGGTTCATCAACAGCGTCTACGAAGGCGACCGCGGCTTCCTCATCGCGGCCGGCGAGTACTTTTTTCCTGGATACAACTCGAATCCGGATCCCGATTTCTGGTTCACCAAGTGGATCTTCCACGGCACCGCCGCCGCACCCGAATTGCGACCGCGACTGGAGATCTCCTACACGCGCCTCGACGAACTGACCGATCCGGAGGGCACGCAATGACGCCGCGTCGACCTTTCGGGGCGCTGCTGATTCTGGCGGCGGTGATCCTGTTGGCGACGACCGCCGGCGCCCAGACGCCGTTCGCCAGCCAGGCCCTCGGGCAGAATGTCGAGATGAGCGGCGCCCGCGACGTGGGGCGCGGCGGCTGGGGCATGGCCGATACCGACACCCTCGCGCCCGGCACCATGAACCAGGCGGCGCTGGCCGATCTGCAGTTCTCCGGCCTGTTCTTCAGCGGCTTCGGCGAGACCGCCGAGAACACCGGTATCAATTTTGACCGGCGGACCTATCGCACGGTGCTTACCAACATTCGGTTGGCCTTACCGCTGCGGCGGGCCAAGCTCATCCTGCACGCCGGATTCCAGGTCAAGCGCACCATGGAATGGTCCAGCCGCTACGACATCTTCTACGATCACTACGGCGAAACCGTCAGCGGTATCGAGCGCAACCAGCGAACTGGTTCGCTCTACCAGGTTCCGGTGGGGCTATCGTGGCGCCTGTTCGGCGGCCTGGCCCTGGCCGGGTCCTACAATCCGGTACGCGGCGTCATCGAGGAACAGATCACCCAGATCTTCACCGACCCGCTCGACAATTACTATCTGAGCAACATTCGCGATCAGGCCGACGATCTCAAGGGACAGTGCTACACCGCCAGCGTGCTCATCGATGCCCTGCGCTTCATGCATCTCGGCGCGTCGTACACCACGGCCTACGACCTGACCATGACCCGCTCCATCGCCCTCTCGGGTGTGGCCGAACGCAGGCGCGAGTCTTTCACGACGAGCATGCCGGCCGAGTATCGTGGCGGTTTGATGATCCGCTTGCCCAACCACTGGCGATTCGGCGCGGACGGCCAGCTGTCCAGGTTCAGCGAGCTCACCGGTCGTCCCGACTGGGACGCGATCATGAACGACGAATGGACCCTCTCGGCGGGCATCGAACGGACCTGGGTGCGGACCCAGTTTGGTCGCAGCTACGACATGCCCTTCCGCCTCGGAGTCCAGTGGCGGCAGTGGGCCCATACGGTGGGCGGCTCGGTCGTGAACGAACGCACCATCAGTGCCGGTACCGGTTTCCCGTTCAGCAATCGTCTCGGCATGATCGACCTATCCCTGTCCTATTCTCTGATCGGCGACGTGGAGGAGAACGGCTACCGGAGCCAGGTCTGGCGACTGGGGCTTTCCCTCACCGGGCTCGAACCGTTAGTATTCTAGACTTCGGACGCGATCCAGAGACGAATCGCCCCTCAGCCGAAAGACGAGACGAACCGTGCGCCGGATATGCCTGACCCTGACGTTGACCGCCTGCGCCCTGATGCTCCTGCTGGTAGCTTGCAACAACGAGATTCCACAGAGCGATCTCGACCGTTTCATCGCCACCATCGAGGGCATGCCCACCGAAGCGGCCGTCGATACGCTGCACGTGCTCGTGACCGGTCCGGCCCCGGCGGCCACCTACGCCAAGTATGAACTGGGCAACATCTATTACACCATGGCCGCCGACTCGGCCCGCACCCGCGGCTGGAACGACGACCACGCCAAGGCCAATCTGGATTCGGCCCAGGTCTGGTTCGAGGCCGCCGTCGCCGCCGACTCGAGCTTCGTCGAAGCCTACGTGAATCTCGGCGCTCTCTGGGACGACCGCGCCGACATGATGGCCACCCGGCAGGATCGCGAACTGCGCATCGCCACGGCCAAGGAGATGTACGAGAAGGCGCTGGCCATCAAGCCGTACGACGAGAAGGCCCGCTGCAATCTGGGATCCCTTCACAAGCGGCAGAGCAACTTCGAGCTGGCCATGCAGGAATACCTCACCGTGCTCGAGCACAACCCCAAGAGCTCGCTGGCCCACTACAACCTGGCCATCCTGTTCGCGACCCAGAAGATCTACCGCGAGGCGATCCACGAGTTCGAGCTGGCCGTGAAGTACGATCCCGACGGCGACATCGGCGAGCGGTCGCGGGACAATATCAAGATCATCCGTGATCTCATGGAGTCGGAGACCGCCGGTCGTAACAAGAAGACGAGTTGACGGCGACCCGCACCTGCGGGGTTATCTTGTGAACATGGATCTGTCGCTTCCCTTGCACGATGATCTGCGCCGGGCTGTCAAGCCCGGCGCCTCTGTCCTGCTCGCGCTCAGCGGCGGTGTGGACAGCGCCCTGAGCCTGGCAGTCCTGCGCGCGCTGGACTGCGAGGTCCTGGCTGTCACCTTCAAGAATTTCTGTTACGACGACGATCGGGATCCGGGCGCCAAGGCCTGCTGTTCCCTGGACGCGATCGATGACGCGCGCCGTCTCGCGGGCCGGTTCGGGGCCCGTCACTGGGTGCACGATGTGGCCGAATTGTTCGGCGCGCAGGTCATCCAGACCTTCGTCAGCGAGTACCGCGCCGCGCGGACGCCCAATCCCTGCCTGGCCTGCAACAGTGACGTGCGCTTCCCCGAACTCCTGCGCCTGGCCGACCAGCAGGGTTGCGACCTCGTGGCCACAGGACATTACGCGCGCACGCGCCCCGACTCGAATGGTGGCGCCGAGTTGCTGCAAGGCGTGGATGCGGAGAAAGATCAATCGTACTTCCTGTCGCAGGTCCCTCGCGACGTGTGGCCTCGGGTGGTGTTCCCGCTCGGCTGGTCGACCAAGCCGGAAGTGCGCGCCGCGGCCCGGCAACTCGGCATGGCTGTGGCCGACAAGCCGGAGAGTCAGGAGATCTGTTTCGTGCCCGACGGGGATCGGGGTTTCCTCTTCGCCGCAGGCGACGACCCGGGGCCGGGGCCGGTCGTCGATACTGCCGGCCAGGTCCTCGGCGAACACCGGGGCCTCATCCACTACACGGTGGGACAGCGTCGCGGCCTGGGCGTCGCGAACTGCGAGCCGCTCTATGTGTTGGCGCTCGATGCCGCAGACAACCGGCTGGTGGTCGGCACTCGCGACCAGCTTGCCGTGGAGCAACTCCTGTGCGACCGATTCACCGCCGCGGTGTTCGACCTTCCCGACGCCGGCCCGCCCGCCGGCGGCGGGCCGTACATGGTCCGGATCCGCCACCGCCATCCCGGCGCCGCGGTGGAGTCGTGGCGCCGCCACGGTGAGATGCTCCACGTGACCTTGTCCGAACCGGTCTTCGGCGCGGCACCCGGCCAGGGGTTGACCCTTTACGACGGAGAGCGGATTCTCGGCGGAGGCCGCCTACTGGGCGCAGCCGACGATCCGACCTGAAACAGTACGAGAGGTTCATGATGGCACGGCGACGGGTCAGAGTAGCGCTCGGGGTCCTTGGTGGCGTGCTGGCATTGCTGGTGCTCGTGGCGGTGCTGGTGCCGCTGCTGGTGCCGCGCGACAAGTTGCGCGAAATGGCCGAGTCCCAGATCCGGGAGCAGACCGGAGGCGAGGTCTCCCTGGGTGACGTCTCGCTCAAGATCCTGCCGCGCCTGCGGCTGGTGCTAGGAGAGAGTACCCTCGCCGTCACGGGCGATGGACTACGAGGCGCCGGACAGGATCCCGGCCCGCTGGTGACCGGGTCGCTCACCCTCACGCGCCTCGATGTGGACCTGGCGCTGTGGCCGCTCATACGCAAGCAGGTGGAGCTCGGCCAGGTGAGCCTCATCGAGCCTCGCCTGGAACTCGTCACACGTCCTGTCGAGCAATCGTCGAATGCTGCCAGCGGCACCGCAGGCGCGCCCAGTGCTCAGGTCGACCCGGGCGTGGGGCTGGCGCTGGCGGCCGTGGCCGTGCGCGATGGCGAACTGATCTGGCGCGAGGAGGAATCCGGACGCGCGGTCACCGTACGTGGATGGCAACAGGATCTCGAAGCGCCGCAGTTGGGCATCCTCATGGCCCGATTGCAACGCATGGGAGGTGTCGACGTGCCGCCGGACGACGAGGCCGGCGACGTGGTGCTGGAGCTGGATGCGAGGGTCGCGGCCATCGAACTGGCGGGGTTCGGCGAACGGCCTCCGCCGCCCTTGACGGACTTGCGCCTCCGCGGCCGCCTCGGCGCGCCACCGACGGCTGATGTGGCGGTCTTCGAGATCGACGAGCTGTCGCTACCGGGCTTGACCGTCACCGCGCGCGGCACCAGTGACGGCACGACCATGCGGCTCGGCGACCTCGGCCTGGAGGGTGGCGAGTCGGTCCAGCTCGGTGGCACGGTCACGTTGACCACGTCGCCGGCCGGCGGACCGCTGCGCGCCGACCTCACCGGCAAGGTGGATCTCGCCCGGGTGCTGGACGACTTCGCGCCGTACCTGCCGCCGCGAGCCGACGACGCCCCACCGATGCCCGCGCTGACCGGCACGGTCGACATCGCGCTGTCCGCCGACCTCGCGTCTGCGCCCCCGGTGAGCGATGCCGTGGTCTGGCAGGAGCGGTGGCAGAAGGGATTCGACGGCACCGTGGTCTTCGAGGCCAGCACTGGACCGGTCACCGTGTCCGATCCTCGGCTCGGCGAGACCTTGAACCTGGCCGGTGTGACGGTGTCGAGCGACCTGCACATCGCCACCGGCCGCACCAACGTCACCATCGCCGGCGCCTCGTATCCGGGGCTAACCGCCGATGGGCGGGCGGAGTTCGTCCTGCCGCCGGCCGCTGGTCCGGTGCGGGCCGATCTTCGCGGCAACGTGGACCTCGCGCCGCTGATGGCGGCGATCGAGCCGATGCTGCCGCCGCGCGACCCGGGCGCCGCGCCGCTGCCGGATCTGGACGGCCGACTCGACGTGGTGTTGGACGTGGCCCTGAAGCGGGCGCCCGCGCTCTCGGACACGACCGCCTGGGCCGCCGCCTATGACGATGGTCTCGACGGTCGGGCCGAACTGACGGTGACCGGTGGCGGCCTCACGGTGACGTCGGCCCAACTGGGCGAGCCGTTGCGTGTGCGTGAACTGAGCCTGACGAGCGACCTGCGCTCCCCGACCGGAAAGTCCCGCCTCGAGTTCGGCGGGGTGCAGCATCCCGGTCTCGTGGGCGACGTGGTCGCCGAGGTGTCGCCCGAGAGCCCGCGGGGGCCCATGCGGGTCGACCTCTCCTTGCCGGTCCTGGACCTCGACGCCCTGGCCGAGGTGGCCAAGGCCTCGGCTAGCGGACAGGCCCGTGCCGGATTCTCCCTGGTCGGCACGGCCTGGGCTGCAGAGCCCGCGCGTCCGCTGGTGGGCGAACTGATTCCGCCCGACCTCGCCCTCGACCTCGAAGCCAGGGTCCGTGAACTGCGCTTCCTGAAGACCCCCTACCACCAGGTGAACGTGGAGGGAACCCTGCGCAACCGCGTCATCGACGTCCCGCGTCTCGACGCCCGGCTGGGCAGCGGCCGCGTGCGCGGCAAGGCTCGCCTCGACTACGCCGCCGATCCCGGTGGTCACGCAACCTGGGACGTCAAGGTGACCGAGGCGCCGGCCAGCGTGATCATGAAACCGTATCTCACGGACTTTGCCGATTTCTGGACCGGCAATCTGAGCGCCGACGCTCGCGGCGCCTGCGACCTGGCCGATCCGGAGGCCATCCGCACCTCACTGACCATCGAGGGCGACCTCACCGGCAGCGACGGCGTCATCGACCTTCGCGAGTCCCTGGCCGGCGTGCGCCAGTACCTGGGCGACCGGCAGGACCTGCTGCGGGTCAAGTACTCGGCTGCGCAGAAGCACTTCGCCGTGCGCGAGGGCAAGGTGATCATCACGGGCCTGAAGATCGACGGCAAGGACACCGACTGGACCGGCGGCGGCTGGATCGGTCTGGACGGCACCCTCGCCATGGATCTCGCCGTGCGTCTGCCGGCCGGCTACACGCCCGATCTGGGGGACATGACCTTCCTGGCCGACGCCCTCCGCGACGACCAGGGGCGCATCGGGCTCGACTTCGGCATCACTGGTCCGACCAAGGCTCCGGCCGTGAAATTGAAGCTGGATCCGGCCGCGCTGTTGCAGTCGGACGCGGTACAGGAGAAGGTGGAGGACGAGGTCAAGAAAGGCCTGGGTGGCTTGCTTGACAGACTGAAGGGCAAGTAGTATCGTGCCCGCTTGCCGTGAGAGAGGCGCCTAGCCACGCACACGGTCCGAAAGCGTGATCTTCCCGGCAGGGCGGGCAGTCTTCGCACGGGGCATGATCCCGGAGGGCTAGCCTAATTGGTAAGGCAGCGGTCTTGAAAACCGCCGGGTGAGAGCCCTTGGGGGTTCGAGTCCCCCGCCCTCCGCCAAGATTCTGGAGAGGTGGCCGAGTGGCTGAAGGCGCACGCCTGCTAAGCGTGTGTGGGGTTAAACTCACCGAGGGTTCGAATCCCTCCCTCTCCGCCAGATATAAAAACGCAATATGGTGCGCCCATAGCTCAACTGGATAGAGCACCTGACTACGGATCAGGAGGTTGCGAGTTCGAATCTTGCTGGGCGTACCACCTCATTGCAAGAGCGGCGGGTCGTTTCGACGACCCGCCGCTTCTCGTTGATTTCATTGCCCGCACCCCGATCTCTCCTTATCGTCTCCATAGACGCCGGACCGCGACCCACGTCGCCACCCGGCCACCGCTCGCCCGGATCACTCAGACCAGGAGGGGAGCATGAGAACAGCTTTTTGCCTGTTTCTCGCCGCCGCTCTCGTTGGTCCGGCCGTCGCCAATGACGACAACACCATGGGGATGTTCTTCAACGCGTCCGACTTCAGCGACGAGGCCCGGAACTTCGACACAAACACGGCGGCATTCAACGGATACGTCGTCCTGCTCGCACCGACGGTCAGTACCGTGGGGGGCTACGAGGTGGGCATCGACATCTCCGAGTCCATGGTCTTCGTACTCGGCGTCTCCGGCCCCAACGGCTGGACCAATTTCGGCGGCAATCTCAATCATCTCGTGGGTTACGTGACGCCGCTGCCGGTGTACGACGACGGTACGGTGCTCTGCACCCTCCAGATGATGTACACCATGGACCAGTACGTGCAGATCTTCTTCGAGGCCTCCGAGCCGGCCAGCATTCCGGGTGTGCCCGTCATTGCCGACGGCGACGACCCGAACACGCTGGTGGGCTGCACGGTGCACGGGCCCGACGGCCTGGTTGCGAGCCTCAACCGACCACCGCCAATCACCGATGACGCCAAGTGGTCGTCGGTCAAATCGCTCTTCGAGTGACGGGGACTTCGCTGGCAACGATGCGGCGGGCCGGCTGACGGCCTGCCGCGTTTGCATCCCCGGGAACCCTTGAGGCACCACTCCTGTAAACCGACCCGTGCTTGCCAGATCGGGCGGCTGTTCCTACTGTCCGCTGGACGGATCGCCCCATCGACGCCGCCCTGGACACCAACTCCGGACGGGACCTCTTGAAATTCCTCCTCGCAGCCATGCTGCTGCCGACCGTGTTGCTTGCCGCCGATCCGCCCGTGCGGGTGCCCGTGAGCGAACTGCAGGTCGGCCAGACCGGATACGGCCTCACCGTGTTCCAGGGCACCGAGCCCGACACCTTCGGCGTGACGATCCTCGGCGTTCGTCGGGCCGTACGCGCCGGCGGCGACATCATCATGGTGGAGCTGTCTGGACACGACCTGGAGCGCAGCGCCGTGGCCCAGGGCATGAGTGGCAGCCCCGTGTACCTCGACGACGGGCGCCTCCTCGGCGCGGTGGCCTTCGGCTGGCCAGGGGCCCTACGACCCATCGCCGGACTCACGCCGGCGGTCGAACTGGACATCGCGCGGGACCGTCGGGACCTGCAGTACGCTCGCGGTCACGATGAGTGGCCGTCGCCGGGTGATCCCGCGATGCTCCTGGGCGACCCCACCGCCGTGGGGCTGGCGACGTCGCTGTACCCGGACGCCGAGTTGCCGACGGCCACCATCACCACGTCGGATCCGTGGCCCACGCCGGAGGCACTGGCTGCCGAACTCCTGCCCGCGGCCGCACCGGCTGCCGGTGAGCAACTCGTGCCCCTGAATCTGAGCATCTTCGCCGTGCCGGTGGGTGCGGCGACGGCCTCGACGTCACTGGAAGGCGCGTCACTGAAACCCGGGTCGGCCTGCGCCGTGGCCCTGGTGACCGGCGACGCGCAACTCGGCGCCGTGGGCACCGTGAGCCTGGTCGAGGGCGACCGCATCGTCTGCATGGCCCACCCGTTTCTGCAGCTGGGCCCGGTGGACCTGCCGCTGGCCGCCGCCGAGATCATCACCTTCTTTCCCAGCCGCCAGATGAGCTTCAAGATCGGATCGGCAGGACCGGTGATCGGCCGGGTGACCCACGACTTGCGCGGTGGCCTGGCCGGTGATCTCGGCGTCATGGCGCCCACCGCCCCGGTGACCGTGGACGTGAGTCTGCCGTCGGGGAAGCAGACGTTCGAGTTCGCCGTGGCCAAGCAACGTGAACTCACCCCGCAGCTCGTGTTCTGGTGCCTCTACAACGCCGTGCTGGCGGGTGGCGACGACCGCAGCGCACAGCTCGTCCGTTACGACGTGACCCTCGACCTGACCGACGCCGATGGCGCGCCCCTCGAACCGGTGCGGCTTCGCGGTGTCACCGGTGGCGCCGGCGGCGTCGGTGCCCTCGCAGCCGACTGGCAGGCGCCCTTGCAGATCCTCCTGCAGAACCGCCACCGACCCCTGACGCTCACGCGCGTCGTGGCCGACATCCGCGTGGAGCGGCCACTGCAGATGGCCTGGATCCAGGCCCTGCACGCGCCTGCGGTGATCGCGCCCGGCGAATCGTTCACCGTGGAGGTGGAGCTGGCGCGGCGTTACGGCACGACCTGGCGCGAACGATTCGAATTCACCGCGCCGGCCGGACTAGTGCCCGGTCCGCTGCGCCTGGGTGTGGCCAGCGCGCGCGAATTCTTCCAGCTCGACGCCATGCGCGCGTCGGGGCTGTTCGGCGATCACGGCCTCGCCGTCACCGTCGACCTATTGAACCGACCGCGATCGCTCGACGAGCTCACCGTGGCGCTGGTCCATGCCGAGACCGGTTACACCGCCGGCGGCCGCGAGCTCGCGAACCTGCCGCCGTCGGTGCGCCAGACCCTGGCCGCGGGTCCGCCGTCGGCCACCGAAACCACCATGGCCGCCTACTTGCTGCGAGCGGCGCGACCGGTGGGCGTCATCCTGCAGGGCAATGCCGTGCAGGACGTCGAGGTCCGCCAGGCGCCCGCACCCCGACCTGAGGGAGTCCGTCCATGACCCGCATCCTCGTTTGCCTTGCCACCGTTCTGGTGGCCGGCATCGCATCCGCCGCCGGCCCCGCGTTCTGGGACAGCCCCGAGCGCATCGCATTCACCGACGGCGAACTGATGGGCGCCGGCCTCGACGCCGGCGGCAGCCTCGTGCCCGGTCTCGCCGCCGAGACCGTCCTGGCGGACAGCAGCCTGGTGCTCTGGACCGCGATTGCCGGAGACGACGGTGTGATCTGGGCGGGCAGTGGTCATGAGGGAATGGTCTGGAAGCTCAATCGCCGTGGCGACGTGTCGTTGGTGATCGACCTCGAGGCCGAGGAAGTCTTCTCGCTGATGGCCGACGGTGACGATCTGCTGGCGGGCTGTGGACCCGGGGGGCAGGTCTTCCGCATTGCCGAAGATGGCGCGGCCGAGTTGCTGGCCGAGGTGCCCGGTGGATATGCCTGGGATCTCGAGCGTGCGGCCGACGGAACGATCTACGTGGCGGCCGGCAATCCGGCGGCGGTCTACCGCCTCGACGACGATGGGGCCGAACTGGTGGTGGAACTGCCGGCGAGCAACGCCCTCGATCTGGCGGTGCGCGAAGACGGCACGCTGCTGGTGGCGGCCCAGGGGCCCGGACGGGTCTTTCACGTGATACCCAAAGACCGTCGCTGGGCGCTGATCCTGGCCATGGACCAGGACGAGGGGCGCCAGATCGTGCGCGGTCCCGACGGGTGGTACGCCCTGGGCTACCAGGCCGACGGCGGCAACGGCAGCGGCAACGGATCCGGCCTGGACGGTATGGGCGACCTGAGCATGAATCCGTTTGACATCATGGTCACCCCGGACGCCGACGTGAAACCGGTGCGGTCGGCACTCTACAAGCTGGGCGAGAAGGTATCGCACCGGGTCTGGAACAGCGAACTGGTACTCACGTGTGCAGTCTGGAGCGAGGATCACGGCTGGCTCGGCGCGGGGCAACGTCGGCATGGTCAGGACGCGCGACTCTACGCCCTGGATCTGCCCAACGGCCGTCGGCCCATGGCCGGCTGGCAAGGCGGCGATGTCCTCGAACTCGTGCTCGTGGGCGACGATTCCGACCCGGACGAGTTGCTCGCCGTGCAGGCGCACCCCGGACGGGTGACCCGCCTGAGAGTGCCAGAGCGCGACGAAGCCCTGGCGCTCAGTCCGCCCCTGGACGGTCGCCACGGAACCCGCTGGGCGCGCCTCACCTGGCGCGGTGCCGCCGGTGGCGGCGAACCCCGGTTCTCGGCGCGGGCCGGCATGAGCCCGAAGCCGGATGAAGCATGGAGTCCCTGGTTCGACCTCGGCGGCGGTCGCGATCTCGACCTGGCCGGATTACCGGCCGGGCGATATCTGCAGTGGCGCGTGGCCGTGGCTCCCGGCAGCCGCGTGGACGGCGTGACGGTCAGCGGGATCGAGCCCAACCTGCCGCCCGGAATCACCCACTTCGAACTGCAGCCCGATGGCGAGGTCTATCGCGGCGGCATGATGCAGGGGCCGGAGAACTTCACGCAACGTTTCCCCAGCGGCATGCAGGTGGAGATCAATACGCAGAGCCGCGACGACCGGTTTCTCGACCGCGACCGGGCCGCTACCGTGCGTCCGGTGCGCGCGCTCACCTGGCATGCGGCCGATCCCAACGAGGACCGCCTGGCCTTCCAGCTCTTCATGCGGCGCGAGGGCGAGAGTACCTGGTTGCCGGTGGGCGATCCGGGGCCTGACCAGGTCCGGGTCTGGGATACGTCGCCGCTGGCCGACGGCTGGTACGAGTTGCGCCTCATTGTGAGCGATCATCCCGATAATCCCGACGGTCAAGCACACACGGCCGAACGCACCATGCGTTCGATCCCGGTGGACAACACGGCCCCGAACCTGGACGGCTGGAAGCTGGAGCACCACCGCGACGGATTCACGCTGAAGCTCGATGCGCGCGACGCGTTCGGTCCGCTGGCCGGAGCCGAGGTGCGCCTGCCCGACGGCACCTGGCAGCGGTTGGATCCCAAGGACGGCATCTGCGACGGCGAACGTGAGAGCTTCGCCGCCGAGGTCCGTTTCCCGCAGGCCTGGGCGCCGGCGGTGCCGCGCCCCTGGACGGTGGAGGTGCGGGTCTGGGACCGCCAGGGCAACGTGGCCCGCGTCTCCGGGGTCCTGCCGTGAGCGAGAATTTGCTCGAGGGCTTTCGCAGCCACGAGCGCTGGCTGGGCGAGGCACTGCGCGAGGCGGAACTGGCGGCCGCGGCCGGGGAGGTGCCCGTGGGGGCCCTGGTGGTGCGGGACGGACAGATCCTGGGCCGTGGGCACAACCAGGTGGAGCAGCTCCAGGACGCCACCGCCCATGCCGAGATCCTGGCCCTGGGGGCTGCGAGCCAGGCCACCGGCCAGTGGCGCCTGGACGGCGCCACACTCTACGTGACCCTCGAACCCTGTACCATGTGCAGCGGGGCGCTGTTGCTCAGCCGGGTAAGTTCCCTGGTCTTCGGTGCTCATGATCCGCGAGCGGGCGCGGTGGTCTCCACCTCCCGGCTGATCCAGGGGAATCCCTATCGGCAGGCCGTGGAGGTGGTCGGTGGGATCCTGGCCGAACCGTGCAGCATGATCCTGCAGGAGTTTTTTCGCCAGGCCCGATCCGGGAAACGGGATCCGGGCACGGAACCTGGCCCGACGTGTTGATTTCGGCGAAACTCGATGTTATATTGCGCCTCCGATTCGGCGGAGAGGTGCGAGAGTGGCTTAATCGGCACGACTGGAAATCGTGTGTGCCGAAAGGTACCGAGGGTTCGAATCCCTCCCTCTCCGCCAGCGCAGATCGAGCTAGGGTTTTTGCGGAGAGGTGCCGGAGCGGTTGAACGGGGCGGTCTCGAAAACCGTTGAGCTAGCAATAGTTCCCAGGGTTCGAATCCCTGCCTCTCCGCCAGATTCATGACCGCCGCAGGCGCGGTCGTTTGCGCCACCGGCCACCGGTGGTAGGTTACAACCGAATATCGGGTGGGGATGTAGCTCAGTTTGGGAGAGCGCCTCGTTCGCAACGAGGAGGCCGTGGGTTCAAGTCCCATCATCTCCACCACTCGTCTCACCGGGATTTCGCTCCCGGGGACATGATGGGCCAGGCCCGACGTGACGTCGGAGCGCCAACTCCGCCAGGGCCGGAAGGCAGCAACGGTACGCTTCCTCTGTCGTGTGCGTCGTCAGCCTGGCCCTCTCGTTTTGACTTGATGACTACCCAACTATTTAGCCCACCGGGGTAGGAATGTCTTACACCGCGATCGCCAGGAAGTACCGGCCGGAGACCTTCGCCCAGGTGGTGGGCCAGGATCACGTCACCGCCACGTTGCGGGCGGCCATGCGCCGGGGCAAGCTGAGCCACGCCTACCTGTTCTCCGGACCGCGCGGCTGCGGCAAGACCACCGTGGCGCGGCTGCTGGCCAAGGCGCTCAACTGCACCGACATGCAGGACGGCGACCCCTGCGGTGTGTGCGCCACCTGCACGGGCATTGCCCGGGGCAGCTTCATGGACGTGCTGGAGATCGACGCCGCCAGCAACACCGGCGTGGACAACGTCCGTGAGTTGCGCGACATGGCGAAGCTGGCGGCAGGAGAGGGCAACAGCCGGGTCTTCATCATCGACGAGGTCCACATGCTCTCCAAGGGAGCGTTCAACGCGCTCCTGAAGATCCTCGAGGAACCGCCGCCGCGGGTGTTCTTCTTCTTCGCCACCACCGAGCCCAACAAGATTCCGCGCACCATCCTCTCGCGGTGCCAGCGCTTCGATTTCCGGCTCCTCAATCGCGACCAGCTCACCGAGCGCATGCGGGAGATCTGCGCAGCCGAGGGCGCTGCGGTGGACGACTCGGGCCTGCGCATCCTGGTCTCCCTGGCAGAGGGCAGCATGCGCGACGGTCTGAGCCTCCTCGACCAGGCCATCGCCAGCTGCGAGGGGACCATCGACGAGGCCACGCTCACGGCGCTCTTCGGCCTGGTGCGGTCGGAACTCTACCTGGAACTCAGCGAGGCCATGCTGGCCGGCGATGCGGCCCGCGGACTGGCCCTGGTGGACAGCCTCGCGGCGGCCGGCCAGGACCTGGTGGTCTTTGCTCGCGGCCTGCTGACCCACTTCCGCAACCTGATGGTCCTGAAGGTCGATCCGCGGTTGCGGGACGCCGTGGACCTGACGCCCGAACAGGTGGCGCAGCTCGATCCCGTCCTCGCGCATTTCGACGAGGGGGATCTGCTGGCCATGCTCGACCGCGCCGGTCAGCACTACGACCGCATCCATCGCAGCACCCAGCCGCGAATCCTGCTCGAGGCGACCGTGGTCGAGCTCTGCCAATGGGAGCGCCGCGTGGTGCTCTCCGACCTTATCCAGCGACTGCGCCGGTTGCTGGCCGGTGGTGGTGTTCCGGGTGGAAGAGGCCAGGGGCAGGCCGTGGATCGAAACCGTGAACGCCGTACTGCGCCCGCGAGTTCTGAGGTGGATCGCACCGCACCGTCGGCGACGGCCCCGGATTCGGCCCCGGCTCCGGCTCCGACTTCGGCTCCCGCGAGCGCTCACGCCGCAGCCGACACGGTCACCGGCTGGACCGATTTCGTGAACACGGTCATGGCACAGAATCCGGGACTGGCCTCGTGTCTCATGACCGGATTGCCCGACCTCGACCGCGAGGCCGGACAGCTCACCATGGCCTTCGAGCCCGACGACGCCTTCATGCTGAAACGCCTGGAGGAGGGACGCCCCGATCTGGAGCGTCACGTGGCTGCTTTCTTCGGCGACTCGCTGCGCGTCGTTCTCGAACTGGTGGGAACCGGGGCCGGCCCGTCCGTGGAGCAGCAGGAAGCGGTGCGCCGCGAGGTGGCGCCCACCGATCGCGAGACCCTGGATCGCGAGTGCAAGGACGACCCCGCCCTGGACCGCCTGGTCGAGATGGTCAAGGGCGAACCGGTGGCCGACGCCGAACGTGAGCGCTGGCAACTGGCCGACCCCCCGGTTGACGATCCGGAAAAGGGATCGCCTTAACCGCAACTGCGCGGCCACGTGGCCGCGGGAGGCAATATGGATATCCAGAAGCTCATGAAGCAGGCCCAGCAGATGCAGGCCAAGATGCAGGTAGCCCAGGAAGAGCTGGCCAAGAAGACCGTCACCGCAGAGGTGGCCGGGGGCCAGGTCACCGCCGTCATGAACGGCAAGCACGAACTGGTGAGCCTGACCATCAAGCCCGAAGCCATGGATGCCGACGACATCGAGTTCCTCCAGGACATGGTGCTCTCGGCCGTCAACGAGGCGGTCCGCAAGGTGGAGGCCCTGACCGAGGAAGAGATGGGCGGCGCCATGGGAGGCATGAACATCCCGGGCATGAAGCTGCCGGGGATGTAGCATGGCCT
>PIVY01000260.1 GCA_003353795.1 bacterium
CGTGGTCGCCAGCGGTGTCTACTTCTCCCGCCTCACCAGCGGCGCGGAGATGCAGACCCGCAAGATGCTGCTTCTGAAGTAGCGACCCGATACGTCGACCCGATCGAATCCGGCCGCTTCGTCCCAGGGCGAGGCGGCCGGATACTTTTGGGATAAAGAAACCCTGCTGTCGAACATGCAGAAGTGATATCATTGGTGGGTTCTGTCCTGTTACGCGTGTTCGCCTGTTTCCGCCTGATCGCACCCCTGCGCCCGGCTCGGAGGTTCCCCATGCTGTCCCCTCGGGAGATTCCCGCCCCGTTCTGTCGTCGCCTCGGATTCCTCGCCCTCTGCCTCATGCTCGTCCCGGTGGCCGCCGGCGCCGAGTGGATCGATCTGGGCAACGCCACGCCGGTGACGGTCGAGGTCATCGAGAACGGCGCTGCTCGCAGTGTCTACGCCATCACCATCGGTGGCTTCGAGGCGGAAGCGATCACCATCGACGGACAGACCTGGTACGAGATCGAACTGCCCGGCGAGTCGAGCGCGCTGGAGGCCGGTCTGCCGGCGCTGCCGGACGTGCGGCGGGCGCTGGCCATCGCCGACGATCGGGCCATGACGGTCCGCGTGATCGAATCGGAGTTCGTCGACCTGCCGGACATGCCGGTCGCTCCCTCGAAGGGCAACCTGCTGCGCACGATGGACCCCGCCATGGTGCCCTACAGCTTCGACCCGTTCTACCAGAGTCAGGGCGTCTGGCCGAAGGACGTGGTCGTGGGCGAAGACCCGCACATCATTCGTGACATGCGGGGCATGCTCGTGGACGCCAACGTATTCCAGTACCTGCCCGCGGCACGGACCCTGCGCGTCTACACGCGGCTGGTGGTCGAGGTCACAGCCGGCGGTCCCGGCCAGATCAACGTGCTCGACCCGACCCGGGCGCAGGCCACGGTCGATCCCCAGTTCGCCAACCTGTATGCCGACCACTTCCTCAACGCTCCGGTGGCCTCGCGCTACACTCCGGTGCAGGAAGTGGGTGGCCTCCTGATCATCTCTGCCGACTCCTTCGCCCCGGCCATGCAGCCGCTGGTGGAGTGGAAGCAGCAGAAGGGCATGGAGACGCGGCTGGTCACCCTGTCGCAGACCGGGTCGTCGTTCTCGCAGATCAAGAGCTACATCACCGCCCAGTACAATGACTGGGCGCCGGCCTACGTGCTGCTGGTCGGTGACATCGACCAGATCCCCATCGCCGGCGAATCCGATCCCGAATATTCCACCGTCGCGGGCTCGGACAACTACCCCGAACTGTTCATCGGCCGCTTCTCGGCCCAGAACGTCGACCACGTCAACACCCAGGTCCTGCGCACCATCACCTACGAGCGCGACCAGGCGGCCGGCAATGCCTTCCCGCAGAGCGGCATGGGCATCGCGTCCAATGAGGGTCCCGGCGACGATGGCGAGTACGACTACCAGCACGCCGACAACATCCGTACCGATCTGCTCGGCTACGGCTATCTCGGCGTGGACCAGTTCTACCAGCCCAACGCCACCGCCAATCAGGTGACGACCGCCCTGCATGCGGGCCGCGGCTTCATCAACTACACCGGTCACGGCAGTGCCACCGCCTGGAGCACCACGGGCTTCAGCAACAGCCACGTCAACGCCCTGGCCAACCAGAACCAGCTGCCCTTCATCTGCTCGGTGGCCTGCAACAACGGCACCTTCACCGGGACCTGCTTCGCCGAGGCCTGGTTGCGCGCCACCGACGGCGGCGTGCCCACCGGCGCCATCGCCACCTACATGAGCTACATCAGCCAGTCCTGGAACCCGCCCATGTGCGGCCAGGACGAGGTCACCGACCTGCTGGTGCAGGACGAGATGCGTACCATCGGCGGACTCTTCTTCAACGGCTCCTGTCAGATGATGGACGAGTACGGATCCAACGGCGCCAACGAGTTCCTCAACTGGACCATCTTCGGTGATCCGTCGGTGCTCGTGCGGTCCAAGGCGGCCGTCGAGATGACCGTCAGCCACACCGGCGTGCTGCTCATCGGCATGACGGAGTACACGGTGGATACGGGCGTTGCCGGCGCGGCCTGCGCGCTCTACGCCGACGGCATGATCTACGGTCGCAGCGTCAGCGACGGTTCGGGCATGGCGGTGTTCACCTTGACCGAGCCGATCACCGAGCCCATGGACCTGACGCTCACGGTCACGGCCTACAACATGTGCACGACGCAGGAAGCGGTCGCCGTGCTGCCGGCCGATGGCCCTTACCTGCTGCTCGAGACGACGACGATTCTCGACGCCACCGGCGACGCCGACGGCGCGCTGGACCTGGGCGAGGCCGTGGATCTGGACGTGATGCTGGAGAATGTGGGTGTGGAGGCCGCCTCGGGTGTGACCGCGATTCTGGTCACCGCTGATCCCTACGTGACCATCCATGTGGGCGCAGCCAGCTATCCGGTCATTCCCGCCGGTGGTTACTCGACCGGCGACGTGCCGTTCGCGGTGTCGGTGTCCGGCGACGTGCCGGACGAGCACGTGGCTCAGTTCAACCTGACGGTCACCGATGGCGTCCACGTCTGGGACTTGGTGCTCAACGTGCCGGTGCAGGTGCCGGCGCTGAGCGTTGCTGGGAGCCTGATCGACGATGTGATGGGCGGCGACGGCAGCGGCACCGCCGATGCGGGCGAGACGTTCATGATGCAGGTAAGGCTGGCCAACGCGGGGCAAGCGCCCGCCGCCGAGATCAGCGGCGCGCTCGCCTGCGACCATCCCGACGTGGTCGTCATCGCCGCCAACGGCACCTGCGCGCTGGCGCCCGACGGCGGCGAGGGCCTGCTGGGAACCTTCGAAGTGATGATCGATCCGGCGTACGCCGAGCCGGGTGAGATCGAGTTCGAGGTGTCGGTCATCACGGCGGCCGGCCACAACGCCACGCTGCCGTTCGTGCTGACCGTCGGCGGCTGGTTCGACGACATGGAGGCCGAGAGCGGCTGGACCATCGGCGCCGTCGGCGACGACGCGACCGCCGGTTCCTGGGTCGCCGTCGATCCGGTGGGCACCGCGGTGGGCGGTCAGCCCGTGGCTCCCGAGGACGACCACACGGTCAATCCCGGCGTGATCTGCTTCGTCACCGGCAACGGCACCCCCGGCTATCCCGCCGTTTCCAGCGACCTCGACGGCGGCACCACCACGCTGCTGTCGCCGGTCTTCGATCTGGACGGCGCGACCTCGGCCACGGTGAGCTACTGGCGCTGGTTCACCAACGACGCGGGCGTCAACCCCGGCGAGGACGCCTGGCGCGTGGAGGTCACCAACAACGGCGCCGACTGGGTGGCGCTCGAGAACACGCTCGAGTCCAATGCCGCCTGGCAGCGCATGGAGTTCGAACTGAGTGCCTACGTCAACCTGACCGGCAGCGTCCAGCTGCGCTTCGTGGCCACCGACGGGGGCCTGAACTCGCTGGTGGAGGCCGGCGTGGACGACTTCGGTCTCGACGCCAACTTCGGCTCGACCACCGCCGTGAACGACGGCCCGGAGTTGCCGGCGGTGCTGGCGCTGGGCGATGCCTACCCCAACCCGTTCAACCCGGCCACCCGGATCACGTTCGCGCTGCCCCGGGCGAGCGAGGTGGACCTGGCCGTGTACGACATCAGCGGCCGCCGCGTGGCGACCCTGATGAGCGGCATGGTGGACGCCGGTCACCACGAGGTGGTCTGGCAGGGTCGGGACGATCGCGGCGGCGTGGTCTCCAGCGGTGTCTACTTCTCGCGCCTCATCAGCGGCGCCGAGATGCAGACCCGCAAGATGACCCTCCTGAAGTAGGGGTCTGTTCGAGCAGACGGGCGCGGGGCGCGCCTGCAGCTCAACAGCCCGTTGGTGATTGCCCCGGCTTCCTTCGCGGAGGTCGGGGCTTCGTTTTCCCCGCCGGGGGTTTGTCCTTATCGTGCATGGGGGAGGTAGGCCGCTAGAAATGAACTGGGGGAACCGTGCGCCACCTGCAATCTGTCCTGTGGCTCGTCCTGATCGCCGCGCCGGCCGGCGCGGGCGACATCATCCCGCTGATCGCCGATCTCCGGTGGGTCTACGAGGATCCCGCGGGCAACACCAAGACCGTCACCAACGTCGGCTGGACCGAGTTCGGCGGCGCCACCTGCATGCAGATACGTGTGGAGATGACCGGACCGCACCCCCAGACTTTGGACCAGTTCCGCAGTCGCGGCGACTCGGGGCAGATCTACTATCACGGATCGACGAGCAGCGACTTCACGGTGATTCTCGATCCACCCGTGCTCGAGTACGATCTACCCCTCGAGGTCGGCCGCAGCTGGTCGACCGAAACCATGCTCAATGGCCAGCCGTTCGTCTTTGCCTACCTGGTCCAGTCGCACGGGCCGGTGTACGTGCCTTACGGCAGTTTCCTCGCCTACCGGCTAGCGTTTCTCAACGGCGACGACTGGTTTCCCGGACAGTTCGTGGTGCCGGGCATCGGCGAGGTCGAACGGGGCGTCTTCGAGCTGGTGTCCTACGGATCGGTTTCGCCGGTGGAGC
>PIVY01000421.1 GCA_003353795.1 bacterium
CATGGGGCGTTGATGTCCGCCGGGCCGACCCAATTCGAGAACTGCGAGTTCGAGTACAGTTCGAGTGACGGCCTGACCGTGACCAGTGGTGAGCCCACAGTCACTGGCTGCACGTTCAAGGACTGCTATCCCGGCCTGGATCTTTACGAAGGCACCAGTGCCCGCTTGATCGACGGCAACACCTTCGAGCCGCAGACTCAGCACGCGGCCACGGCATGGGCCGGCGCCATCGCAAACCTCGTTTCGCAGAACACGTTCATACCTAGACCGGATGGGAAGTACAACGCCATCCGCGTGCGTCAGTCGACGCTCATTGAATCGACAACGTGGCCCGTGCCGCCCACCGATTTCGTCTACCAGCTCGAGAACGATCACGACCTGACCATTGCCGGTGCCGCGTCGCCGGTACTTCAATTGCTGCCCGGGACGGTCGTGAAATTCTGGGACGACTCGCACATCACCGTTGGCAGCGGCGGATTGCCAGGCGGGCTGGTCGCCGACGAGGTGATCTTCACGTCTCTCCGCGACGACGCGGGCGGCGATACTGACGGCACCACGAGCGCACCCGCTGCAGGCAACTGGGAGCGCCTGGAGATCACGAATACGGCGGCCGCCGACTCTTGTCGATTCACCGACTGCTCGTTCCGGTACGCGGGGCAGGGAAGCCATGGGGCCGTGATATCCGCCAGTCCGGCCCACTTCGAGAACTGCGAGTTCGAGTACAGCTCGAGTGACGGCCTGACCGTGACCAGTGGTGAGCCCACAGCCACTGGCTGCACGTTCAAGGACTGCAATCCCGGCATGGACCTGTACGCAGGCACCAGCGCTCAGCTGGTCAGCGGCAACACCTTCGAACCACAGATCCAGCACGCAGCCACGGCCTGGGCCGGAGCCATCGCAGATCTCGTGAATCAGAACACTTTCACGCCACGTCCCGACGGGAGATACAACGCCATCCGCGTACGCCAGTCCACGATCATTGAATCAACAACCTGGCCCGTGCCACCCACAGATTTCGTCTACCAGTTCGAGAACGATCACGACCTGACCATTGCCGGTGCCGCGTCGCCGGTGCTGCATCTGCTGCCCGGGACGATCGTGAAATTCTGGGACGA
>PIVY01000094.1 GCA_003353795.1 bacterium
CGCGACCAGGCTCCATTCGGTCACGATTGTCCCGCGGTACACGGTCTGTCCGGCGCCGAGATTCCCGCGCCGCAGTTCTCGCTGCAGGTTCGCGATCTCGCGACGGGACAACAGCGGACCCACGACGAGGAAGTAGGCCAGCATGGCCGCGATGAATATGTGGAAGCTGGTGATGGTCATGAGTGGTCTCCTGGATCGGGTGTGGATGAGTGGTCGCCCTCGACCCGACGGCCGCGCAACGGCGCCAGCAGCAGGGTGAGCGAGACGAACAGATCGTCGGGTCCCGGCTCTTCGTCCTCGTCGGCAAACGTTTGCAGCAGGTCCTCGATGGCCTGGAGGCGTTCGTTGAGCCGACCGAGTGCATCGGGGGAGAGGCGGATGTGGGTGCGCAGACCCATGAGGTTGCGGCCGGGGCCATCGGTACGGATGTCGTCGCGTTCGAGAGCGGCGGCGAAATCGCGCTCGGCCATGCGCAGGGCCGCGGTCATGGTCTGACTGGCCTGACGGACGGCGCTCTCGTCGTCGGGGTCGACCGCGAGTTCCACGCGGTTCTCGGTGAGTTCGAACAGGGCCTCGAACCGTTTGCCCTTGGGGCGGGTGCCGGCGCGCCGCAGGACGCCGGCGTCCTCGAGCACCTGCACGTGGTGGTACAGGGACGTGGCGGGGCGTCCGAGGCGGTCGGCCATGTCCGAGATGGAGAGCGGGCCGGGGTCGGTGAAGAGTCCCACCAGTTCCAGTCGCATGGGAGACGACAGGGCCGTCGAGAGCGACGTGGTCGGGGCCGTGGTGGTCGGCTGGTCTGTGCGTTCGTTGTTCATGCAACCAGGATCGCTCTAATATTCGAAAAGCGCAAAGTATTCGAAAATATAAGTTTCGACGACGTAACTTGTTATATGATAGGTGTTTATATTTTCGGTGGGGTTCGGACCGCTATCGCACCAGCGTGAGTTTCACGACAGACCACTCGGAATCCGTTCGCAGCACCGCGTGGTAGACCCCGGACGCCAGTGCGGCGCCGCGCTCGTTCCGGCCGTCGAAGGCGAACTCGTGCCGCCCTGACGGTCGCACTTCGTCGCAGAGTACGCGGACGCGGCGCCCCGCCAGATCGTACACGGCCAGCTGCACGGGCCCGGATTCGGGCATCTGCACGGCGAGACTGCAGGCCGGGTTGAACGGGTTGGGCCAGACAGTGAGCGCCAACGGCGGTGGCGGGCCCTCGGCCGCAGCGACCGTGTTGGACGCGCCGGGAGTCGGCGTGTCGAAGCTGACCCAGTTGGAACCGCCGTCGGGGAGACGGCCCTCGCTCACGTCCGTGACCTGGGGTCCGAAGTCGTGGGTGTCGAGGGCCACGACATCGGCGCCGGTGTCCAGGAAGATGCCCACGCTTTCGCCGGACGCCGACAGCTTGAACGTGGCGTGGAGTGGTCCGTCCTGGGGATCGTCGTCGCACCAGATCAGCAGGAATGCACCGGGCTCTAGGGTCAAGCCGGCGGGTAGGGGCCAGGCCAGCGGCGTGGCGAGGTCGTCGGTGAGGTAGACGCCGTCGAGGGAGGCGGTGGCGGCGCCGGCGTTGTGGATCTCGACCCAGTCCTCGTAGGCGCCGGTCTCGTCGGCGTTGACCGTGTCGTTGCTGGCGAGGAACTCGTTGATCACCAGGCTGGGGACTGCCGTCGGTGCGACCCACGACTCGATCCAGGGATGGACCACGATGGTGCCGCCGGTGGTCAGGTGGTAGAGGCGGTACTGCAAGTCAGGGTCGGCGGGCGCGTTGCCGTCGGTGATCTCGTAGGTCGCCGGCTGGTCGGGTCCGCCGGTGGCTGCGACGGCGCCGGCGACTCGCCAGTTTCCGCCGTCACCCTCGCGTCGCTCCACGACCCAGCTGGCGCAGTCGATCTCGCGTTGGGCGTGCCAGGAAATCGTCGGCGCCTCGGCGGGACCGTCCACCGTGAAGCCGTCCAGTTCCACGGGGTCCATCCATTGCTCCAGAAATGCCGTGAACTGAGCGTCGGCCGTGGGTTGTCGGATTTCGATGTTGTTGCACATGCTTTCGGCCGATCCGGCCAGGGTGCTAGTCCAGTCCCAGCGCTCGTACTGCCGGGCGGCCGCGTCTTCCTGCACGGCCACGATGGAGTCGACGAGGGCCGTGGCGTGGGCCGCGGAGAACACCCCGTCATAGAGTGCCCGCCACCGCTCGCGGGCCAGGCGGCGGCCGCGCGGGTTCGACATGACCTGTCGCCAGAGATCGAAGAGCGGTCGGCAGTTCCAGGAGTAGACCGGGTAGTACTCGGGCGGGCGACGGGCGTCGAACTCCTCCTGGTCGGCCGAGGCGAAGAACCAGAAGAAGTCGTGAGTGCGGTTGCCGGAGGCGAAGGACCCGTCCTGATCGTAGGCGATGAAGCGCCAGCGACCGCCCTCGGGCCTCACGGTGACCAGGTTGCTCTGGCCGCCGTTGTCGCTGGCTCCGCTCCAGCACTGCAGGAGCGCCCAGTCGAGGTACGAGACGAGGTCCAGCTCGGTGGCGAGCCACTCGTGGAACGCATTGTCTCCGGGCTCCGGATCGGCGGCCGCGGCTTCGAGGAAATCGCGCCAGACCTGGCGGTCGCCCACCACCGACTCGCCGTCCTTGATCAGGATGTAATCGCCGTCGAGGCCCAGGGTGATCTCCGCCCACTCGTCGTCGGGCCGCTCGCGGAGGTGGTAGAGGCCCCAGTACTCGTTGCCGAGGAAGACCTCGGCCGGAGTCCAGCGACAGCACTCGTGGCCGGCGGCCGCGAAGAGGGTGGTGGCGGTGACGTCGCGCAGGAAGAGGTGTGGGCC
Organism: bacterium; assembly: GCA_003353795.1. GTDB lineage: Bacteria > Krumholzibacteriota > Krumholzibacteriia > LZORAL124-64-63 > LZORAL124-64-63 > Glo-17. The sequence continues at coordinate 2,818 of PIVY01000094.1, forward strand.
GTCGGAGCCGGCGCGCAGGATCAGGCGTTCGTGCTCGTGGGGCAGCGAGCCGAAGAAGTCGTCGACGATGGTATCGGGATCGCCGTGGTGGTCGAAGTAGAGGCGCAGGCTCTTCTGGGCCCGATTGCGGGTGAAGGAGCCGTTGATGCGCAGGCCGATGGGGCGCTGGTGGCGCAGGACGCCGTGGCGGTCGTACCAGCGGAAGGTGGCGTCGCGTTCCCAATCGCTGCCGCGCTGATCCCAGTTGGGAACGTCGCCGTCGCCCCAGACGTAGATACCGTCGGCCGGCGACCAGAGCGCGTCCGGTTCGGTGTCGATGATCGCCACGGGCACCGATCGCTCCGCCGGTTCGAAGGGCGGCCACGCCGGACAGGTGCGCACCTCGTGGAGTCGCTCGTCGCCGTCGACGAAGAAGAAGGTGACGGAGTCGGTCTCGTCCCAGGTGAAGACACGGGACCAGGTTCTACTGTCCACCTGGGTGAGGCCGCGCTGGATGAAGGCCGTGTCGATGGCCGCGGTGGCGGTGAAGGTGGCGGTGACGGCGCCCTCACGGAAGTCGGCCGGCGGTTGGGACCAGCCTTCGTGGATGTGGCGATGACCGTAGGTGACCTGGATGTTCAGGGCGCATGCCATGGCGGGCGCCAGAAGCAACGCGACGGCGAGCAGGTTGAGCCGATCCAGTTTCGGCATGAATCTCCCTCCTGGGGTAAGATTCTATCATCGACGTCTCGATGCCGTCAACTCAGTGGTCGGGCGACCGTTCCCGACCGATCGAATCTAGGAGGACCCATGTTACGATTTCTGTGGTTGCCGCTGATCCTCCTGCTGGTCGGCGCGGGCCCGGAGTCCGAACCGACGCCGGGACCTCTGGACTGGGCGATCGGTCACTGGGAAGGCACCCGTCGCGATATCGGCGACGGCGAAAAGGCGGTCATGGATCTGATCGTGGAGCGACTTCCCGGGGGTCCCGGGCAGATCGAGCGTCTGGCGGTGGAGACCGACGGCGATGCCTACGTCGGTGTCACCGTGCGCATGCCTGATCCCGACACCGGCCAGTGGTTCATGATCTACGTCAACGACGTGCGCCCGAAGTTAGCGCGCTTGCTCGCGACGTTCGACGGCGATCGCGTGGTCTGGAATTCGGTGACGGCCAAGCCGCCGCGCGGGTCGCGCCTGGTGGCCGAACGGTTGGGCCCCGATCACTGGCGGCGCACCCAGCAGTTCACCCGCGACGGTGGCGAGACCTGGCAGGACATGTTCGTGGACGAGTTGCGGCGGGCGGACTAGCAACCTGCTCAGGTGATCGCCACGGCCTTGATCTGCACGACGCACGGACTCCCTACCGCCAGATCCAGGCTGTCCGCACTGAACCGCGTGATCAGCGCCGGAACCAGCGTCTCACCAACCCGGCAACGCACCAGCACGTGTCCGCGGTCGAGCACGTCGATGGCCTCGACCACGGCCTCCAGCCGATTGAGGATGCTGCTGTCCTCGGCCCGCGTGCGGGTGATGCTCACATTGGCCGCGTCCACGCACAGCCGGGCCTCCCAGGTCACCGGCGGCGTGGCCAGCGGCACCTCGAGGCGACCACCGTCGAAGTCCATGCGCGCGATGCCGTACTCCGGGTCGTGGGCCGAGACCGTGGCGTCGATCACCGCCAGCGACCGCTGCTCCGGCGACGCGTGCAGGCTCAGTCGACCGAGCATCTCGGCCACCGGACCGCGATCCACCAGGCGACCCGCGTCCATCAGCAGGACGTGATCGGCGAGCCGCGCCACCTCCTCGACCTGATGGGTGACGTACACCACGGGCACGTCCGTTTCCCGACGCAGCTCGGCAAGGAACGCCAGGAGGTCAGCCTTGCCGGCGGCGTCGAGGGAGGCCAGAGGTTCGTCGAGCAGCAGCAATCGCGGACCGGTGAGCAGCGCGCGGGCGATGGCCACGCGCTGACGCTCGCCCCCCGAGAGCCCGTCGATGCGGCGGTCGAGCAGGTGGGAAATGGCCGTGCGATCGGCCATGGCGTTCACGTCGAGCGTCCGGCGCGCAGCCGGCGTGCGGGTCCAGGCGAAGTGGAGATTGCCGCGCACGGTGGTGTGGGGGAAGAGGGCCGACTCCTGGAACACGTAGCCAACGGCGCGCTGATGAGTCGGGACGCTCAGGCCGTTGCCGGTGTCGAGCCACGTTGCGCCGTCCAGGGCGACGCGCCCCTTCACCGTGGGCTCGAGGCCGGCGAGGCTGCGCAGGACCGTGGTCTTGCCGCAACCGCTGGCGCCGAAGAGCGCGGTGACGCCGGAGGCGGCGAGGTCGAGATTCAGATCGAGAGCGAAGTCGCCCCGGCTCAGGCGAAGCTCGCAGGTGAGTCTGGCCGCGTTCATGACCGACTCCGTCGCCGCAGGATGTACGTGGGCACCAGCAAGACCAGGCTGATCACGACCAGCACGGCAGACAGCGCGTGGGCGCTGGCGAGGTCCATGCTCTCGACGTGCTGGTAGATGGCGATGGACGCCACCCGGGTCTCGCCGGGCAGGCTGCCGCCCAGCATGAGGACCACGCCGAACTCGCCTAGGGTGTGGGCGAAGCCGAGCACCGCGCCGGTGATGATGGCGCTGCGGGCGCCGGGTAAGGCCACGGAGAAGAAGCGGTCGCGGGGGCCGGCGCCCAGGGTGGCGGCGGCGTCGAGGCGGCGCTGGTCGATGTTTTCGAAGCCGGTGATCAGCGGCTGCACCACGAAGGGCAGCGAATAGATCATGCTGCCGACCACCAGGCCGCCGAACGAGAATGCCAGGGGCGGCAGGCCCACCGCGGCGAGCGGTCCGGTCTTGCCCAGCAGGAGCAGGAGGTAGAAGCCGAGCACCGTGGGCGGGAGCACGAGGGGCAGCGCGATGACGGCCTCGAGCCAGGCCTTACCGGTGCCGTCGCGGCGGGCGAGCCACCAGGCGAGGGGCAGGCCACAGGCGAGCAGACCGATCACCGTGACGGCGGCCAGGAGGAGCGAGACGCCGAGGGCCTGGAGATCAGCGGCGCCGAGCATCGGGTCTCGTTTCGTCGTTCGGCAGACCGTAGCCGTGGGCGGCGATGATGGCGCGGGCGTCGGGGTCGTGCCGGATGAAGTGGAGGAACGCCTGGGCGTCGGGGTGGTCGGTGAGCAGGACGGCGGCTTGCTCAAGCGGTGCGTGGGAATCGTCTGGAATGATGAAGTGCGAACCTCTTCCTGCAACCTGGGAGACGGCGACGAAGCCGAGGTCCGCGTTGCCGCTGGCGGTGTACTGGTAGGCCTGGGCGACGCTCTGGCCGGTGACCAGGCGGGCGGCGACGGTCCCGAGAAGGCCGGCACCTTCAAGATAGGCATGGGCGGCGGCGCCGTAGGGGGCGGTTTTCGGGTCGGCGATGGCGAGGTGGGTGAACCCTTCGCCGCGCAGGACGTCGCCAGCCGGGTCGACGAGATCGATGTGTGGGCTCCAGAGCACGAGGCGGCCGATGGCGTAGACGAAGCGGGATTCGGCGGTCGCGAGATGCTCGGCGACGAGGCGATCGGGTCGTGCGGTGTCTGCGGCCAGGAAGGCATCGAAGGGCGCCCCGGCCGTGATCTGGGCGTGGAGGCTTCCGGTGGAGCCGAGGATGACGTCGATGCGACCGCCACCGGCGGACTCGTGGGCGTCGCGGAGGGCCGAGGCGGTGGCTGCGAAGTTGGCGGCCACCGCGATGCGGGCCGGAGGCGCAGGAGCGTCGTTGGGGGCACAGCCGGCGATCGCCGCGACGGCGAGCAGGGCGATGAAATGCAACGATGGAGCCCGCACGACGTTTCCCTTCCAGCCGGAGTGGCCGCGACCCTATCATCAGCCGTCGCAAGGCGTCAAACGCGACCGCCGGCCCTGGACACCGACCAAGGAGCCATGATGATCAGGACCGTCACCGGATTCTGCTTGCTGTCGCTGACCCTGATCATCGGTTGTGCCGGCGCGTCGGATGCCGGTCCGTTCGTCGATTGGCTCGACGATCATCGCGTGGTCGTCGGCGAACTCGACGCGCCGCTTCCTGCCGCCACCTCCCGCTGGCTCGGCGACGCCGTGGGCTCCGCGCGGCTCGTGGGCCTCGGCGAAAGCCGCCACGACACCCGCGAACAGACCCTGCTCAAGACGACGCTGATCCGCTGCCTGGTGGAGGACCACGGTTTTCGCGCCGTGATCCTGGAGGAGAGCTTTCCTCACGCCGAGGCCCTCGACCACTACGTGACCACCGGCGAGGGCGACCCGCGCGACATCATGAACGGTCTGGCCGGCTGGTACCTCTGGGACACCGAGGAGATGCTGGCGCTCGTACAGTGGGTGCGGCGTTTCAACGATGGCCGCGGGCCCGCCGACCAGGTGCGGTTCCTGGGCATGGATGTCTCGGCGCCGGCGCCCGGCGTGCGCGAGGTGGTCCAACGTCTGCGCGAGGCGGGCGTAGAGACCGGGTTGACGGCGGCGGAACTCGGCCTCGAATTGCACGAGGGCGATTTCTGGCCCGCAATCTGGGAACGTTACCAGGCGCTGTCGGCCGAGCGGTGGGTCGAGCTCACGTCCTGCTACGACAAGCTCGTCAGCGCCGTGGAGGCGGCACGGCCAGCCATCACGACCGCCACGTCGCCGGCCGAGTACGAACGTTTGCTGCTCCTGGCCGAGATCGGTCGTCACGGCAACGCCATGTTCGTGGCGCCCGACGTGATGGCCGGCGGCGTCCATCGCGAGCAAGGCATGGCCGCCACCGCGCTGTGGATCCTCGACCGGATGGCGCCCGACCGGCGCGCGGTCGCCTGGGCCCACAACCTGCACGTGATCCGGCGCCCGTTCCGCATGCCCGCCATGGGCGAGGGCGCCTTCGAGCCCATGGGTATGCTGCTCGACGACGCACTCGGCGACGGCTACGTCGTGGTCGGCGGTACGTTCGGGTCCGGCGCGTTCCCTGGTGACCTGCCACCGGGGGAGCGAGTCTTCGCAGCGCCCGCTGACAGCGTGCTCGACGGCGCTCTGGCGAGGTCGGGCGAGGCTGCGTTCCTTGTCGATCTGCGAGAGATCGAGCCCGGATCGCCCGCCGACGACTGGTCGCGGCAGGATCGCGAGTGGGTCGCCCAGGACGCCCGGGCCGTGATCGCGCCGATAGGCGCCGTCGATCTCCTGTACTTCGTGCCCACCGTCTCCCGCGCTGAGCCTACGCCGCTGGCGCTGCAGCGGTTCCAGGGGGCGCGTCCCTAGAGTCCACGGGAGGACCACCATGTCCGCCGCCCTCTGGAAGAAACTCAACCTCGAGGACCAGCCCAGGGTGGTTGTGATCGGCGCGCCCGCCGAGTTCGAGCCCCACGTCGACTGGTCGGCGCTGCGGTTCCGGCCGGTGGAGTTCATCAAGAACCTGACGCGCGACGAGAGCTGGCGGCTGACCGGGAAGGGGCGCGCACGATGAGCGAGGTCCTGGTTCGCCCGGCCACCGTGGCCGACGCCGCGGCCATCGCCGACATCTACAACCACTACGTCCGCGAGACGGTGGTGACGTTCGAGGAGGAGGCGGTCGACGCGGACGAGATGGCCCGGCGCATCGGCGAGGGCCTGGCTGAATCGTTACCGTGGCTGGCCGCGGGCGTGGACGGCGTGGTGGTCGGTTTCGCCTTTGCCAGCAAGTGGAAGGGGCGCTGCGCCTACCGGTTCTCGGTGGAGGTCACGGTGTACCTGGCGCCGGATCAGGGCGGGCGCGGCCTGGGGTCGCGGATCTACGAGCATCTCCTGCCGCTGCTGAAAGAGCAGGGAATTCGCACGGCACTCGGCGGCATCGCCTTGCCCAACGACGCCAGCGTGGCGCTGCACGAGAAGTTCGGGTTCGAGAAGGTGGCGCATTTTCGCGGGGTGGGCTTCAAGCAGGAGCGGTGGGTGGACGTGGGGTACTGGCAGCGCACGCTGTAGCTCGCCGCGGCCGTGCAATCGTACGAAATCACGCGGATCAGACAGCGTCTGCAGGCAGGGTAGCACCGGTCGGTGCACCCCGACCAGGGGAATGAACCGGCGGCCGTATCGCCGCCGGCATTCCCGATCGACCTAGTTCCCGGCGTGGAAGATCTCAAAGGTCACATCCAGGAATCCGCTCGACCCTTGCGTTCCCGACGTCGTGCAGTCGTCGCAGTTCTCGTGCCACCAGATACGGCCTCCGTCCGAGTTGTACAGGTCCAGATCATACCGTCCAGGCTGTAGCGTGCCGCTGCTGCTGATGGTGCTGCAGGGCATATCTTCGGAGTCGCAAAGATAGACCTGACCATCCGGGCCGTCGAAATCGATGTCGTACAACTCCGAACTGACGTTGCCCTGCAGGCTGTAGATCGCCGGCTCCCCCCAGACGATGAACGACAGATCCAGTTCGGCATAGGCCTCCGAACTGGCCAGATAGCTTTGAACCTGGAAATTGGGATTGCTCAGGGTGATACTCCCGTTCGATTCCCCCGTGAACGTCATGCCGGAAAAGTTCGTACCCGAGTCGAAATCGACCGTTGTCGTCAGGTCGATCAGGGCCATGCCTGACGCGTTCATGCCCGCCGCGCTCCCGCTCACAGCGCCGCCGCCTTCCGGCCGTCGGATCCTCTCATCGAAGGTTTCCAAGATTATGGAATACGCGTCATCGAACTCGTTGATGAACTCGACATTGGGGATTCCGGCGCCTGGACTGTAGGTGGCGTAGACCGCTGCGAGGATATAGACATTTCGTTCAACCAGTTCCACCTCGTTGTGGCGGAGGGCGGACACCTCGGCGTAGCTCGCCTCGATCGCCGATTCCGCCCACGTTCCCAGCTCCATGCGGTTCCTGGAATCGCCGAACGTGACGGTGGCCAGGAAGACGCCGCTGGCGTTGGTCAGGCCGTCGCTGGGGACGACCTCCAGACCATCCGAATTGAAGGAGATATGAATTCCCGCCTCGTGGGAGACTCCTCCTCCGGGCAGATTGAAACCGGCGGTCACGGTGACGAGGGCCGTTTCCCCCGGCGACGCGCGTTCGGGCATACCGGTGACCTGCACGAAGAGCCCGTCCCCGCCGCCGCAGTCCAGCAGGGATGCCCTCTGCGTGGCATCGCCCGTGTAGAGATCCGACCAGGCGTAGTAGCAAAGCACTTCCTCGTCAGTGATCCGTGTCTCGTCGAAGGTCACCTCCTCGCCGTTGATGTCCCTGGTCACCGTCGAGAAGCCCGGCAGGTTGTTGATGTCCAGGTCCATGCGTGATTCACCAGAGCCTCCGGTCCAGCCGTCGCCGTTGAGATCGTAGACGGACCAGTCCGGGGAGATGGCTCCCCCGAATGCCTCGAACGCCGAGGTGAAAGCGGTGAGGTCGTATTCGGTGAACAGGCCGTCCGGCACTCCTGAAGGGCCCGAAACATCCAGCAGCGTCTTGCGCGCCGGCGCATCGTAGAGGCTCGTATCGACGGACAGGGCGGCGATCCAGGCGTCGAGCACACCTGGCAATGCGCTGGCCGAATAGGCGTGCTGCAACCGCAGCAACATGTCCGGCACAGACAGCTCCGGGTCGAGGTGCCAGAGGTATCCGGCCAGGCCCGCCACCTGCGCGGCGGCCGCGGCCGAATCGTCGACGTGCATGGTCACTCCCACACACCCCGGTCCCCCCAGGCAGGGGCCGGGGACCGCCTCACCCACGGTCCTCACGTGGCTGCCGGGCGTGGAGAATTCCGACTCGGCACCTGTGGCGCCGCTGCTGCCCACGAGGATGACGTTGTCCATTGGCTCGCCGATTGCCGGCAAGGTGGCGATGTCGTTCTGGTACGCCATCTGGAAGGCGGCCAGTTCGCTATCGGTCGCGTCCAGGACAGCGATGGCGGCCAGATCTTCGACTATGGCCAGACCGAAACTACTGTTCAACGCGGCGTCGTTGAACGAGGCGTCGGCGGTTCCAGTGTGGCCTGCGGCCACGACGTGCGTGAACTGGCGCCCGTCCATCACGCCGAGGACCATGCGCCGCCAGTACAAGCCCAGCCAGGCGCGGTCGATGTATCGAATCAGTTCTCCGTCGGGGTCGTCGAAGGTTTCGGTGGTCAGCAGGACGACGTTCCCGTCGTCGGGTATGCCGTATGCCGCCGCCCAGAGTTTTTCGCTGTCGTCCAGGCCGTAGGTGTGAACGGCGTACACGTCCAGCAGCTCGGCGGCTGCGGGATCAACACCGGTGTGGGGGCTGAAATCGGGGTCGTAGTCCCAATTGGCCGCTGCGACTCCGAGCAGGTAGAAACCCATGCTGCCGGCCGTATATGCAGCGCCGTCCTCGGGTGTGACCGGTCGCCCACCGGTCGTGATGAATTCGAGATCCGGCACCTCCAGGTATCCGGGCACATCGGCGTACCACTCGGGCACGACCAGCGCGGCGCGGTCCTCGGCCGCCCGGCGCAGGTTCCAGGCTGCCTGGGTTCGGCTTGCAGTCAGGTGCGCCAGGTTGACGCCGGCCGTCTCGTCGGGAAAATCCTTGGCGGCGTCGGTTCCCCTTCCGCGCGAGACCGATAGGCCCGGCCGCGCGTAGATGAAGGCGTCGGTGGCGACCAGTTCCGCCGCGGCCGCCTCCGCCTCGGCACGGTCGGCCACGGCATCGATCACCAGCACGACATAGGAGTTTCCCTCGGCCATGGAAACGATGGCCGCGGACTGGTCCGCCAGCGCCGTATTCACTTCACCCACGGTCGCACCCGGCGCGATCACCGCCGCCAGTCGCGTGGTCAGGAGCGTGCCCGCGATCTCGGCGGCAGGTGCCGGCGAGGGTGTCAACGATACCGTGGCCGCCGTCGCGTCGTCGGACTCCTCACCAGGCATGAGCATACCGGCGGGATTCGGCGGCAGGATCTCCGGAGACGGTGTGCCGCCGGGACCGGTGGGGTTGGATTCGTCACTGCATCCCTGGCTCAACAGCAGGGTCAGGAACATCAAGGATACGAGCCTTCGTCTCATGGCAGTTCGCCCTTTCTCGCGGCAGGAATCTCGGCGCTTCGACCGATGCCGGCTCCATTGCCGAGCCATTGATGCCAGACCGCGAAATTCCCTTATTTTGCAAAGGAAGACCTTTTTCATTCGCTATAGGCCGATGACGACCCGTCGTTCGCTCACCCACTAGGCGCGAACCAGGTCATAAATGGGACAGGCATTCTCGTATTTTTTGGAGATCGTCACCTTGAACGAAGCACCGAACCTCACCCGGATCCTGCACGAGACCAGCGAAGGCTCTCGCGAGGCGGCCGATCGGCTGTTGCCGCTGGTCTACGATGAACTCCGTCGACTCGCCCAGAGTCGGCTGGCGAACGAACGCGCCGGCCACACCCTCCAGGCCACGGCCCTGGTCCACGAGACGTATCTGAAACTCATCGACATCGAGCAGGTGGAGTGGCAGAGCCGGGTCCATTTCTTCGCCGTGGCGGCCACGGCCATCCGGCGCCTCCTCGTCGACCACGCCCGGTCGCGAGGACGGGACAAGCGGGGCGGTGGCGCCGCGAAACTCTCCCTGGACGAAGCCCTGACCATCGCAGCCGAGGGTCCCAGCACCGATCTGATCGAACTGCACGAGGCCCTCGAGCGATTCGGCCAGGCGGAACCCGTGCGGGCGCGGGTCGTGGAACTACGATTCTTTGGTGGCATGACCGGCGAGGAGATCGCCGAGGTGCTCGGGGTCGATCGGCGAACCGTCTCACGCTACTGGCTTCATGGACGCGCCTGGCTCCACCGCGAATTGAAAGAAGCCACCGATGACTGAGCGCCAGGAGCCCTCGGCCGGTGATCTCTTCGCCGACGCCCTCGAGATCCCGGCCGCCGATCGCGCGCGCTGGCTCGACGAGCACTGCGCCGACGCCTCGATTCGTCACGAAGTGGATTCCCTGCTGGCCTCCCATGAAGAGGCGGGCGACTTCCTGCAGACTCCGGTGGTCGACACGGACGAGTACGGTGACGAGGACCTGGACGTCGAAGACCTCAGCGGCAGTCGCGTGGGACCCTACCGTCTGGAGCGCGTGCTGGGCCGGGGCGGCATGAGCGCCGTCTACCTCGGTGTGCGGGCCGATGGCGATTTCGAACAGTCCGTCGCCGTCAAGGTGATCCGGCGGGGCATGGACAGTGGCCCCATCCTCCGGCGCTTCCGCACCGAGCGCCGGTTGCTGGCCTCACTCGAACACCCGAACATCGCGCGACTCATCGACGGTGGGGCCACCGATGGCGGCCGGCCGTACCTCGTCATGGAGTCCGTGGACGGCCTGCCCATCGACCGTTACTGCGAACAGCGGAAGCTCTCCGTCGCGGCGCGTCTCGACCTCTTCCGCGGCGTCTGCGAGGCGGTCCAGCACGCCCACGGCAGGCTTGTGGTCCACCGCGATCTCAAGCCCAGCAACATCCTCGTCAGCGAGGACGGTCGGGTCAAACTGCTGGACTTCGGCATTGCCAAGCTGCTCCAGCCCCAGGCTGGGTCGGACGACGGGCTCGAAGCCGCCGGCCTCACGGCCACGGCCCAGCGCATGATGACGCCGCGATACGCCAGTCCCGAACAGGTCCGGGGCGAATCCATCTCCACGGCCACGGATATCTACTCCCTGGGCGTTCTGCTCTACGAACTGCTGACGGGCCAGCCGCCGTACAAGCTCGAGCGCACTTCTTCGCGGGAGATCGAACGGCTGGTCTGCGCCACCGAGCCGGCGCGGCCCAGCGCGGTCGTGGCCGCCGGCAGTCGTCTCGCGCGTCGTCTGTCGGGAGACCTGGACAACATCGTCCTCAAGGCCATGCGCAAGGAACCGGGGCGGCGCTACATCTCGGCCGAGCACTTCGCCGAGGACCTCCGGCGCCATGGCGAAGGTAGGCCCGTTCAGGCCCGGCCCGACACCTTCGGCTACCGCGCCGACAAGTTTCTGCGCCGGAATCTGGTGGCCGTGATCGCCGCCGCCGTCGTCATCCTGGCCCTGGTCGGAGCAACCGCCGTCAGCACCCGGCTCTACCTGCAGTCCGAGCAGGCCCGGATAGAAGCGGACACCCAGCGTCGTACGGCAGCCCTGGTCAGCGACTTCCTCCAGAGCATGATGGTGGCCGTCGATCCCGTGGCGATGCAAAGCGGTGAGCCGGTGACCGTGGACCAGATCTTCGCCGAGGCGGCCGAGCGCATCGACACGGAACTCGCCGCCGAGCCGGAGGTCGCGGCGGCCTTGCACGGAACCATCGCCAATGCCTACCTGAACCTCGGCGACCCCGACCGGGCGGAAACCCACGGTCGCGCACAGCTCGCGCTCCTGAACGAAACGCGCGGACCGGATTCGGCACCGACGATCAAGGCACGGCTGCTCCTGGGCCGGATCCTCCTCAGGCGCGGAGAGACCACCGAGGCGAACGATCATTTCCTGGCGGCAGTCGCCGCCGCGGAGGATCTCGAGGAAGCGCACGACGCCCTGTCGGCCGACGCTCTGCGCGGTCTGGGCCAGGTCGCTGGGCACACCGGTGATTACGAGGCGGCGAAGGAACGCTTTCTCCAGGCGATCGTTCTGCGCCGCGAGCTGGGCCCCGATCAGCACGAATCCCTGGCGACAGACCTCAACGAACTCGGCCTGACCCTCGTGCGCTCGGGCGAACCCGACTCGGCCACGGCGGCCTTGAAAGAGGCGCTGCAGTTGATGATCTCTGTTCGCGACGAGGACCACACGTTCATCGGTCAGATCGCCAACAACCTCGGCTGGGCTCTCGGCAAGAACGGCGACTGGGAGGAGGCGGCAGGATATTTCGAACAGGCCATCGCACGCTACGAGGGGGTCTTTGCTGCGGACCATCCCAACGTTCTCGCGGCCCGCTCCAATCTCGCCCGCGCTCGTCAGCTGTCCGGGGACCTGGCCGGAGCTGAAATCATGTACCGCGAGGTGATCGCGGCATCGCGCCTACGCTTCGGCGAGAAGCACGAGAACGTCGGCCACGGCCTGAACAACTACGCGATGATGCTGGAGGAGGAACGCCACGATTACGCCGGGGCGGCGGCACTCTACCTCGAGGCCCTGGATATCTACCGCACGCGCATGGGTGCGGATCACCCCTGGAGCGCCATCGCCGGGTACAATGCCGCTCGTGCGCTACACCGGGGCGGCGACCTCGAGACAGCGGAAACCGTCTGCCGCGAGGCGCTGCTAGTTCGCCGGCGAGTTCTGCGGGAAGATCACCCTGATATTGCGCGCTCCGAGTCCCAACTCGTCGAGATCCTCGCCGACCGCGGTGATGAACCGGCAGCCGGAGCGCCAGGCGAGGTTCAATCCGACCGACGCTGATCGTGGGGTCCTGGCAGAAGACGCTGTAGAAAAGGCGCTAGGTCACTTCGCCAGCACCAGCTTCCCCACCTCGACCCCATCCTCGGTCACCATCCGCGCCAGGTAGATCCCCGACGGTACGGCGCGGCCCTGCTCATCGGCCCCATCCCAGACCACCTGGTGCGTACCGGCCTCACGCCGTCCCTGCAGCAACCGACTCACCCGGCGCCCCAGCAACGAGTACACCTCGAGGCTCACCGACATGTCGCGGGGCAACGAAAAGGAGATCGTCGTGCTGGGATTGAACGGATTGGGGTGATTCCCCAGCAACGCCGTGGTCCGCGGAGTCTCATCATCCACCGCGACGGTCCCGAACGATCCCTTGAACTGCATCACCGCCGTGCGGCCGAAGTCGCCGTCCATGTCCCAGGCATCGTCGAGCCAGGAGTAGGTCTCGACGCCGTTGAATCCGATCTGACCACCCATGCCGGGATTGCCGTATCCGAAGTACATGCTGGCGCCCGCCGGCACGACGATGCCCTCGCCGCTCATGTCCACGTAGGTGTAGACGCTGGGCGGCCACTCGGTGTCGTCCTCGCTGGCGGCGACGAAGGAGCCGTAGAACTCCAGGGTGTAGGGATCGGGCGGCACGTCGTCCCTGATCCAAACGTACCAGAACTGGGACCACCAGCCGCCACAGGGCCAGCCGAACTCCTCGATGATCACGTCCTGGCCGGTGGCGTTGTCCCAGCGGGTGATGAACTCGGTGCCCCAGCCGTCGCGGTCGCCGCCCAGGGTGGCCGGCGTGTCCATGGCGCCGGTGGTGCTGTACTCCACGTCGGCGGCGAGTCCTGAGGCGGCGAACAGGCCGATGGCGAGCAGCAGCAGCAGCGGTCGCGTGATCATGATTGCAGGGCTTTCGCTGGGTCGGTATTGCCGGGATGAAGGCCCAATTTTAACATATGGACCTCATTTGGCCCAAATCATTCGAAAAATGACCGCGCCTGCGGTGGCCGCCCACGAATCCGGCCCGTAGATTGACCCTTCACGTTCGCACCCGCCAATTCCACCCGCAAGGACCCCACCGTGCCCGAATCCACCGCTTCCCGCCAGCGCTTCCCGGGTTTCTTCTGGGCCGCCAACACCATGGAGATCTTCGAGCGCATGGGCTGGTACGGCTTCTACGCCGTGAGCAGCCTGTACCTCACCGGCGCAATCGCCGACGGCGGACTCGGCCTCTCCAGCGAGGACCGCGGCGTGATCCAGGGCATCGCGACCTTCTTCCTCTACCTGTTCCCCGCGGTGTTCGGCGCGCTGGCCGACCGCTACGGCTTCAAGCGCATGTTCCTGTCGTCGTGCGTGGTGATGATTCCCGGTTACCTGCTGCTCAGCTTGCCGGAGACGTTCTGGAGCTTCCTGGCGGTATACTTCCTGGTGGCCATCGGTCACGGCATGTTCAAGCCGGTGGTGATCAGCTCGGTGGCCAAGGCGGTGACCAAGGAAACCGGGTCCATGGGCTTCGGGATCTTCTACATGATGGTGAACGTCGGCGGGTTCCTGGGGCCGATCGTGGCGGGCATCGTGCGCGGCTGGAACTGGGACTTCGTGTTCTACGCCTCGGCGGGCTGGATCCTGGTCATGGGCATCGTGGCGATGATCTTCTACAAGGAGCCGCCGCGCGACGAGGTCGCGGAGCAGAAGCGGTCGCTCAAGGAAGTGTTCGGCGGCATCGTGGCCGTGGTGGGCAACGGGCGGTTCTTCGTGCTCGTGTCGGGCATGCTGGTGCTGCTGGTGATGGGGTCGAAGTGGCTCTCGCCGGCGGAGTATCTGCCGGCCGCGGGAATCTGGCTGGCGGTCAACCTGCTCGCGGACGTTTCGCTGCGCAAGCGTATCGGCCAGGACGGACCGTGGTACCTGCAGCCCATGAAGGTGGGCGAGGGACGCTATCTGGTATTCCTGGTCCTGATGTCGTTCTTCTGGATCAGCTTCAACCAGATCTTCATGACCCTGCCCGAGTACATCCGCGACTACACCGACACATCCGACATCATCGGCAGCCTCGGACCTTTCGCCGGCTGGGTGACCGGCATCGCTCAGAACATGGGTGCCGACACCAGCCAGTGGTCGCGCGCCTACCTGGAGCACGGCCAGATCAAGCCCGAACACCTCATCAACCTGAACGCCTTCGGCATCATCGTGGGCCAGATCGGCATCGCGTACATGTCGCGCAAGCTGCCGGCGCTGACCACGATCATCCTGGGCAGCCTGATCACCGTGGGCAGCTTCTTCATGTACCTCGCCGGCCAGGGCGGCTGGATCGTGGTGGCCGCGATCCTGGTGTTCTCGGTGGGCGAAATGCTCGCCAGTCCGCGCTCCAAGGAGTACGCCGGCAGCATCGCGCCCAAGGGCAAGGTCGGTATGTACATGGGTTACTTCTACTGGTGCGTGGCGCTGGGGAATCTGTTCGGCGGGCTGCTGTCGGGAATCACGTACGGGCACTTCGGGCCGGTCGAGCGCGGGGGAGTCGACAATCCTGACGTGATGTGGGTGATCTTTGCGGGGCTGGCGTTGTTGTCGGCCGTGCTGCTTTGGGGATACAACAAGTGGATGGGGGAGACTGCGCCGGCGAGCGAGTGATGGTATTCTGGTCTCCATGACCAACCTCACCGACCGCTACCAGATCCTCGACGAACTCGGCCGCGGCGGCATGGCCACCGTGCACCGCGCCCGCGACCTGCGGCACAACCGCGACGTGGCGATCGAGGTCGTGCACCCGAACATCGCCGCGCGGATGCAGCGGATCGGATTGGCATCATGAGGCGCTCGTCGTTGATCGTCGCAGCGTTCCTGATCATGACCGCCGCCGTCGCCGCGGAAGAGTTGCCATTCGAGCTGCCCATCCCCGACGGTTGGCGCACCGAGACCATTCCGTTCCCGCTGGGTTTCGCGCCCGAACTCGAGTACGAGGGCCTGGAGGAGCTACGCTTCGCTCCGGGCATGTTCGACGCCGAGGCCGAGGACTTCTGGACCTACGCATTCGTCTGGTGGATCACGGCCGACGCGGTGCCGGGCCCCGACGTCCTGGCCGCCGATCTGGTGACCTACTTCGACGGCCTCGTCCGCGCCGTGGCCGAGGGAGGCGAGTTCGATCCCGGCGACGTCGCGGCAACGGTCCGACTCGCTCCGGCCCCGGCGCCGTTCGACCATGGCGAATCCGTGGAGTACCTGGGCACCGCCACCACCGTCGACGCCTTCGTCACCCACGAACCGGTCACGCTCAACGTGCGGGTCCGCTGGGTTCGCTGCCCCGACGACGACCGCCTCGCCGTCATCTTCGAATTCTCGCCGCAACCCCACGGCCATCATGTCTGGCGCGACCTGATCGCGATCCGCGACGGATTCCGCTGCCGCGAGTGACCACGCTGGCCGGCCAAGCCTTCCGAGGAGAGATCATGCGAGTCCTCATCCTGCCGCTTCTCTTGCTCCTCGTTCCGCCCGTCGCCACGAGCGACACCCTGGTCCAGCAGCCCGCGGCTCCGTTCTACTTCGCGGTGGACGTGGGGGACATCGACCTGGTGCGGCCCTGGTACGAGCAGACCTTCGGCGTCACCCTCATCGACGACTCGATCGCCGATGACGGGCGCTGGCGGATCGCCAATCTCGGCAACGACCAGTTCGCCATCGAACTCATCTTCGACCGGCGTAGCACCGAGCCGGCCGACGGCGTACGCGTGCGAGGATTCGCGAAGCTCGGCGTGTCGGTACCCGATGTCGAGCTCGTGGCCGACCGGGTCGAGGCGGCGGGCGGCGAGCGACCGCGGGTGCTCGACTTCGAGGAACATGGGATCCGTCTCGTACAGTTGAAGGACCCCGAGGGAAATACCATCCAGCTGCACTCTCCGCTCGAGCCGACCGAGAGCGACCAGGACATCCTACTGCGCATGCACCGGAACGTTCTGCGCTACCACGTCGAGAACGACCTCGATGCCTGGATGGCCGACGAGTCGGAGGATCACGTCATCGCCGGTCGGGGTGAGATCAGCCATCCGACCACCGCCGAGCGGCGCGCCCGCGTCAAGCCGTATCTCGACTGCACCACGTTCTCCGTCTATCGCGATCTCGTCGATCCGATCGTGCAGGTCTCGGATGACGGCAGCCTGGGCTGGGTGATCTGCCAG
Organism: bacterium; assembly: GCA_003353795.1. Taxonomy (GTDB): domain Bacteria; phylum Krumholzibacteriota; class Krumholzibacteriia; order LZORAL124-64-63; family LZORAL124-64-63; genus Glo-17. The sequence goes on from PIVY01000094.1 coordinate 19,255, forward strand.
GTGGAGGTGGAGGGCGAATGTGAGGGCGAGAGCTTTCGCGACGTCTGGGTGTGGATCGAACTCTACGAGAAGCGCGAGGGCCGCTGGCTGCGCGTGGGGAACGTCTCCAGCGCCAAACCGGATCCGGACTGATCAGACGTGCCACGAAAAATGTTGACCGCCCCGACTCTCACCGCTGAATGCTTGACTCCACCTACGCCGCCAACTTCAACTCATGCCGCCGGTTAACCGCCAACGCCCGCGTCTTCACCCGCCGCCAGTAGTACCCCTCCCAGGTTGCCGACATCTCCACCCGCGAAACGAACAACCGCCGCGCCTGCACATCCTCCTCCGTCAACGCCTGATCCAGCAGCCCGATCTGCATCGCCGGCGTCGTCAGACAACGACGCTCACGCCGCAACTTGATGTA
>PIVY01000422.1 GCA_003353795.1 bacterium
AGTGTGGGGTTGGCGGCGATCAGGGTGCCATGAGGATACGGCGGATGGATCCGGGCTGTCAATCCGGCGGATGGATACGTCACGGATCGTCGCTATAGAAACAGGGCCCCCGGGGGGCCCTGCTCCATTGATCCAGGTCAGCAGTCGAGCTAGAACGCCAGCTCCCTGACCTCCGCCGCCACCGCGTCCACGTCCACCTCGACGCCAAGCGCCACGGCCAGTTCCCTGAGCAATTCCCAGTTCGCCACCCGCTTGCGCGCCGGTTTCAGCTCGCCGAGCCGACCGTCGGTGGTCAGCACGGTGCCGGCGTCATCGAGATAGTGCGTCCGTGGCAACACGAGATCGGCATCGACCTTGGCTGCCTTCGCCACGCTTTGCGCCGCAAAGAACGCCTTGGGCCGCGCGAGGCCGGTCGGCGCGTCGCCAAGCAGCAGCGTCGGCGTGCCGTTGGCCAGTGCCGCACCATCGACGGCGTGGAGCCCCAGGGCCTCGAGTCCGGCCGCGTTGGCGCCGTGCCGGAGCACCAGCACCTTGCAACCGGTCTCGGCGACGAGATCGCTCAGATCGCCGGCCGCCGGCCCGACCACCAGCACCGCGCCGTCGCGAGACAGCACGCGCTTCATGGTGTCCAGGTCGGTAGTTTCGATCTCGCGATCGGTCCCCGCACGATGGTCGACACAACCGGCGTAGCGCACGTCGCCGCCCCGCAGGATCAACCGCCGCAGGCCGACACCGGCCACGGGGAAGTCGATGCCCAGGTCGGCACCCACGGCCACGGCCGCAGTGCCGGACGCCAGTTCCTCGAGGGTCACGGTGCCGGAGGCCGCCGCCAGCACGGCCGCCTGCGCCTTCACGGCATCGGTGCCGGCCGTCAACCAGGCCGCCTTGCCGCCCAGCTTCATCGCCACCACCTGCGCCAGCACGCCTTCCTCGTTGGTGCAATCGGCACCGAGGACGATCTGCCCGCCGGCCAGCTTGGTCGCCAGCTCGGCCACGGCCGCCTTGCGGTCGACCTCAACGCCGGCGGCGTGGGCGTCGAGCCACTCGAAGCGACCCTTGCGGCACATGTGAATGCCGTTCCAGCCGTCGTCCTGCGGCGTGACCCGCGTGAT
>PIVY01000261.1 GCA_003353795.1 bacterium
GCCACGCAGTACTCGTTCTCGAAACTGCCGCTGTCATGGGGCGCCGACAGCTCACCGTTTCCGTTGAGCGCCAGGCAGGTGACGGTGACGCCGCCGCCGAGGTCGAACACCTGCAAGGCGGCCAGGGTCTGGCGATCGGCGGCCACGGTCTGGGCGTAGTCGGCATAGGTGGCGGTGGTGTAGCTCCATCCACGGTCCCACACTCCGCCGGCCGCGCCCGTGCGCTCGTAGACCTCGTCGATGCCGCCGATGTGGTCGGCGTGGTAGTGGCTGGCCACGATGTAGTCGAGGCTCTGGATACCCCGGCCGGCGAGGTAGGGCAGGATCACGCTGGCGCCTTTGCCGCTGGATCCGCCGTCGAAGAGCAGGGTGCCGCCGTCGGAGGACTCGATGAGTGTGGCGTCGCCCTGGCCCACGTCCAGAACCGTGATGGTCACGCCGGCGAGGGCGGCGGCGGGGATGCAGATCAGCAACATTCCCAGTGCGAGGGAGCGCATGGGGGTCCTTTCGGGGGCGGACGATCGTGCCGGATTTCGCCCTATATGATAACAAAAAATCGGCCGCCATGAAAGGCGGCCGATCTTCTCGGGAGCAAATTCCCGACGACTACTTCCTCACCGCGTCCTCGAGCCAGTCGATGGTCACGGACTTGGGCCGCTCGATGGGGGCGCCCATGGCCCGGTTCCAGATCAGCTGCGAGCACATGCCCATCACGCGGCTCACCGAGAAGAGCACCGTGTAGTACGGGAACTCGGTCATGCCGTAGTGGTAGAGCAGCGCGCCCGAGGCGGCGTCCACGTTGGGCCAGGGGTTCTTGGCCTTGCCGTGCTCCTTCAAGACGCCGGGCACCACGTCGTAGATCCGGCCCACCAGCTGGACGATCTCGTCGTCCGGGAAGTGCTTCAGGCCGAAGGCGTTGAAGGCGGTGAAGCGCGGATCGGTGACCCGCAGCACGGCGTGGCCGTAGCCCGGGATCACGCGGCCCGAGTTGAGGGTCTCCCAGGCGAACTCGCGCAGCTGGTCCTCGCTGGGCAGGCCGCCGAACTTGTCGCGCACCTCGAGCACCCACTTCAGGCACTCCTGGTTCGCGAGGCCGTGCAGCGGGCCGCTGAGGCCGTTGAGGCCGGCGGACACCGAGTAGTACGCGTCGCTGAGGGCCGATCCCACCAGATGGCAGGTATGGGCCGAGACGTTGCCGCCCTCGTGGTCGCAATGCAGCACCAGGTACAGGCGCAGGGCATCGGCCGATTCCTCGTGCTCATCGCGCAGACCCAGCATGTGGGCGAAGTTGTGCGACATGTCGAGGCTCTTGTCGGGATCGATGCGCGGGCCCTTGTCGAAGCGCTTGCGATAGATGGCCGCCGCCAGGGTGGGCATGCGGGCCACCAGATTGAGACAATCCTCAAGGGTGCTCTGCCAGAATTCCGCCTTCTTGACGCCGGAATTGTAGGCCTTCACGAACTCGCTCTCGCCCTGCATGGCCAGGATCGCCGTGTCCAGCATGCACATGGGGTGCGAGTCCTTGGGCATGGCATCGAGGACCTGCCAGATGTAGGCCGGGACCTCGGAGCGCGCCGCCAGATCGGCCCTCAGATCCTCGTGGGCCTCCGGGGTGGGCAGGTCGCCGGTGCAGAGCATGTAGAAGATGTCCTCGGCGGTGCGATCGGTGAGCTCGCCGAGGGGTACGCCGCGAATCATCAGGCCCTTGTCGGGCGGGACTTCGCTGGTGTCGCAGACCATGCACTTGACCCCGCGCATGCCGCCCATGGCCTGCGCGACGGTCACCTGGCTGATCACCTTGTCCCCGTGCTCCTTGGCGAGAGCGCCGAGTCGGCCGCGCCAGACGGGGATCTGTTCCTCGAGTTTGTCGTGCAGGTTCGACATGCCGTTCTCCTCATTCGACCTGGACAGTTCGGTCCAGGGACATCCGCTAGGGTCCGAGACGGGTCCTTGATTCCAACTTAGTGTCATCTTGTTTGCAGGCAAATAGATCGTACCCTTTCAGACCCGTGGTTGCAAGCGTCCGCCCCATGTACTTTGTTTGGCATTGAACGCCGATCCCATCCGTCTTCGAGGAGGACCTTGAATGAGCAACGATGTGCGGGAGTGCCTGGACATTCTGGACCGGGCCATCAAGTTCGAGGAAACCGGCATGGCCTTCTTCCTCGACCGGGCCGAGAACGCCCCCAGCGAGATGGAGCGCAACCTGTTCCGTTCGCTGGCCGAGGACGAGAAGGGCCACAAGGCCTACCTGGTGCAGCTCAAGGAGCAATTGTTGGTCACCAACAATCCCGACGAGATGCAGCCCGATGCGGATGACGACCACAAGAGCCCCCGGCAGATCTTCGAGGTGGCCCTGGAGGCCGTAAAGGATCCCTACGCGGCTGAGGCTGCCGAACTGGAGATCATCAAGGGCGCCATGGAGGTGGAGCGCAACGGCTACACCATGTACACCAATGCCGTGAACTCCGTGCAGTCCGAGCGCGCGAAGAGCATCTTCCAGGCTTTGGCCCGCGAGGAGCAGCACCACTACTCGCTGCTCAAGAACACCTACGACTACATGGCCGACCCGGAGGGCTTCCACGGATTCGACGAGAGTCCCATGCTCGACGGCGGCTAGACCGACCAGTTCTACCGGACTCCAGCGGCGGCCGCCCCACGGGTGGCCGCCGCGTCGATACGACGGAGGCGCGCCTTGACCGACGCCCGGGCATTCTTCACCGACGTGGTGGCCATGGCACCCATGGCCCAGGGCGGCAACCTGCCGTATCGTCGCCTCTGCCGCGAGTTCGGCGCCCAGCTCACCTGCAGCGAGATGGTGTTGGCCGACAAGCTGGTCAAGGGCGGCGAGGGCCCCCTGCTGCGCCACCACGAGAGCGAGGACGCCTTCGGGATCCAGCTCTGCGGCAAACGGAAGGAAAGCCTCACCGAGGCCGCCCGTATCGCCGTGGATAGCGGCGCCCGGTTCATCGATCTCAACTTCGGCTGCCCCATCGATCTCATCGTGCGCCGGGGCGCCGGGGCAGCGCTGCTCAAGAAGCCCGGTAAGCTGGCTGCCCTGGTGGCCGCCGTGCGGGCGGTCGTGGACCTGCCGCTGTCGGTGAAGATCCGCTCCGGATACAACGAGCAACGCATCAACGCCGTGGATGTCGGGCGTCTGGCCGAGGCCGAGGGTGCCGACGCCCTGGTGGTGCACGGCCGCACCCGCGCCCAGCGGTACAAGCGCAGCGCCGACTGGTCGGTGATCAGCGACGTGGCCGAGGCGGTGGACATACCCGTGCTCGGCAACGGCGACATCCTCACCCCCTGGGATCTGGAGCGTCGGCGCCGCGAGACTCCGGTGCGGTCGTTCCTGATCGCGCGCGGCTGCCTCATCAAGCCCTGGTTGTTTCGCGAGCTTGCCACGGGCGATCCGTGGCAGCCGACGGTGGCCGAGCGCTGGCAGGTCATGGCCCGGTATCTCGACTTCGCTCGCGAACATTTCGGCGACGACGAGAAGGGGCTGGGCCGCTGCCGACGCTTCGTGATCTGGCACCTGCACTTCTGGCACCGCTGGCGGCCCTTCGGCGAGGCCGACTTCCTGGCCCATCTGCCCGAGTCGCTCATCCAGATGCGAAGTGCCGACGCGGCCCCTGACGACCCCGAACAGGCCCTTCTCTCGAGCGGTGACGAGGCCGATCACGAGGTCATCTGGCGCCGCCTGGTTGACGGGGACCACCCCGGCGCCTAGAATGGCGGCGCCGGTTCCGGGACTGCCCGGGTTTACCGACAGAGCGCTGTTTCGGGGCCGATCGTCGGCGCTCTGCGCTGGTTCGGCGGCGTGGCCGTGGACCCAGTCGCTGACCAGCGCGCAGCTGGTGACCGCCTTTCGCCTGGCGCGGCTGGTCAATCTGTGCAAGAAAGAGGAACGGCTCCCCGTCGAAAGACAGATCCTCGAGCGATGCGTCAGTAAGAAGCGACTGTACACCCTGATCGGCAAAGAGAAGAGATGCGGCCCGGTGCAGGGAGTCGACGAGGAGATGGTGGAAAATTTCTTTGCGCGGGCGTCCAGATGCGGATTTTTCCCGGTAGACACGTAAGGCCCGACAGGTTATCTTAGCCGCATTCAGGAAGAGAAATGAGCCAGACTTCTACAGAGTACGAACCGCGCATCCGCGCACAAAAAAGGAAGCAATATGCCGGAACAGACCATGCGAGAGAGGATTCGGGCGGTCGTCAGAGGCGAGAAGCCGGATCTGGTCCCCTTCGTGCAATATGACGGCAACGCGGCGCCCAACGAAGAGATATGGTCGGTAGTCGGCAGGCAGAATATGGGAATCCTGCGCTGGACCCGGCTGCACAAAATAGAGCACCCTGGTTGCCGGGTGCACACCGCGCCGCTGCAGTACCAGGGGAAACGGGGGCTGCAAACGACCATAGAGACGCCGCGCGGGATCATGACCGAGGAGCGCTACTACGAGCCGACCTACGGCACGGCCTGGATCAAGGAGCACTTCGTCAAAGATCTCGAAGACTAC
>PIVY01000095.1 GCA_003353795.1 bacterium
GGCCCGCGATCTCGTCGAGGCCGGCGGTCCGGCCGCCGAGATTCTGGCGACCGTCGACAGCATCCTGGGAATTCCCCTGACCGGGCTCATGTACGATGGTCCGCTCGAGGTGCTCACCGAGACCCGCAATGCCCAGCCGGCCATTCTCGCCCACAGCGTGGCAGTGGCGCGAGCGCTGCGGGAACTGGAAATCGTGCCGGCCGCCGTAGCCGGGCACAGTCTGGGTGAATTTTCGGCTGCCGCGGCAGTGGACGCTCTCGACTTCGAGCAGGCGCTCCGTCTGGTGCGCACGCGCGGCGAGTTAATGTTCGCTGCCGGCGAGGAACGCCCCGGCACCATGGCCGCCATCATGGGCCTCGACGCCGACAAGGTCCGCGAGGTCTGTGCCGAGGTGGCACGCGCGCACGGGTCGGTCGTGCTGGCCAACCACAATTCCGAAGCGCAGGTGGTGATCTCCGGCGCCATCGATGCCGTGGCCGAGGCAGGCGTTGCCCTCAAGGCGGCTGGCGCTCGTCGGGTGACGCCGCTCAACGTGAGCGGCGCGTTCCATTCTCCACTCCTGGCCGACGCGGCGGCGGCGTTCGCCGTGCAGCTGGAGGAAAGCGAGTTCCTGGACCCAGCTGTTCCTCTGGTCGCCAATGTCTCAGGTCGTCCGGTGAGTCGCGGAGCCGAACTCCGATCGGGCCTGAAGCGTCAACTCACGTCGCCGGTTCTCTGGCACGACACCATGAACTGGATCGCCAGCGGCCAGGCCTACCGGCCGACGGTGGTGCTCGAGGTCGGCCCCGGCAAGGTCCTCTCGAACCTGGCGCGACGCGCGTTTCCGGAGGTGCAGTTCCTGCCCGTCGGGACGGTCGAGGACCTCGCGACCATCCGGGAGAAGCTAGAGGATCTCTTGGACAACCAGGAACTGGAGGCTCATGATGGCAGCTGAAGGTGTGGTCATCGTCACTGGCGCCAACCGGGGAATCGGTCGCGCCCTGGCCCGGGATCTCGCCGCGGCGGGATGGCCTATCGCGCTGGTGGGGCGCAGTCTGGAAAAGCTCGAGGAAGCCCGTCAGGATCTCGCGGACGAAACCTCGTCTCGCTGTTATGCAGCCGATGTCGCTGACTGGGAACAGGTCCAGGGCGTGGTGGAAGCGATCCAGGGGGACTACGCGTCGATTCATGGCCTCGTGAACAACGCAGGAATCACCAAGGACGGCCTCCTGGTGCGCATGTCGCCGGAGAATTGGAAAGCAGTTCTTGACGTGAACCTCACAGGGACCTTCTTCTTGACACGGTCCGTGGCCCCTATCATGATGCGGCAACGCTCGGGGCGGATCGTGAATATCAGCTCCGTAGTCGGACTGACCGGCAATGCCGGACAGGCCAATTACGCAGCCAGCAAGGCTGGCATCGTGGCCATGACGAAGTCGGTGGCCCGAGAACTCGGTGGGCGCGGAGTGACGTGTAACTGCGTCGCGCCCGGATTCATCGAAACAGACATGACCGCGGAGCTACCCGAAAAGGTGCGCGCGGACATGCTGCAGCGGATACCGCTCAAGCGTCTCGGGCAGGTCGAAGACCTCTCGGGCGCCGTGCGGTTCCTCCTGTCTCAGGACGCCGCTTGGATCACGGGGCAAACGCTCGTGGTCGATGGCGGCATGGTCATGTGACGTAATCGCGACGCTCAAGGAGGGCCATCGGCATGGCTTCGATTCAGGAAAAAGTTTACGAGATCATCGAGCGCAAGCTGTCTGTCAACCCCGAGCAGATCACCCCGGAAGCTTCCTTCCTGGACGATCTGGGTGCTGACAGCCTGGACACGGTCGAATTGGTCATGGATCTCGAGGACGAGTTCAACATCACGATCCCCGACGAGGATCAGGAGAAACTGCGGACCGTTCAAGACGCCATCGACTACCTCGATGAGCGCTTGGCGGACTCGTAGGGTTCACCTGCGCCGTCATCCGGCCTTGGGCCGGGGATTCGGCTTCGACCCCGGTCTTCAGCAACGCCGCGCTGAGGCCGGGGTCGTCATTCCATTCCACGCACTCGTCGGTCCACCTGGAGTGGTCAGATTGTTTGGCGTGGGCAGCTTCTGATTCAGATTCCAAGGCATGGAGGTTTCGCCGTGAATCAGCGCAACGTGGTCGTCACCGGAATCGGAACGGTGACCGCGATTGGATCGGATCGGGATTCCACCTGGGTGGCGCTCAAGTCGGGCGCCAGCGGGGTCGCTCCCATCACGGCTTTCGATACGGAGGGATACCGGACGACCTTCGCCGCCGAGGTGAAGGAGTTCGATCCCCATGTGACGATGGAACCCAAGGAAGCCCGCAAGGCTGACCGCTACAGCCAATTCGCCATCACTGCGGCCGAAGAGGCCATGCAGCAGTCGGGGCTCGACGGCTTCGACGACCCCTATCGGGCCGGTGCGATCATCTCGTCCGGTATCGGCGGTATGACCACCTGGGAGGAACAGCACTCGCGGCTGCTCAAGCGTGGTCCGCGGGGCGTTTCGCCCATGTTCATTCCCATGATGATTGCCGACATGGCTGCCGGCCTGGTCTCGATTCGCTACGGCCTCAAGGGGCCCAACTACTGCACCACCTCGGCCTGTGCGTCGTCGGGTCACGCCATCACTGCGGCCGCTGATCAGATCCGACTCGATGCGGCCGACGTCATGTTCGCGGGTGGGAGCGAGGCGGCGGTCTGCCCCATGGCACTTTCCGGTTTCGGCAACATGAAGGCCCTGTCGGCCCGCAACGATTCTCCGGAGACAGCCAGCCGACCCTTCGATGCCGAGCGCGACGGATTCGTCCTCGGCGAGGGTGCCGGCGTGCTGGTCCTGGAATCCGAAGAGCATGCAAAGGCGCGTGGCGCCACCATTCTGGGCCGGATCGCCGGCTACGGTTCTTCGGCCGACGCCTACCACATGACCCAGCCTGACAACGACGGCAACGGTGCCCAGGCGTGCATGTCGGCGGCGCTCAAATGTGCGGGGATCGCACCCGAGCAGGTTGGCTACATCAACGCTCACGGAACCTCGACACCTTTCAACGACAAGATCGAGACCCTGGCCATCCGCAAGGTGTTCGGCGACCATGCCGATGCGCTCAAGGTGAGTTCGATCAAGTCCATGGTGGGGCACCTCCTGGGTGCGGCTGGCGCCGTGGAGGGCGCCGCGACCACGCTGGCGCTCAAGGAAGGGATCCTGCCGCCGACCATGAATCTGAAGAATCCCGATCCGGAGTGCGATCTGGACTACTGCGCCAACGAGGCCGTGTCCGCCCAGGTCGAGTACGCGCTCTCCAATTCCTTCGGATTCGGCGGTCACAACGTATCGATCTGCTTCCAGGCGGTGACCTGATCTCGGTGGTGACCGATAATTCATGAGGCTGAAGGATCTCTGGCAGAAGTTGACGGGGGCACCGGTGGACGAATCCACCGTGCCCCCGCCTGCCGCAGACCCAGCGCTGCGCGAGGTGCTGGAGACCAAACTGGGCCATGTATTCGGTGACCCGCGACTCCTGGACAACGCTCTCCTGCACCGCTCGCATTCCCACGTGGTACGCAACACCCGCGAGGACAGCAATGAACGCCTGGAGTTCCTGGGCGACGCGGTTCTCGGCCTGGTGGTCAACGCGTACCTCTATCAGCGGTACGCCGATTCCAGCGAGGGCGATCTCACCAAGATGAAGTCGTTGCTCGTATGCCGTGACCGGCTGGCCGAGGTTGCTTCCGATCTCGAATTGGGGGTGCATATCCGGATGTCCCGCAGCGAGGCGGCCACCGGCGGCCGGCATCGGTCGAGCATCCTCGCCGACACGACGGAGGCCGTGATCGGTGCCGTCTACCTCGACGGCGGGTTGGCGGCTGCGGAGGGCATGATCGACCGATGCCTGCTCGACGGCAGCGACCGCCTTCTCGAACAGCGCGGGCAGGACAATTACAAGAGCCGCCTGCAGGAGATCATCCAGGCTCGCTACAAGACTCCTCCCCGATACCGCGTCACGTCGGCGGCCGGCCCCGATCACGCACGCGTCTTCAAGGTGGGCGTGACGTTCAACGGACACGCGCTGGGCCAGGGCGAAGGGTCGAACAAGAAGACGGCGGAGCAGGAAGCGGCGCGACGCGCGCTGGCGACCCTTGGCGCACGTGACGAACTTTTGGAAGAACTGGCCGAGCCGCCGGCGAACTGACCGTGGCTCGTGATGGCAATCCCCGGGAAGGACCCCTTCGATGGTCAGGCAACCTTGGTTCTCCGCGGTGGCGGTGTCGGTCCTGCTGATCGGCGGCGCCGCGGCATCGACTCCTGACGACCTGCCGCTGCCCGCCGACCAGGTCATGTACCTGCCGGACAGCGCCGGCGACGACATCGGTCTGCCGCTCGGGGCGACGTCCGCCTACGCAATCGGTCGCTCGTTGCAGCAGCAGGGACAGACCGAGGCCGCTCTCGTCTTCCTCAATCGCGCCTACCGCCTCGCGCCGGAGTCGACCCGGATCGCCCGCACCTATGCCCAGAGTCTGGTCGAGGCGGGCTTTGTTCAGGATGCGGCTCGGATCTACGGTGACCTGGTGAGCGCAGCTCCGGACAGCCTCGAGCAGCGCCGGCAGTATGCATTGCTCCTGGCGCAGTCGGGCCGGCCACGCATGGCGCTCGATCAGGTGCAGGAATTGAAGCGGCGGGGCGAGTCGGATCCCATGCTCATCAAGCTCGAGGCCGACCTTCTTGGGCAACTGGACCGTGTCGACGAGGCCATCGCCGTCTATCGCGAAGCCGCTCGTCAGGACCCGGGGCGCACGGAGGAGTTCACCCTGGCGGCCGGGGCTCTTTTGCAACGGCATGAACGTTTCGACGAGATGGCCGAGCTGATCAGCGACGCGCTCGAGGTGGAGCCGACGTCGTTGCCGCTGCGGCTGGCGCTGATCCGATATCTCGTTCACAAGGACGACCTGCCGAGGGCCCGCAAGGAGGCGACGACGGGCGACGAGGCGCGCCGTCGCGAAGGGGAGTCCCAGCGTCCGGATTGCAGCCTCGAGCTCTCTGAGCTCGTGGCGCGTCGGGGCGATTTCGGAACGGCCGTCGAGGTTCTCGAGAGTGCCCGGGAGGAAGGGTTCGAGAATCTCGAACTGGAGACCGAACTCGCGCGTTACCTGCTTGGCCTCGGCAACGTGGAGTCGGCGCTTTCGCTGTTGCCGGCTGCGGCGGAGCGGTGGCCGGACGCGCCGGATATCCGCTATCTCTGGGGCCGGGCACTCGAGGTCCAGCACGATCCCGAGGGTGCGCTGGTGCAGCTCCGCAAGGCCGTGGAACTGGAACCCACCATGGCCGTGTACAGGGTTTCGTTGTTGCGGTTGCTGATCATCGAGTACCGGGACGATCTCGCGGCCGAAGATCCGGACGATCGACAGTTGGCCCTGCGAGTGGAAGCCCAGGGACACGCTGCCAAGGCCGCGGTCACGGTTCATCCGCAGGACGCAGAGGGTCACATGATCCTCGGCTATACCTACCGCACCCTGGGAGATCTGGATCGCGCGTGCCGCCACTTCCACATGGCCGGCGAGGTCAACGAGACGCGCGTGGGCGCCACGCTGGAGCTCGGATTCTGCCTCCAGGAAGCGGGCCGACTGGGCGAGGCCAAGAAGACGCTTCACAATCTCCAGGCCGAGTTTCCCGACGATCCCGAGGTGGCCAACAGCTACGGCTATCTCCTGGCCGAGCTGGGGGAGGATCTGGATCACGCCGAACGACTGGTTCGCCAGGCCCTCGCTTCGGATCCTGAAAACGGCGCCTACCTCGACTCCCTCGGCTGGGTCCTCTATCAGCGTGAGGAGTTCGACGAGGCATTCGACTGGCTCGTACGGGCAGCCAATGCTCGCCCGGACGATCCGGTGATCCTCGAACACCTCGGCATGGTGCTGCGCAAGCAAGGCCAGTCCGAGGAAGCTCTCGGCGTGTTCCGGCGAGCCCTGGCCGGCGGTGGCGACCGCCAGCGGCTCGAAACCATCATCGCGGAGCTGGAGGATGGACGCTGACCGGTGGACAGTCGGGTCATCCGTACTCCTGCTGGGAATGCTCCTGGCAGCGTGTCTGCCGGCGGCAGCAGCGGATGATCATCACTTGCGGTCGGGCACCTGGCGGCTGGAGACCCCTCTGGGCGCGGCGACCGGACCGTTCCTGATGATCGAGAGCCGACCCGGCGAGACCTGGCGCTGTGAGATTGCCGTGGCCGAAGATGGTCGGTGGCCGGCGAACGACGATCTACGACATCGCAAGGGCCGCGGCTGGACCCTCTCCGGTACCACGGAGGGGGGATTCGTGCAGCCGTGGAGCGAGCCGTGGCGTGTCCTGGGACCGTCTGCAACCTCCGCGCTCGGTGAGATACTCGAGCGGTTGATCGTGGGGGAATCGGTGGCGTCGGCCAGCTCCCGAGACGGTCACCGCCGTTGGCGGACTGCAGAACCCCGGCGCCCGATGCCGGTGATCCTCGACGACTGGGAGGGCCTGCCGGCTGCCTGGCGACCGCCTGAGTCAGGCCCGGTGACCGGAGGTGCACTGCGGCGGCGCCTTTCGACCCGCGGCCTTGGCCGCGGCGGTGACGGTCTCGTTCTGGATCTTGCTTGGCACGGCGAAGAACTGGTCGCCACCACGGCGCGCTGGCCGGGCAAGATCGAACTGAATCTGCTCGACGTAGAATCCCTGGACCTGCCGGCCGAGGCCTACCTGCCCCTGTGGCCTCTGGCGGAATTCTTGCCGTGAACCGACGTTCTGATCGGTGGCGACGTTTTTTGCGGGAACCTGAGTCCCGCCGTGGGCGTTCCACACCGAGCCGGACACGGTATCGGCCCCAAGGAGGGGTAAAGTGAATCTATCGCTCGACAGCCAGTACCCCGGTCCCCGCAACGGTGCCGAGGGTGTGAAGGACATCCGGGACGAGGATCTCATCGTCCTGGTGCAGAAGGGCCATCGGCGCGCCTTCGACGAGATCGTCGCGCGCTACAAGGGACGGCTCTTTTCCTTCACGTTACGCATGGTGAAGGATCCCAGCCTGGCAGAGGAGATGACCCAGGAGACGCTGATCCGTGTCTACATGCACGCGGACAAGTACCGGGAAATCGCCAAGTTCTCCACCTGGGTATTCACCATTGCCACCAACCTGGTTCGGAACCGTATGCGCCAGGTGTCTCGGGCGCCGCGAATGCTCAGCCTCAATCCCGTACCGGACGAGGACGAGCATCCCGTGGATCCCGCCGATCCCCACGCAGACCCCAGCCGGGACGTGGAGAGCGAGGAACTGGGACGCCTCATCAATGAGGCCACGGCCAAGATTCCGGAGAAATACCGGGTGCCGTTCCTGTTGCGCGAGGTCGACCAGCTCTCCTACGAGGAGATCCAGCAGGTCACAGGGCTCAAGCTCGGTACGGTTCGCTCGCGGATCAATCGTGCGCGCAACCGATTTCGGCAGAACATCAAACCGCTCCTGAGGAATGAAACGCTCCTTGCCGATCTGGAACGGATCGAGGCGCGCGCCATGGCCGAGGACGAAGACTAGTGTGAATGGACGGAGGCTACGTATCATGAAGTGCAGCAGGATCCAGGAGTGGGTCAGCCTGGAGATCGATCAGCAACTACCCCCCGAAAACGTGCGGCACCTGCAGGACCATCTCCAGGCCTGCGAGGATTGCCGCGGCTTCCGCGAAGATCTCCAGATCGGCCTCCGCATGCTCCACGCCACCGACCCTGTTCTACCCGACAATTTCGACTGGAAGCTGCAGCTGAGGCTCAGTCAGACGCTGCGCGAGACCGCCAGGGATGCCGAATATCCGTGGCATCAGGAACAGTCGGGCTGGCGTCGCTGGTTCGCCCGTGCCGGATTCTCTGCAGGACTGGGAATGGCAGCGGTCCTGGCCGTGGCCGTGCTGGCGCCGGGAACTGTCGTGCCGCAGGGTGACCGTGGCGGATCGGTGGCCGTGGCTGAAGAGCCGCTTCGCCTCCCGGTCCAGACCACGGCGAACGATGACTCGTTCCTGGACTCAAGCCGCCGGCCTATCGAATCGTTCGGCACGTTCGGCTCCCGGAATTCGCTGTCGCGATCCGTCAGCACGGGCGATGGTCTGGGTGGCCGGGCGCTGTCTGGGTTCTCGGACCCGGGATTCCAGCGGATCCGCAGGCTGGAGCAGGAGGTGCAATCCATGCAGCGCCTGATGGGCAAGAAGGATACGGAGATCATGAGCCTCAAGGCCAGGGTTGACAGCCTCTCCGGTCGGGCTGTAGATACAGACTGAGCGGGCACCCACGTCCGTGACGACCGTAGACTCCGGCGGAGGCACACCTTGCGGCACATTGTCCCGCTGGCCCTGATGCTCGCGGCAATCCTGATGCTTGCGGCATGCGACCTCGACCAAGAGAAACCCATCCTCATGGCCGCCGGCTCCTACAGCGACGTCGCCGTCGTCGTGTCCGATGCATCCCTCGCGAGTTCCATGGAAGCGTTCACCTCCGCGTTGAACCAGGAGTACACCTTCGTCCTGGCGCGGGAAAACTTGCTGGATACGACGGTCTACACACCGGACCAGTGGGAACTCGCCAAGGGCTACAAAAACATCATCTTCGTCTGGCGGGTGGGCGATCAGGGCCCGGTCGTCAAGATGCTCCGCGGCAAGCTCACCGATGCGGGCGAGGAATACGTATCGCGTGGAGAGCCAACCGTGCTCCGGCTGGATGAGCCGTTCCTCAACTATCAACACGCCGTGATCGTCGCGGGTACCGATCGTAACAGTCTCCTCAGCTATCTCCGTCGCAACGCGGGAGAACTGCGAGCGGAGATCGAGTCGGAATCGGCGTCCAGGATCATGCGCCGCTATCGCTACGAGGGTCTCGCCGAACAGTTGATGACCGACCTCTGGACACGCCACCGGTTCTTCTTCGAGATCCCCGGTGATTTCCGCCTCAATCAGGAGACGCCGGACGGCTATCCCGCAGTGGAACTCATCCAGGCGGCTCCGTCACGTGGGATCACCATCGGCTGGTCGCAGAGCAGCGATCCCGACATGCTGCTCGGTCAGCACATGTTGCTGCTCGAACTGCGCAAGGAACTGGGCCTGAAGATGCACCATGAGGACCTGGTGGCATCGTCTCTGGTCTGGTCGGAAGACACCCTGAACGATATGCCCGCCGTTCGCCTGGAGGGTGCCTGGACCAGTCGGCGGTTTGACGGAGGCGGCCCTTTCTGGTGCTGGTTCGTGGCCGACCCGGAACGGCAGCGCGTGATCTGCATCGATGCCCTGGTCTACGCACCCGGGTTAGACAAGATGGACTATTTCCGCCGGCTACAGGCGGTGATCCAGACATTTTCGCTACAGCAGCCCCAGTCGTGAACGGAGGCCATTCATGCTCCGCGTCCTGACGCTGGCGATCCTCGTGTGCCTGCTCGCCGGACCATTGCTGGCGCAGACGAGTACGGGACGTCACCGCCGCACCGCCGTCGAGGAGGAACCGTTGCCGACCGAGGCGACCGAAACGACGTCGAAGCGCTGGTACTTCATGCCCGGTGCCGGCCTCATGACCAGTGGCGACCTCGCGAGGATAAGGACCACCGGCGGCGGTGATCAGACCTGGCAGCCGCCAGGTGGGATCCCATTCGCATCGGACGACTTCGTGCTCACCCTGGACGAGAGCATCGCGCTTGCCGTGACGGTCGGTCGGCGCCTGGGATCCCATTTCAGCCTGCGGCTCGACCTCAGCGCGGCCCAACTGCCGATGGCCGCGCTGGCCAGGGTGGGGGAGTTGGCGGGGGTCTTCCGCTGGGACGAACTCGCCGTCGTCATGCTGGGCCTCACGACGGAGTACCGATTCATGCAAGAGCCGAGTTACCTGTACGTCCTGGCCGGTGGAACGGCGACGCAGGTGTCTGGTAACCTCAGCGATGACTACGATCAAACCCGTCCCGGCCTGCGCTTCGGGGGAGGTTTCCACCAGCATCTCGGCAGCGACTGGGGCCTGCGGCTGGAGATCCGCGATACGGTCCAGATGCTGGAGTTCGCCGATTACCGTCCCCCGGTTCCCGAGGGCGCCCCCTATCCGGGCGTTCAGGTGGAAGATCTGGGACCCCAACACATGGTGGAGATCCTGATCTCGCTCCACGGCAGCTTCTGATGGCTCGATGTTGCGGATATGTCCACAAATTTGACGCACAGGGCTCTCTGGCGGTCCCTATGTTCATTCCTTCTTGGCGTGTCGGGGGAACGCGCGTATATTCGTATGGTTGCGCCAAAACGCCTGTTCTTCCAATCACAGCCTGAAGAGGACCATAGCCGATGAGCAATGTGATCGCCGTTGTGAATCACAAGGGTGGCGCGGGTAAGACCACGACTGCCATCAACCTGGCAGCCGGCCTGATCCGGTACAGTGATGTCACCTCCTCGTGCCTGCTGATCGACATGGATCCGCACGGCTGCGCTACCAGCACCCTGCTCGGTAAGCTCGACGGCGATCCGCCTGCCCGCAGCGTATTCGACGTCCTGCGCCGGGCCATCACGCCACATGACGGCATCACCACGACGGTCTACGACGAGGAGATCCACCTCCTGCCGTCCAATCCATCGCTGGAGAGCATGGCGAAGACCCAGATCAACGACCGTCTCGAAAAGGTCGTCTCGGCGCTCTCGCCTCACTACGGCTGGATCATCATCGACACGCCGCCCAATCTTGGTGTGCTGACCCAGAATGCTCTTGTGGCGGCCAATTACGTGCTCATTCCCACGCCCTGCACGGGCCTGGCGGTGCCGGCCATGAGGCAGCTCACGGCTGTGATCGACAAGATCAAGGAGCGCCAGAACACCTGGCTGCAACTGCTCGGTGTCCTGATCACGCTCAAGGACGGCCGTACGCCGCTCTTGAAGAATGTGCGTCGCGAACTTGGCCAAGTCTTCGACAAGAACGACATCTTCAAGACCATCATCACCAACAACATCAAGATCGAGGAAGCGCCGGCCAACTTCCAGAGCATCTACGCCTACGACTCGGGCTGCCTGGGCGCGTCGCTCTATCGCGACTGGATCAAGAAGGAATTCCTGAAGAAGCACCAGAAGCTCGAGAAGCAGCGCCTTGAGGAGCGGGAAGCCGCTGCTGCCGAGTTGGCTGCCGCCATGGCCGAGCAACTGGAGACCGAGGAATAGATCCCGATCCGGATTCGATCGATTGGCTCAGGGCGGAACCGACCACGGTTCCGCCCTTTCTCGTACGGTCCGCAGTTTCAGAGACCAGGGACGAACGGATTGGTCGCCATCTCGTGCGCGACGGTGGTGTCCGGCCCGTGCCCGGGGTGGAGTTCGGTCTCCGGCGGGAGCTCGTAGATCCGGTTGCGGATGCTGGCGGCAAGGTCATCGAAGCTGCCGCCCGGCAGATCCGTACGTCCGATGGATCCATGGAACACGCAATCGCCGACCACCGCGTGCCCGGGCCAGCTGAACATGACGTGCCCGGGAGTGTGCCCAGGAACCGTGGTCACCAGGAGCTCGCCGGAACCCAGGGGCAACGTGGTGCCGTCGGTGAGGTCGGGCGCGAGACGAGGCACTGCCGAGGCGGGCAGGTCGTACATGGCTTGATGCTGTGGCATGCCCTCGACCAGGAACACGTCTTTGGCGTGCAGGCGCAACGGCAGATCGACGGCCGCCTGGATCTCGGCGGCCGCCCCCACATGGTCGAAGTGTCCATGGGTGGCCAGGAGCCAGCGAAGGCGGCAACCCGAGGCGTCGATCCGCTGGAGCAAACGGGCGGGCTCGTCGCCGGGGTCGATCAGTGCAGCCTCACCAGCGTCGCGGTCGAGGATCAGCCAGCCGTTCATCTGCAACGGGCCGACGGTGAGGCACTCGAGGGTCCAGGCAGACACGGCAGGCTCCTTGCAATAGAGATGTGGAGAGGGCCGGGGGTCCGTCGATGGACCCCCGGCCGATCGGCGCCTACTCTTCGTAGTACTCGCGGCCGAGGTGGGTGATCTGGTCTTCGCCCATCATCCAGCGCAGGGTGTTCTTGAGCTTAGTCTGCTGGATGAAGAGGTCGTGCTCGGCAACGAGTCCGTCGGGAGTGACCGGGCTCTTGAAGAAGAACGAGAGCCACTCCTGGATGCCGCCCATGCCACCACGCTTGGCCAGATCGAGGAAGAGCGCCATGTCGAGCACCAGGGGCGCGGCCAGGATGCTGTCGCGACAGAGGAAGTCGACCTTGATCTGCATCGGCATCCCGCACCAGCCGAAGATGTCGATGTTGTCCCAGCCTTCCTTGTTATCACCACGCGGCGGATAGTAGTTGATGCGCACCTTGTGGTAGAGGTTGCCGTAGAGGTCCGGGTAAAGGTCGGGCTGGAGGATGGTATCCAGCACGCTGAGCTTGGACTCTTCCTTGGTCTTGAACGACTCGGGATCGTCGAGGACCTCGCCGTCGCGGTTGCCCAGGATATTGGTGGAGAACCAGCCGCTCATGCCCAGCAGACGTGCCTTGAACCCGGGGGCAAGGATCGTCTTCATGAGGGTCTGACCCGTCTTGAAGTCCTTGCCGCAGGTGGGCGACACCGTCTGCTTGGAGAGTTCCTCGAGGGCCGGGAAATCGGCGCTGAGGTTGGGCGCACCGTTGGCGTACGGGACACCGGACTTGATGGCGGCGTAAGCGTAGATCATGCTCGGCGCAATGGCCGGGTCGTCTTCACGAAGGCCCTTCTCGAACGCTTCGATGGTCTCGTGGACGGCGCTGCGCTGCAGGAAGATCTCGGTGGATCCGCACCAGATCATGACCAGGCGATCACATCCGTTGGCCTGCTTGAAGTCTTCCATATCCTGCATCAAGGCTTCGGCCATTTCCATCTTGGTCATGCCGGTCTTGATATAGGTGCCTTCGAGCTTCTTGACGTAGTACTGATCGAACACGGCCTTCATGGGCCGGATGGCCGAGAGCTCGGGCTTGAGCTGGTCGAGGAGCGTTCGGGGCAGGACCCCGGCATTGCAGGCGGATTCGTAGATGTTGTCCTCGAAAATGTCCCAGCCGCCGAAGACCAGGTCGCTGAGGTCTGCCAGGGGAACGAAGTTCTTGACCAGCGGCTGACGGTCGTCGGTGCGCTTGCCGAGGCGGATGTGACCCATCTGCGTCAGGCTACCGATGGGTAGGCTCAGTCCATTCCGAATGGCCATGATCCCGGCCATGAAGGTGGATGAAACGGCGCCCATGCCGGGGGTCAGGATGCCCAGCTTCCCATCAGCAGGCTTGATATCCATTTTCTGGGCCATGTTTCCAGCTCCTCTCGGGTGAATCCTCATGCCGCGATCGCGGTGTGCGAAGTCAGGATAGATCGCTAAGCCCGCCATGGCAAAAGAATTCGGCGTCGGATTTGAAGTGTGCAAATATCGCCGAGGGGGCTGGACAAATGAGGTGATTATATGCTAAAATGCCTTTCCAACCTCAGATCGACTCTGGCCTCTGCCCCGGGGCCGTCGACAAGCATTCGAGAAGGGACCCGGATGATCCGAAGCTAACGAGTGTGTCGACAACCAGTTCCTAGCACCACGAGTTTGCCTCGGGGGTCCGTACGCCTATGAAGCAGAATGCAGCTGCCTTGCGGGTTGCCTCCCAGACCCTGTCCCTGTCCCAGCATGAGTTTTTCGTCCCGGTGGACGCGAAACGATTCTTTGGGCTGAGCGGGGTCCTCAAGCGATCCTTTGATCTTCTGGCCGCGTCATTGCTGACGCTGGCGCTTTTGCCGTTGTTGGCGGTGATCGCGCTGCTGGTCAAGCGATCCAGCCCCGGGCCTGTGCTGTTCGTACAGGAGCGGCTGGGGCGAAACGGTCGGCCCTTCCGATTCTACAAGTTCCGCTCCATGCGTCATGACTCCGACGATGCCATTCACCGTCAATTCGCCGCCATGTTCATCAACGGCGACAATGACGGGTGCCATGAGCGCAATGGCGGCAAGCAACTGTTCAAGATGGAGCAGGACCCGCGTATCACGCGCATAGGCTACTGGCTGCGGCGGACGTCTCTCGACGAATTGCCGCAGCTTTTCAACATCCTCCAGGGCGACATGTCCCTGGTTGGTCCCCGACCGCCCATTTCCTACGAGATCGAGAATTACCAGCCGTGGCATCTCGAGCGGCTGAAGGTCACGCCGGGATTGACCGGTCTGTGGCAGGTCATGGGCCGTAGCCAGGTGAGTTTCGACGAGATGGTCCATCTCGATCTGCACTACATCAACCACTGGTCGCTGCCGCTGGATATGAAGATCCTCCTGCGGACGATCCCGGTGGTGATGCGGGGCACCGGCGGCATGTAGCAGCCGACTGAACGGCGCTCAAGGAGCGGACCCGAACGTCCGATCTATAATCCGAGGCAACTAGTGGTGGCATCACGGCTGCGGAAACGCAGTACGTTTCTGCATCCGGAGAAAGGAAACGGACATGATCAAGATGGGCGTCATCGGCTGCGGGTACTGGGGTCCGAACCTGATTCGGAATTTCCACAACAATCCCGAGGTGGAAATCGTCGCCATCGCCGATATCGATTCTGACCGGCTGACGCGGGTAGGGGGGCTCTACCCCAACGCCACGCAGACGGCCGATCACCGCGACATCGTCAATGACCCGAGTGTCGACGCCGTCGTGGTCGCCACGCCGGTGTCCAGTCACTATCCCCTGGGGATGGATGTCCTCCAGTCGGGCAAGCACCTGTTCCTCGAGAAGCCCATGGCGGCATCCGCGGAAGAGTGCCGGCGCCTCAACGACGCCGCCGACAAGGGTGGTCTGGTGATCATGGTGGGCCACACCTTCCTCTTCGCGCCGGCGGTGCGCAAGATCAAGGCGCTCATGGCGGACGGAGACCTGGGTGACATCTACTACGTGTCGATTACCCGAGTGAATCTGGGCATCTTCCAGAAAGACGTCAACGTGGTCTGGGACCTGGCGCCCCACGACGTCGCCATGCTCAACCACCTCTTCGGAGCCAACCCCACAGTGGTTTCGGCCACGGGCCGCAGCTACGTCCAGGTGGAGAAGGGCATCGAAGACGTCGCATTCGTGACGCTGGAGTATCCGGGCCGCCAGATCGCGCACATCCACGTCAGTTGGCTCGACCCCAACAAGATCCGCCAGATGACGTTCGTGGGCAGCCGTAAGATGCTCGTCTACGACGACGTGTCGCCGACGGAGAAGATCAAGGTCTACGACAAGGGTGTTGAGATTCAGCCGCACTATGATAGCTTCGGCGAGTTCCAGTTGCAGTTGCGTTCGGGCGACATCTTCTCGCCGCGGGTCGACATGGCCGAGCCGCTCAAGATCGAGGCGCAGCACTTCGTCGACGTGATCAAGGGCGACGCGGAAGCCATCACTTCGGGGCAGCAAGGTCTGGAAGTGGTGGAGGTCCTCGAGAAGGCCTGTCAGTCCATCAAGGACGACGGACAGCCCGTCGAACTGGTCCAGGGCATCTGAGGTGGATCTCGATCCGCCTCCGGACAACGGGGGCGGGCCTGACTCGCCTGGCGGGAGTAGCGTGGGAGCGTCCCGGATCAGGGTAGCCATGATCGGCCAGAAGGGCTATCCGCCCATTCATGGTGGTATCGAGCGCCATGTGGCCGAGCTTGCACGCAGGCTCGGCCCCGCCGGCTTCGACGTCGACATCTACAGCCGGCCGCATTACAGCGCGCTGGACGGCACCTCGGACATTCCCGGGGTGACCGTCCGCCGTCGTCCGAGCATTCCCACCAAGCACCTCGACGCCATTTCCCACACCATGATCTCGTCTCTGGACGTGCTGGGGCGACCTACGGATATCGTGCACTACCACGCACTGGGCCCCGGTCTGCTGGCCTGGATACCGCGCTGGCTCGGCCGCCGCGCCACGGTCGTCACCGTCCATGGTCTGGATTGGGCTCGGGACAAGTGGGGGCCCTTCGCGAGCTGGGTGCTGAAGCTAGGCGAGCGATCCAGCGCGCGGTTGCCTCACCGTACCATCGTGGTTTCACGAGCGCTCCGGGACCACTACCGGATCGAGCACCAGACGGCGACCGACTACATCCCCAACGGCATCACGCCACCCATCTATCGCGATCCGGAGGTTCTGAGGCAGGAGGGCCTTCCCGAGCGCTTCGTCCTGTTCGCGGCCCGTCTGGTGCCGGAGAAGGGGTGCCACCTCCTGCTCGATGCACACGCGCAGCTCCCTGGTGATCTGCGGCGCGAGTATCCGCTTCTCATCGCCGGCGATGCGGGCTTCACCGATTCGTATGCGGCCGAACTCAAGGCGCGGGCTCATGATGAAGTGCATTTCCTGGGCTACGTCCACGGCACGATCCTGGAGGCCCTGTTCTCCAACGCCGCGGTTCTGGTGCTTCCATCGAGCCTGGAGGGGCTGTCGATCACGCTGCTCGAGGGCCTCGGGTACGGTCGACCGTGCCTTGTGAGCGATATCCCGCCCAACGTCGAGGCTGCTGCCGGACATGCCGTGACATTCCCCTCGGGCGACGCCGTGGCCTTGCGCGAGGCCCTGGAAGCACTGCTGCGAGATCCCCAGGGGCGCCGGGAGATGGGAGAACGCGGCCAGCTCCACGCCATCGAGCACTACTCGTGGGATCGGGTGGCTCAGCGCACGGCCGACCTCTACCGGGACCTGGTCGCCGAGGTCGAGAAAACCCAAACAGGCGGTTGACAAGGCCTCAGGTACCGATTATCTATTCTCCTCACCAGAGGAGCGGGCATAGCTCAGCTGGTAGAGCACTACCTTGCCAAGGTAGATGTCGCGAGTTCGAGTCTCGTTGCCCGCTCCATTTTCTTTGCCTATCGGTCGCCGTGCCGCCAAGGGTCGCACTGGCGTTGGTCATTGTGGCCAAAGCGGTTGCGCGATCTTGACATCCGCGCCGATAGCATCGATACTTGCATCCGTGTGAGGCGGCATAGCCAAGAGGCTAAGGCGACGGTCTGCAAAACCGTTATCCCCGGTTCGAGTCCGGGTGCCGCCTCCAATTTTTTTGCCCGCGAACAGGCGTCGATTCCAGGGTGCTCGTCGATTCCAGGGTGCCGGGGTGGCGAAACTGGTAGACGCAGGGGACTTAAAATCCCCCGCTACGTTGTAGCGTGCCGGTTCGAGTCCGGCTCCCGGCACCACCGCGGCTGGTTCGTCCCGGCCGCCGTCGCCGACAGGCCTCGGGGAACATCATGCGCCTGGCCTTCCTCTCCATCGGTCGTCATATCCACACCGAGCGCTGGATTCGTTGGTTCGCCCAGCGAGGCCACGACTGCCACCTGCTGACGGTGCAGCCGGGCCCTGTCGATGACGTCACGGTTCACGACATCAACAGCGCCGGGCCGGTCAAGCCCCTGAGATACTGGTACTCGCTGGTGAAGGTCCGAAGTCTGCTGGCCGAGTTGCAGCCCGATCTCCTGAACACCCACTTCTTGACCGGATATGGGTACTGGGGGCACTTCTCCGGCATGCATCCCAACGTGCTGACCGTATGGGGCGACGACGTTTACGTGACGCCGTTCGAGAATGGTCTGAAGAACTGGCTGGCGCGGTGCGCGGCGGGGTCCTGCGACGCCCTCACCGGCGATTCGGTCGACATCCTGGACGTGGCCTGCCGCAAGCTGGGCGCCGACCCCGCGCGGTCGTTCCGGGTCCTCTGGGGGGTCGACTTCGAACGGTTCCGTCCGCTGGACGCCACGTCATTCCGACGGCACTTAGGTTTCGGCGACGACGATATCGTCTATTTCTCGCCGCGAAGCTACACCCAGCCGTACTACAACATCGATGTGGTCATCGCCGCGGCGGCTCGGGTGAAGGAACGGGAGCCGCGGGCCCGGTTCCTCTTCGCCGGCTACGAGGGGGATCCGGCGCCTTTCGAGGCCCTGATCGCCGATGCCGGTATCTCCGACGTCACCCGGATCGTCGGCCGCATTCCCCACGACGAGTTCGCGACGGCCCTCAACGCCGGCGACGTGTTCATCTCCGTACCGTCGGTGGATGCCACTGCAGTGAGCCTGCTGGAAGCCATGAGTTGCGGACGTGCCCTCATCGTGTCATCGCTGGCCTCGGCCCTGGAGTGGGTGCGCGAGGGCGAGAACGGCCGCGTGGTCGCGCCCCGGAATGAAGATGAACTCGTCGCTGCCATGCTCGACTACGCGGCCGACCCGACAGCCCGCCGGCGCCACGGCGAGGCCAATCTCGAGGCGGCGAGAGCGCAGTTCGGCTTCGACGCCAACATGCAACTGGTCGATGCCATCTTCGCACGATTGGTGACTGGCGAGGGGGATTGGCCCGCCGAAGCGGGTTTGCCGGTGCTGCAGGGACTGGAGAAACCAGCATGATCCTCTCGGTGGTCATCCCGACCTGCAACAAGCGCGACCTCCTGGCCCGCACACTCGCGGCGCTTCGGGTTCAGCAGCCTGGGACGGACGCCTGGCAGATCGTGGTGGTGAACGACGGTTCCACGGACGATACTGCCCGGCTGCTCGACGAACTCGCGGCCGAAGATCCTCGCCTCGTCGTGGTCTCGCCGCCACGGAACGTGGGCCGAGCCGCAGCTCGGAATCTCGGCTGGCAGGCTGCCTCGGGGCGCTGGGTCCTGTTCCTGGACGACGACATCCTCGCGCCCGTCGGCCTGCTGAAGGCCCACCTCGAGATTCTGGAGCGTGATCCGTCCCACGGGACCATCGGACCGGCGGTTACCGATCCGTCGATCGTCGATGGGCCACATTTCCATTATCTCGACACCCGCGGCGTGGCCAAGCTTCCGCATGGTCCGGCTCCGGGGAAGTACCTGGTCACCCAGAATGCGGCCGTACCCCGGAATGCGCTGGAGCGGATCGGCGGTTTCGACGAGGAGTTCGCGGCCTACGGTTTCGAGGACATGGCTCTGGGATTCCGCCTCGAAGACTCCGGGGTGCACTTTCAGGTCCTGCCGACTCCCGTGCCGCTGCACATTCATCACCACACGCTGGCCGAGTACCTCGGAAAGAAGCGCATCTGCGGGCACGGCTCGTTGCAGCAGATCGCGGAGCGCCATCCTCACCGACTCGCCGAGATGCGCCTGCATCTGATCGTCGATCCGCCGGGGAACGCGCCCGAGGGGCGGAACCTTTGCCTACGCCAGGTTCTTCGAGGGTCGCTGGGGCGATTCGCGACGACCCTCGCGGGTGCTTGGCCCTGGGACGGGCAACGGCCCCTTCTGAGCGCGGGATACTTCCGCTGCATGGACGTGGCGGTGCTGTCAGCCTTCTGTTCCGGTCTGGCAGACGACACCCGCGATGCTGCCGTATAGGCGCAGCCTCGGCCACAATGGCAGCCAGTCTTTTTACCACGATTCACCCCAGATCTCGGTAACGTGATTTGCGGCAACGCCTTCATCTGATGATCTCGAATTCTCCAGCGCGGCACGCCTCTTGTAATAGAGACATCGTGCAGTTGAACCAGGACATCCGAACTAGCGGAAGGAATCGGTGACATGGGAAAGATCATCGGCATCGATCTGGGAACCACCAATAGCGTGGTCGCGGTCATGGAGGGCGGAGAGCCCAAGGTCATTCAGAACAAGGAAGGCAATCGCACGACCCCGTCGGTGGTGGCGTGGAACAAGGCCGGCGAGCGGCTC
>PIVY01000096.1 GCA_003353795.1 bacterium
GATAGATTCCCGACGCCACCCGCCTGCCCGCCGCATCCCGGCCCAGCCAGCGCACGGAGTGCTCGCCGGCGGCCCGGTGCCCACGCACGAGGGTCGCCACGGTCCGTCCGGCCACGTCGTGCACGGTCAGTTCCACGTGGCTCGCCGCGGAGAGATGGAAGCGAATGGTGGTGGCCGGATTGAAGGGATTGGGGCGGTTGGGCGCGAGCATGCGCCCGGGCGCTGCCGGCTCCACCGCCAGGATCACCACGCCGCCCTCGTGGCAACCCATGTCCACCCGGCCGCCCTGGATTCGCGCCTCGCCGGCGAGGTCCAGTATGGGTAGCGCGAGACCGGTGGTATCGGGCGCGCCGCCATCCACGCAGAGCGACCCGTCGTGCAGTCGGTAGGGGTGTGTGGCGCCGCCGATGAATAAGGGATCGGCGTCGATGTTGCCCACGCCTTCGTGCCCGAACTCGATGTCGTTGTACTGCACGTGGAAGGGCTTGGCCTGGATCACGGTCTGGTCGAGGAAGTAGTTCGACTGGTTGCCCCACACGATGCAGTCGACGAGCCAAGGCTTGGAAATCATGCTGACCACGGCGGCGGCGCGGTCCACCGGCTCGGGGTTCTCGTCCACGTTGCCGGTGATGGTGCAATTGACCAGGCGAGGGTAGGCGTCGAGGCAGTAGACGGCGCCGCCGCTGAGCAGGGCGCGGTTCTCGACGAGCAGGCAGTTGATAAACTCGGGCGCGGCGTAGTGCGAGCAGTAGACCGCACCGCCGCGCTCGGCGACGTTTCCGCGGATGATGGTGTTCTCGACGCGGCAGTTCGAGTAGCCCACGAAGGTGAGGGCGCCGCCGTCGACGTCGAGGGCGTTGACCAGTTCGCAGTACCGCAGGAGCGAGGCGCCGTCGTCCTCCGAAGTGAAGCGGAAGGCGATGCCGCGCCAGGTATCGCCGGTGTCGGAGGTGGGGGCGTCGGGCGGGGCGGGAGTGCGGTCGAAGAGGATGTGGGCGTCCGGCTCGCCGAGGGCCATGAGGCGGCCCTGCACATCGAGACCGTGGTGGCCCTGGAAGAGCACCCGGCTGCCGGCGACCACGGTGAGGGTGGCGCCCTTCTCCACCGTGACGTCGCCGTGCACACGGACAGTGTCGGCGGCCCAGGCGGTGTCCACG
Organism: bacterium; assembly: GCA_003353795.1. Taxonomy (GTDB): domain Bacteria; phylum Krumholzibacteriota; class Krumholzibacteriia; order LZORAL124-64-63; family LZORAL124-64-63; genus Glo-17. Next base: position 1,158 of record PIVY01000096.1, read on the forward strand.
GTGATGGGGCCGGCCACGTCGATGCTGTCGCGCCGGCGCAAGTCGCGACGTCGCGTGACGGGCATCTCACTCGAGCGCCGCGGCTGCGGCCCGGGGAAGCCGAAGCAGCCGTAGCCCCACGCGGGCGAGTCCACCTGTAGGCGGAAGTCGCCGTTGTCCGGATCGACCAGCTGCGGGTCGGTCCCGATGACGTTGTGGTGCGGCGGATCCCCGGCCCCCGGCCAGGTGTACGGCTCGACTCAGCCGTACTCTCACAAGAAGACGAAGTGATAGAGCGGATCGGCGTTCTCGGCGGGGTCGCTGCGCCAGGTCCAGTTCTCCTGCACCGTGGGCACGCCGTAGACGCCGGGGAAGGCGCTCAGCGCCACGTGATGCCCGGTGGGCAGGAAGTCGGTGGGGAAGCCGTTGCCGAATATCCAGTCCACGCCCGTGTCCACCGCGTCGACCATGATGTTGCGGTAGACCTCCACGCCGCCACCGGTGCCCTGCAGGCGCACGCAGTAGTCGTGGGGTCGCCAGAAGGTGCAGTAGCGCACCGACCCGCGGGGCTGGCCGCCGCCGTCCCAGGTGGTGCCACGGAAGCGCACGTTGCCGTTGAGAATCACGCAGTTCTCGATATCCAGGCGATTGTCGCAGTAGGAGATGCAGATCTGGCTGCCGCGCAGGTCGAGCACGGCGCCGTTGCCGCGGATCTTGACGTCGAGGCCGCGCTCGCCGGCGAAGATGCCGGTCTCGGGCAGCAGCACGGGGCCGACGAGGAGGCCGCCGGTGTAGACAGCCCCGGTTTCGAGCTCGACCAGCTTGTCGTAGCCTTCGCCCGGGCCGGCCGCATCGAATGCGCCGCGGAGAGTGGCCGCGGGGGCGGTCGAGGCGAGGCAAGCGAGGAGCGCGAGAGTGCAGGGCAGGTGGCGCGTCATGCGGACGAGTGTAGCACCGCTGGATGCGGGGAATCAAACTTCCGGTCATCGAGAAAGGGGACCCGGATCATCGCCGGAGCCCCTTGCCGCTGGCGCCCGTCAGCTCGAATGAGCCGCTACTTCATCAATGTCATCCGCCGCGTTTCCTGGAGGCAGTTCGCCACCAGGCGATACAGGTCGACGCCCGGCGTTCGATCTCTCCAGTCGGGAAAACTGGATGATAGATGTCGGATACATGAGACGCGAGGGATCCGGAGCCCTCACAGTCCGTGACGATCCGCGGCGTCCGTGCGACACTGTGCTCCCACGCCATCATCGACCATCCTGGAGGATCCCATGGCCGACCCCATCGCCCAGATCGTCGCCCATGAGGCAGTGTGCGATGGCGCCACCTGGTGCATCGACCGTATCGGCGACCGAATCTTGACGCAGGGCGCCGCGTCGTGATCAACGCCGTCGTCAGGACGGTGATCCGCACCCGCTTCGCGCTCACACGCCGCTCCGTGGCCACCGGTCAGATCCACGCCTCGCTCGGACGCTACCTTGCCCTGGCCGACCAGCTGGACGCGGTCTCCGGCGCCCGCCCCGTGCGTGTGCCGGCCATGCCGGGGATCGATGCGGACATGCGTCGCTGGTCGCTCTTCATGACCCTCGAGCACAACGCCATCGTGAACCGCGCCATGACGACGGTGATCGGGGCGCTGGCACGCGGCGAGGAGCCACCGGGCGGTTTCGATCCCAAGCGCGACGTGATGCCGTCGGCCTCACCCGGCGTCGAGACGGTGGACGATTTCCGCAGCTCGGTAGAGGAATACCTGGCGCTGGAAGCGACCCTGGGCAAGCTGCGGGGCACGCAGATCAAGAACCATCCGATCTTCGGTCCCTTCGATGCGCACCGCTGGCATTGCATGCTCGGATTTCATCTCCGGCTGCACGAGCGCCAGGCCCGATTCATCGTGAAGCACTCGCGGGAGCCGCAGACACCATGACGCGCCCTCTGCTCGTCCTCGACGTCGACGAGACCCTGATCCACGCCACCGACCGGACTCTCGAGGTTCCTCACCAGTTCGAGGTCGGCCGCTTCCGCGTTCACGAGCGCCCCGGGCTGCGCCGTTTCGTGGCGGACTGCGCCCGCCTCTTCGACCTCGCAGTCTGGACCAGTGCCACCAACGACTATGCCGAGAAGGTCTGCGAGTGGATCTTCGGCGAGACGCCCCTGGTTTTCCTCTGGACCCGCGACCGCTGCACGCGGCGCCTCGATTCCGAAACCCAGGAGCACTACTGGCTCAAGGACCTGGCCAAGGTCAAGCGGCTAGGCCATGATCTGCGTCGGGTACTGGTGGTGGAGGATTTGCCCAGGAATCTGGAGCGCCAGTACGGTAATCTGATCACCGTGAAGCCCTTCGTCGGCGACCCGGACGATCGCGAGCTGCCGGCCCTGGCCGAATACCTGGCGACCCTGGCCGACGTCGAAGACCTGCGCACGGTGGAGAAGCGCGGCTGGAGGAAGGATCGATCATGTTGACCGCTCGCGAGGCCCTGGCCCAGCTGCAGGAGGGTAACCGCCATTTCGTGGCGGGCTACCACGACCGCAGCGTCCACACCGATCAGGCGCGACGCCGCGAACTGGTGACGGGACAGGAGCCCCTGGCCATCATCCTCGGCTGCTCCGACTCGCGCGTTCCCGCCGAGCACGTCTTCGACCAGGGCCTGGGCGACCTCTTCGTCATCCGCGTGGCCGGCAACGTGGTGGCGCCCTCGCAGATCGGCAGCGTGGAGTTCGCCGCCGACCGCTTCGGCACCCGGCTGGTGGTAGTCATGGGTCATACGGGCTGCGGCGCCGTGGAGGCGACCATCGACGAACTGGAGAGTGCAGGCCGCCAGTATCCCAACCTCCGCTCCATCGTCGACCGCATCGCGCCGGCGGTGGAGGGCCTCATGGCCACCGAGTTGCGCAACGATCGCGACGCTCTGTTGCGCCACGCCGTTCGGGCGAATATCCGCGCGTCGGCGAACCTGCTGCGGAACGGGTCACCGATTCTCGAGGGACTGATCCGCGACGACGGCCTGCGGGTGGTGGGGGCGGAGTACTCGCTGGAAACCGGCGAAGTGGAGTTCTTCGACGGAGTGACGGAGGCGAGCGCGTGATCGTCATCCGGCCCGAGCAAGTCGGCGATGTCGACCAGATCCGCGCCCTCAACGAACTCGCCTTCGAAACCGCCGCCGAGGCTGCCATCGTCGACGCGCTGCGGGCGAGCTGCCCGGACGTCCTTTCCATGGTCGCGGCGGACGACGGCGTCGTGGTGGGCCACATCTTCTTCAGTCCCACGGTGATCAAGACGCCACGGCGTCGTATCGAGGGTATGGGCCTGGCGCCCATGGCCGTGCTTCCCGACCGCCAGAACCAGGGCATCGGCTCGCGGCTCGTGAAGCGCGGCCTGGACATGCTGCGCGAACGCGGCTGCCCGTTCGTGGTGGTTCTGGGGCATCCGCGGTATTATCCGCGCTTCGGTTTCGTGCCGGCGTCGCGCCACGGCCTGTCCTGCCAGTGGGAGGGCGTGCCGGACGAGGCGTTCATGATCGTGATCGACAATACCCGCGCCATGAAGGGCGTGACCGGCGTGGCCCGCTATCGCGACGAGTTCGACGCGGCGATGTGATCGAGAAGGAGATCGACCCATGAAGGTCCTCGGTATCCGCTTCTGTTCGGTGGCTCCCGAGGCGCGGCAACTGGCGGGATTCCTCGAGAATCTCGGCTTGCCGCGTCGCGAGCTGGATGACGGTGCCGACGCGCCAGAAGAAGCACCTTTCTCCGGCGCGGTCTTCCCCGCCGGCGATCACAGCTGGATCGAGATCTGGGAAGAAGGTCCCGGGATGCCGGCCGGCATCATGCTGCAGCTGATCGTCGACGACGCCGACGCCTTCGCCGCCCATGCGCGCGACAACGGTCTCGAGCCTCAAGGGCCCGTGGACCTGCATGGCGAGCGCATCTACTTTGTGACCGACCCGTCGGGGTTGCAGATCTCGTTCCAGTCCCGTTCGAACGAAGGAGCCTCACCATGACCCGTGCCTCTCGCCTCGCCTTCCTGGTGCTCGCGGTCGGAGTCCTGCTCACCGCCATTCCCGACACCGCCCGTGCCGACGATCCCGTCCTCGCCCCCGACGCCATCGTCGGCGTCTGGGAGACCGAGCACGAGGACGACGGCTGGTCCCACGTCGAGATCTACGTGAAGGACGGCAAGATTCACGGACATATCGTCTGGCTCAAGAATCCGCTCTACGATGCGGGCGAGGTGGACGGCCTCGACAACCAGCCGCGGGTGGATCTCGAGAATCCCGACAAGGCCCTGCGCGACCGCCCGATCCTGGGCCTCGAGCTCATGTCCGACTTCGCGCACAACGGCAAGAACAAGTGGGAAGACGGACGCATCTACGACCCCAAGAGCGGCAAGGACTACCGCTGCAAGGTCACCATGAAGGACGACAACACCCTCGAGGTGTACGGCTACGTGAAGGTGGGCTTCGTCAAGATGGGGCGGAACACCACCTGGACGCGGGTCGTCGAGGGAGGCTGACCGTGGCGACCACGGCCTTGATCACCGGCGCCTCCAGCGGCATCGGCCTGGATCTCGCCCGGGTTCACGCCTCCCGCGGCGGCGACCTCGTGCTGGTGGCGCGCCGCCGCGACCGCCTAGAAGAACTGGCCACGCAACTCCACGAGCAGCACGGCGTGAGCGCCGTCGTGCTGCCGTGCGATCTCTCGCTACCCGGCGCCGCCGAGGATCTCCATCGCGAGGTCGTCGAGCGCAGCATCGACGTGGACTACCTGATCAACAACGCCGGCTTCGGAGGCTACGGCCTCTTCCACGACATCGATCCCGACCGCCACGAGGCCATGATCCAGGTCAACGTGCTGGCGCTCACCAAGCTCATGCGCGCATTCCTGCCCGGGATGATTGCCCTCGGCAGCGGCCGCGTGCTCAACGTGGCCTCCACGGCGGCGTTCATTCCCGGCCCGCTGCAGGCGGTGTACTTCGCCACCAAGGCCTACGTGCTGTCGCTCACCGAGGCGCTGGCAGTGGAACTTGCAGGAACCGCCGTCACCGTGACCGCGCTCTGCCCGGGCGCCACGGTGACCGAGTTCGAGGCGGCGGCGGACCTGGAGGGGGCGGGGCTGTTCGCGCGGGGGGCGGCCACGTCGATGGACGTGGCCGAGACGGGCTATCGGGCGATGCTCGACGGGCGCACGGTGGTGGTGCACGGGATCAGGAACAAGCCCATCCCGTTGCTGGCCCGGCTCGTGCCGCGGCGGCTGGCGGCGACGCTGGCCATGAAGGCTATGCAGAAGAGTTGACCGCTCACCGCTGCCGCACCCGCTCCGTCCAGTTGACCACCAGGTCACAGAACGGCGGCGGATTCGACGCCAGCGTGTTCACGGCCAGGAAGCGTTCATTGTCGGCGGCGAGGTCGAGCCACGGTCCCTCGAGCTTGACGCCGAGGTGATCGAAGACCGGTTGCGGCGCGCTCAGGCGCATATCCCCGTTCTCCGGGGTCAGCGTCACCGAGAGCAGCTTGCCGGCCTCCTCCTGGTAGAGCATCTCGCCACCGTCGCTGGTCCAGAATGACCACGTGCCCGTGGTGGTGGAGACCTGCTGGATGGGCGTCATGTCCGGCCAGCGTGCCAGATAGGTCTGACCCGTTCCGGATTCCGTCGACCAGAACGAGATCCACCGGCCGTCCGGTGAGAAGCAGGCTGCGCCGTCGTCGTCGGCGGTGCCGCGCAGCAGGCGCGGTTCGGTCTCACCCTCGAGGTCGGCGGTCCAGAGGTCCAGTCCCGTACCGTCTCCGGTCCGGGAGTAGAGGATCGTGCGGTTGTCCGCGGCGACGTCCCAGAGGATGACCGGGGCTTCGAGGCTGAAGACGAGATCGGCCTCGCCCGTGCCGCCGACCTGCTGCCGGTAGATTTCGTAGTGCCCTCCGCGGTCCGACACGAACAGGACCGAGCGGCCGTCGCGTTGCCAGATTGGGTAGGCGTCGTCGCCGGGGTGATTGGTGAAGCGCGTCCGGAAATCACGGTCGAGATCCACGATCCAGAGGTCGGACGTGCCGGCCTGGCGGTCGATGATCGTTGCCACGGCGCGCCGGTTGTCCCGGGCAAGGACGACCGAGTCATAGTCGGCCATGTCGCTGACCGTGCCGATCTCGTTGCCGCCGCGGTCGAGCCAGACGAGGCTCGCTTCCACGTTGGCCTGGCCGCGCAGGTAGACGAGCGTGCCCTCGTCGGAGGCGGCGAAGGCGGCCTTGGCCGCGCCCGGGATGGACATCACGTCCTCGGCGATGGGCACCGCGATCCCGCTGAGGGTGCCCGAGTCCGCGTCGAACGGCTGGGCCATGAGGGTCTGCTCGGACAGGTAGAGGAGGTAGCCCGACGCGTACTGGGCCATGGCCACCAGGGGCATCACGACCTGATGGGGGCCGCCGTCCAGGCTCGCCAGACGCAGCTCCGAATCCCGGCCGCCGGCGCCGCGGGCCAGGTAGAGGAACCGGCGGCCGTCGGGCAGGAACTGCGGGTGTCGGTGGGAGTCGATGTTCTCGTCGTCGTCGACGTCGGTGATGGGCCGCGCTTCGCCGCCCACGGCGGGCACGACGTGGAGCGACACGTTGTACTCGGGAGCGAAGACGATGTCGCCCGTCTCGTTCCAGCTGGCGCCCTTGGCGTTCTCGGCGCGGCAGATCACCTGCGCGGGCCCGCCGCCCACCATGATCTTCTTCATGCCCTCGGACCGATCGAAGAAGCCGATCCACTGGCTGTCGGGCGACCAGAAGGGATACTGGGCGTCGTCGGTGCCGTCGAGGGCGACGGCGCGCTCGGCGTCAATGGCCCGCACGAAGAGCATCACCGATCCATTTGTGACCGACTTGCCGCTGAAGACGATGTGCCGGCCGTCGGGCGAAACCACCGGCAGCCCGGGATACGAACCGCTCAGGTGGAATTCGATCTCCTCGGGCGCGGGCATGGCCAGGTGCAGCGAAGGCCGCTCGGTGTCGCCGCCGGGACGCGTCAGCACGAGCCACGCCACCACGGCCAGGCTTGCCACCAGGAGGCCCCATGGCAACCAGGTGTGAGGCCCGCGATCCGCCGGCGCCTCCACCGCGGCAATCGCTCCCGAGAACACGCCCGACTCGGCCTCCGGGTCCTCGAGCCGCACCCGCGCCTCGCCGATGTCGCGCAGGCGCTGGCGGGGATCCTTGAGCAGGCAACGGCGCAACACGCGCTCCACCTGCAGGGGCAGGCCCTTGGGGAGAATCTTCCAGTCGGGCTCCACCTTGAGGATGCCCGCGAGGATGTCGCTGGCGGTCTCGCCGTGGAACAGGCGCTCGCCGGTGAGCATCTCGAAGAGGATCACGCCGAAGGCCCAGATGTCGGTACGGCGGTCCACCTCCATGCCGCGGGCCTGCTCGGGCGACATGTAGGCCGCCGTACCCAGCACCACGCCGGCCTGGGTCATGCCGGCGGTCATGGTGGGCGCCGAGGACATCTCCGCCTCGCCGGCCGACTTGCCGCTGAACGCGCGGGCCAGACCGAAGTCGAGAACCTTCACCTTGCCATCGCTGGTGAGCTTGACGTTGGCGGGCTTGAGATCGCGGTGCACGATGCCGTTCTCGTGGGCCTCCTCGAGACCGGCGGCGATCTGGCGGGCCACGTCAACCGCCTCGTCCACGGGCACGACGCCACGCTTGATCACATCGGAGAGGTCCTCGCCATCCACCAGTTCCATGGCCAGGAAGGTGGCGTCCTCGGTCTGCTCGAAACCGTAGATGGCGGCGATGTTGGGATGGTTCAAGGAGGCGAGCAGCTTGGCCTCGCGCTGGAATCGGGCCAGGCGATCGCTGTCGGAGGCGAACTCGGGCGGAAGGAGCTTGAGGGCGACGTCGCGGCCCAGAGTGGTATCGTGGGCGCGATAGACCTCGCCCATGCCGCCGGCGCCGATCTTCTCCTCGACGCGGTAGTGGGCCAGCATCGTTCCTGGTTGCATGGGATCTCCACGGTGGGGGCTCAGCGTTCTGATAATCCGGATCAGAATAAGCGCATTCAGTGGATTCTGCCGCATTCCGGCGGAGCTATCCCTGGCCAGACCGGGCCGAGTTCGTATCGGCACTCGCTGTAGGTGTTTTCCGTACATCGAGCGCCGTCGGCCGAGATCTGCGCTTTTTGAGCGTCCGGGACGAGCCTGACCGACCGACTTCTCTGGCCATTAACCCGCATTACCCCTACACTTCGAGGGTATGTCGACACCCTGTTCAGCGCGTGCCGTTGTTCAGCATACCCTCGAGACCGGAGCCGCCATGGCCGACCGCAAGCCCGCCCCCGTCCACACCTTCCACATTCCCGTCATGGGAACTGGATTCACCATCGACACGCCCCTCAAGGTGGCGCGCTACGGCATCGCGTCGGTGGTCTCCCTGGTGGACGACGTCCTCATCGAGCAGGTGCGCCAGCGCCTCTGCCAGGAGCACGATCAGCCTTGCGACCCCATCGAGGACAACGCCGAGGACGCCCGCGCCCGTCGCATCACCGCCTACCTCGATCTGCTCCACGATCTGATCGACCGTCAGGTGGAGAAGGTGCGCACCGCCGCCTTCGAGAAGGGCAGCGAGATCGTGCGCTACTTCGAGCTGCTGCCGCCGGGATCGCTGCGCGACATGTACGACACCATGAAGGCGACGGCCGATCCCGAGGCGCGCCGCGAGTTGCAGGACCGCCTGCGCGAGTTCGTCAAGCCCGGCCCCATCGACGTCAACATCATGACCAAGCTCGACCGCGATCACGACCGTCGCGGCCGCAAGCTTCCCGAGAAGTGCAGCGACGCGCTCAGCGCCATGCGTGGCTTCATGAACAGCAAGGTGGATGCCTCGGTGGTCCTGTCGGCCGGCATGAACCGCCGCCTGTTCAGCTACATGTCCGAGTTCAACGATCTGGTGCCCGACGAGTCCGGCAGCCTGCGCAAACGCATCGTGCTCAAGGTGAGCGACTACCGCTCGGCGCTGCTTCAGGGCAAGCTGCTTGCGCGCCTGGGCCTGCACGTGTCCGAGTTCCGCGTGGAGTCGGGCCTCAATTGCGGCGGCCACGCCTTCGGCGGCAAGGGTCAGCTCATGGGACCCATCCTCGAGGAGTTCAAGCTCGAGAAGGCCAATCTGGGCGAGAAGCTGCGTGAGATCCGCCGGCAGGCCTGGGAGGCCGTGGGCCGTGGCGAGACCACCGGCGAGCCGGCGCCCGCGCGGGTCACCGTGCAGGGTGGCATCGGCGATGCCGACGAGGATCGCCTGATGCGCGAGTACTACCGGGTGGACGGCACCGGCTGGGGCAGCGCGTTCCTGTACGTGCCCGACGTGGTGAACATCGATCCGAAGAGCCTGGAGCGTCTGCAGTCGGCCGGCGAAGATGACATCCACCTCAGCGGCGCCTCGCCCCTGGGCGTGCCGTTCTGGTCGCTGCGCACCTCGCCCAGCGAGGACGTTCGCCACGAGCGCATCACCGAGGGCAAGCCGGGCAGCCGCTGCCCCAAGGGCTACCTCGTGTCCAACACCGAGTTCACCGACAAGCCCATCTGCACCGCCAGCCGCGCTTACCAGCGCCGCAAGCTGGAGCAGATCGCCACCTCGGCCCTCACCGACCTGCAGCAGCGTCGGTCGCAGGAGTCGGTGGTGGCCAAGGCATGCATCTGCCATGACCTGGCTGGTGGAGCCACGGTGACCCTGGACATCGATCCCAAGGCCACGACGGCCGTCTGCTGTGGGCCGAGCGCCGCCTACTTCAGCAAGGTGACCACCCTCGAGGGCATGGTCGACCACATCTACGGTCGGGCCAGCCTGCCGCTGGCGCCCGAGCGGCCGCACATGCTGCTCAAGGAGCTGTCGCTTCACCTGGCGTGCCTGCGTCGCGACGTGGCGCTGCACGACGAGGAGCCTTCGGAGCGGATGCAGAAGGCCATCGCCGAGTGCCGGGAGAATCTGATCAAGGGCGTGCAGCACTACCGTGAGCTGGCCGGTCAGATCCTGTTGCCGCACCGTGAGGCCTTCGTCAAGCGCCTCGAAGCGATGCAGCGGGAGCTGGCGGAACTGGTGCCGGTGCGGGTGACGACGGGCTGAACGCTCGCGGACGATTCCACCATTTCTTGACCACGACTCACGGTCGCACGGACCGGTCTGCGTTGCTGGTGCGGTCGAGCGCTTGAAGCAGCCGCTCAGCTTATTGATCAAGAACCCCAAATAACCTGCCGAAATAGATCCTGAAGTGCCACTTCCGGCCATTTGACGAGGGGCCAGTCATTCCCAGGTCAAACAGGCATCAGGACGCGTTCGTGACCAGCCCATGGGGGGTGGTCGCGCTGTGCTTGTGTCTGGTGGCCGGTTCCGCCAGCGCCCAGAGCGCCGATGAAGCACGCCGGAGCCCTCTTGCCCGGGACACCATCGTCGTGGGTGGCGGCGATTCCTACGAGCCTTTCCATTTCATCGCCGACGGCGAGCCTACGGGATTCGACGTGGACCTGGTGCGGGCCATCGCCCGTGTGGTGGGACTCGACATCGAGGTCCGCCTCGCGTACTGGCGGGAGATCCGCGACGGCCTGGAAGACGGATCGGTCGACGTTCACATCGGCTTGACGTACTCGTCGGACCGCGCCGAGTTCTACCGTTTCTGTTCCCCCTACCTGAATCAGCAGTACAAGATCTTCGTGCGCCGCGACCACGCCGGCATCGATTCGGAGGAAGACCTGCGCGGCCGTCGGATCATCGTCCAGCAAGACGGTGTGATGGAGGAATACGTGCGGGAGCAGGGCTACACCGACGAGCCGGTGACCGCCATGAGCGCCGCCGAATCCCTCCGCAAGCTCAACGAAGGCGAGGGCGACTGCTGCCTGATGACGGAGTTCCGCGGACTCACCGTCGCCCGCGATCTCGGCTTCGATGAGGTGACGCGTGTCGGCGCGCCGGTGTACCAGACGACCTATGGGTTCGCGCTACCACCCGGTCGTGAGAACCTGGCGCCCTACTTCAACCAGGGTCTCGCTATCCTCAAGCGCAGCGGCGAGTACGACGAGATCTACGAGAAGTGGTTCGGCGTGCTCGCGGCCCAGGGTCCGACGGCCGGCGACATCGTCCGATACACCGGCTGGATCGTGGTGCCGCTGCTGGTGGTGCTCTTGATGGCCGCGCTCTGGTCGTGGTCCATGCGACGGCAGGTCGTCCGTCAGACGGCGCAGCTCAGGCAGGCCCGCGATCAGGCCGAGGCCGCGTCGGAAGCCAAGTCCCGCTTCCTGGCCGCCATGAGCCACGAGCTGCGCACGCCGCTCAACGGCGTGCTGGGCATGTCGGAGGTCCTGGGCACGAGTTCCCTGGATCTGGAGCAGCGCGAGCAGATCACCACCATCCGTCGCTCGGCCTCGGCCCTGTCCGACATCATCAACGACATCCTCGAGTTCTCGCACATCGAGGCCGGGCAGCGCGAACTGGATCGGGTGGAGTTCTCCCTGCGCGGCGTCGTCGCCGACGTGCTCGACACCGTGTCGCCAGTGGCCTGGGACAAGGGACTCACGGTGACCTCGGGCCTGACGCCGTCGCTGCCCGACCGTGTGCAGGGTGATCCGGCCGCCGTGCGTCAGGTCATCCTCAATCTCATGAACAACGGCGTGAAGTTCACCACCGAGGGTACGGTGTCTTTGAGCATGTCGTGCACCACGCTCGAGGATGACCGGCTGCGGATCTCCGGCTCGGTGGTCGACACTGGCGTGGGTGTGCCCCTGGAGGCCCGGGACAGCCTGTTCGACGCGTTCACCCAGGTCGACTCGTCGTCGACCCGCGAGTACGGTGGCACGGGTCTCGGCCTGGCCATCTGCAACAACCTCGTCGCGCTCATGGACGGTTCCATGGGCTACTCGGCACGGCCGACTGGTGGTTCCGAGTTCTCCTTCTCGCTGGTCCTGGAAGCGGTGGAGAGCCCCGTGGCAGAAGACGCGCCGGAGCCCGCTGCCTCCGGCGGCGGTCGCACCTCCGAACCCATCCTGGTGGTGGAAGACTGCCCCACCAATCAGCGTGTGGTGTGCATGCTGCTCAAGAAGTGGGGCTATCGCAGCGAGGTGGTCGAGAACGGCCTGGAGGCAGTGAACGCCTTCAAGAACGGCTCGTTCGGCGCCATCATCATGGACTGTCAGATGCCGGTGATGGACGGTTTGGAGGCTACCGAGGCGATCAGGGAGCTGGAGGGTTCGTCGGCGCGGGTGCCCATCATCGCGCTCACGGCGGGGGCCTGTATGAGTACCCGTGATCGCTGTCTGGCGGTTGGGATGGACGACTATCTCACCAAGCCGGTCAATGCCGGGAAACTCGAGGCGGTGCTCCAGCGATGGGCGGTTGGATCGCGGCGGGGGGAACTGGTGAGGTGAGGGAGCGGCGCGTGAATCCCGCTACGAAAGGAAAGCGGCCAAACTTTTATAAGCGCAGGCGCTATTCAACGATCTTGAATAGGTCGAGCGTCTTGTGCCGATAGGCGAGCCACAGCATTTTTGCCCAGTTCCGTACTCTTTTTCCCATTCATGAGCCGACGATCGAGTTATGGGCCAGTCTCTCATATGTCGAATTTTCCCCCAAACATCGACATGTTCCCCAGACGTGTCGATGCCATCAACATTGATCTTCGAGCCGATGGCCGACTCTCCGGTACGGGTAGAGCCACACTCGTGGTCGGCGGTGAAGTCTCTGTTCAGGGGTGACGATCGATAGCCCAACGAGGCGGCGCGCCCCCCAATCCCCCCTGCGCAATTCTCAGCTTTCTTGTATAATCAGTCACTGACCCGCCGCCGGTCGGCGCGTCAACCACCGCCACGCCACCGCATGCCCGCCGCCAGCCCGGAGTAGAACCATGCGCCGTTTCTCGTCGACCCTCTCGCTCGCCTTCTGCGGCCTCTTCCTTTTCCTCGCCGCCACCGCCTGGGAACCTACCGCCAACGACCCCTTCACCCAGGAACTCGCCCGCCTCGAGCAGATTCGCGACCACGCGGCCCCCGGTTCGGCGACGCAGTTCAAGGCCGAGCAGAAGATCGCACGCATCGAGCGCCACCTCACCGGCGCGCCCGGCTTCGAGGCCCCCGAGCAGTTCGCCCGCATCCTCAACGAGATGCGCATCCCCGCCGACCGCACCGAGTCCGACTACACCGCCGGCTACCGCGTCCGCGAACTGGCGCAGGCCCGCACAGCCAAGAGCCCCACGTCCGAGATCCTCGACTGGCAGCAGCGCGGCCCCGGCAACGTGGCCGGCCGCGCCCGCGCCATCGTGGTCGACCCCGACGACGCCACCAACAGCACCTGGTACATCGGCACCGCCGGCGGCGGCGTCTGGATGACCTCCGACGCCGGCCAGACCTGGATTCCCCTCACCGAGGACTTCCCCGTGCTGTCGGTCCAGTCGCTGGCCATGGCCGCCAGCAACCCCGACGTCATGTACGCCGGCACGGGCGAGAGCTTCTACAACATCGACACCATCAACGGCAACGGGATCCTCAAGACCACCGACCGTGGCCTCACCTGGACTCACCTCGCGGCCACCATCGACAACCCGGCCTTCAACAACGTGGCCCGCATCGTGGTCGATCCCTTCAATCCTAACGTGGTGCTCGCCGCCACCACCGTGGGCCGCTACAAGCAGGACGTGCTGCCGCGCTCGAGCATCTTCAAGTCCACCGACGGCGGCGCTAGCTGGTACGAGGTTTATGCGTCCACCGACCTCGGCGACTTCGACCGCGTGAAGAAGATCCAGCAGATCGTGGTCAGCCCCGGCAACTTCAATCGCCTCTACGCCACCATCGACGAGAGCGGCATCCTGCGCTCCCTCGACGCGGGGGAGACCTGGACGCTGAGCAACACCGGCATCACCTCGTTCGAGGGCCGTTACGAACTGGCGGTCTCGCCCGCGAACCACAGCCGCGTCTACGTCTCGGCCGAGGGCGTCGCCCACTCCGAACTGTATGTCTCCTCCGATGCCGGCGAGACCTGGGTGGAGACCTTCGAGATCGGCGGCGACGAGCCCAACTGGCTGGGCGCCCAGGGCTGGTACGACAACACCATCGTCTGCCATCCCACCGACGTGAACACCGTGTACGTGGGCGGCGTGCGCCTCTGGCGGATCAACGTCAGCGGCATCGACCGCACCACGACCCAGCTCAACGTGGGCCCGGTCCACGTCGACCACCACGGCCTCTTGATCCTCGACGACGGCCTCGGCAACTGGCGCATCCTCAACACCAACGACGGTGGCGTGGGCCTGTCGGGCTTCCAGGATACCGCGTGGGACAAGCCCACCGACGGCATGACTACCACCCAGTTCTACGGCGTCGACAAGCGCCCCGGCGCCAGCGCTTACTTCGGCGGCATGCAGGACAACGGCACCTGGTTCTCGGGCATCGACCCGCAGCGCCTCGACCCCTGGTCCTTCGCCATCGGCGGCGACGGCTACGAGACCTCCTGGCACTTCGACGACCCCGAGCGCATGATCGGCGGCTTCCAGTACAACGGTTTCCGCCGCTCGCTCGATGGCGGCCTCAGCTGGGCCACCGCCACCAACGGCCTCGGCGACACCGGCTCGGGCAACGCGCCCTTCATCACCAAGATCGCCAAGAGCAACCTCGACCCCGATCTGCTCTTCGTCGTGGGCGCCACCGGCCCGTGGCGGTCGCAGAACTTCGGCGGCAGCTGGTCGCTGCGCACGGTCTCGGCGAGCACCTGGGGCGGCAACAGCAGCTTCAAGGACGTCAAGATCTCGCGGGCCGACGCCGATGTGGTCTGGGCGGGTTCGCGCATGGACGACGACGGTCGGATCCACCTCTCGGTGGACGGCGGCCAGACCTTCGATTCCGTGGACAATTACACCACCGTCACCATGGGCGGCATCTCCGGCCTGGCCACCCATCCCGGTGATCCCGGCATCGCCTACGTGCTCTTCAGCTTCGCGGGCCGCCCCAAGATCCTCAAGACCACCGACTACGGCATCAACTGGACCGACATCACCGGCTTCACCGGCGGCAGCCCCTCGACCAACGGCTTCCCCGACGTGGCCGTCTACGATCTGCAGGTCTTCTCCGACGATCCGAACCACCTCTGGGCCGGCACCGAGATCGGCCTGGTGGAGTCGCTGGACGGCGGCGCCACCTGGGCGCTGGCGGACAACGGTCTGCCCGCGGTGGGCGTGTGGTCCATGGCCGAGGTGGAGGACGAGGTCGTGATCGGCACCCACGGCCGCGGCATCTGGAGCGTGAAATTCCCGCAGCTCATCGAGGGCAAGCTCTACCGTCCGCTGGTGGACGCGCTCTATCAGGGGCCCGACGGCGCGCTGACCATCGATCTCAACCTGCGCGCCGAGTACGATTCGACCCAGGTCTTCGTCGACGGCGCCATCGTGGCCACCTTGCCGGTCAACGAGTACCAGGAGGACGCCATCGTGCAGGTGCCTGTGCTCACCGCCGGCACCCGCACCGCCTTCGCCCGCGGCTTCAAGGACGGCGACGCCGTCGACTCGCTGCCCAAGACCACCGACGTGTTCGTGCTACAGGAAGCGGTGGCCACCTACCTCACCGACTTCGAGACCGACAACGACTTCACCGGCGGTTTCTCCGTCACCACCTGGTCCGGCTTCACCGGCCGCGCCATCCACTCGCCGCACAACTATCCCGCCAACGCAAACCTCACCTACCTGCTCACGGTGCCCATCAAGGTGGCCCAGGCCAACACCACGGTGAGCTTCGACGAGGTGGTGATCGTAGAGCCGGGCAACAATGGCAGCGTCTTCGGCGACAACGAGTTCTGGGACTACGTCATCGTCGAGGGCTCGCGCGACGGCATCAACTGGCTGCCCCTGGCCGACGGCTACGACTGCCGCGACGAGAGCGTCTGGGAGTCGGCCTGGAACAGCGGCACACCGGGCAACAGCAGCATGTTCCGCAACCGCATCGTCGATCTCACTCCGACCTTCGCCTGGAACGAGACGGTGCTCCTGCGCTTCCGGCTCTACTCCGACGGTTTCGTCGAAGGCTGGGGGTGGGCCATCGACAACCTGGCCGTGCAGGACGGCGCCGTGGCCGTGGACGACGTGCCGGCGGCCGGATTCGTGAGCCTGGCCCAGAACGCGCCCAACCCGTTCAACCCGTCGACCACCATTGCCTTCACCGTGCCGCGCGACGCCGAGGTGAGCCTGCGCGTGTTCGACGTGCGTGGGCGCCTGGTGAGAACCCTTGTCGACGGTGTGCGCCCGGCCGGACAACACACGGTGGACTGGGACGGTCGGGATGACCGCGGCGCGGGGGCGGCGAGTGGTGTCTACTTGTACCAACTGCAGGTGGGCGACGAGACCCGCCACCGACGCATGCTCATGGTGAAATGATCGTGTGTTCGAGCTGCGGGCGCCAAGGGGGCCCGCAGCTCAACGCCCGCATGGGTGGGGCGGCTCGGCCGCCCCAAGGCCTATCCCGCCCAAGCTCCCCCCCAAAAAATATCCAGATCAATGCTAACCCCCGGCCGTATGCAGTGTCTATCCAGGAGACCGCGATCGAGCGAGCCCGACCCGGCTGCAACCGAGCCGCCAGGAGCAGATCTTGCGATTCAGCGACAACGATCTGATCGAGGAGATCCGAGGGGGATCACAGTCCGCCTTCGAGCAATTGATCCGCCGCCACGAGACGTACGTCTTCCGGATCGGCTACGCCCACGCCCGCCAGACCGAAGGCGCCCTCGACATCGTCCAGAACGTTTTCCTGCGGGTGTACGACCGGTTAGGCAGCTACAAGGGCCGGTCGACCTTCCGCACCTGGCTGACCCGCGTCGCCCAGAACGAGAGCCTGAACTGGGTCCGCAGCCAGCAGCGGCATACCGGGCACGTCGAACTGAATCCCGCCAACACCCCCGTCCTCGCGCCGGTCCAGGAATCCGCGGTGCTGCACCGTGAGCAGAAGCGATTGCTGCTCGACGAGATCGAGCGGCTCAATCCCCGGCAGCGGCAGGCCGTGCAAATGCGGTACTTCGAAAAGATGCCGGTGCGCGAGATCGCCGAGGTGCTCGAATGCAGCGAGAATCAGGTCAAGAACATCCTCTTCCGCAGCTTGCGGAAGTTGCGCAAACGGCTGCCCCGCGAGGGCCGCTGGGATCAGGAGATGGGCGCATGAGCGATTGCCGTCAGTATCAGGAAATCCTGGAAGACTTCCTTGCCGGCGAGATCGCCGCCAACGACCTGGCCGACCTGCAGAACCACTGCGACCGTTGCCGGGAGTGCGCCGACCTGCTGGAGATTCACGAGAGCCTCCTGGCGGTAAGCGAAGAGATTCCGGAACCGGACCTGGACGAGCTGGACGACGTGCGGGAAGCGATCCTGGAGCGGGCCGTTCCGCGCGCCAGCTTCCGGGTGGATCTCGACCGCCTGTGGCGCGGGCATCCGCTCGCGACCAGTCTTTCGATTGCCGCGGCGCTGGCCTGTGTCGTGCTGCTGGGGCGCTGGAGCCCGGTTTCCCAGGTCGTCGACGACGATCTCATGCTGGCCGCGATCGACCAGCAGGCGACCCGGCAAGCCGGGCTGAGCGACTACTGGGATGCGCCGCTCTCCTTCGCCAACGTGTCGGTGCGGCCGCAGGCCGACGGCCGACTCGCCTTCAGCTTCGACGTCAGCCGACACATCGACGTGCAGACCGCCGCCGACTCGCCGCTGGCGCGCGAGGTGTTGCTGCACGCGATCCTCGAGCCGTCGTCACCGGGGTCGCGATTCGGTGCCCTGGACATCACGCCGCAGATCACCGACCGCCGACTCGCCGACGCCGTCGCCTACACCATGCACAACGATCCCAGCCTCACGGTCCGGCTCAACGCCCTGGCCGCGCTGGCTCGCTATCCCTACGACGGCCGGGTCCAGGACGCGCTCCTGCAGACCCTGAAGCAGGATCCGGAAGTCCAGATGCGACTGCTGGCCCTCGAGCATCTGACCCGACAGCACGTGGGGCAGGAGACCATCAGAAACGCCGTGAATGAAGCCGGACTTGCCAGTGACGCGGCCGTTCTGGAGCACCTGTCGACCCTCAGTGCGGAGTCTTGACGGGCAGGGCCCGCCCGCCTCGACTCCGCCCATCATCAAGCTGGTGCCTTGCCGACCGCAGGGTGCCGAAGGAGAGGAATCATGAACGGTAACATCATTCGCTGTCTGCTGACCCTGGCGCTGGCCGCACTGCTGCTCGCCGCGCCCGCGGCCCAGGGCGCTTCCGAGTTCCAGCGGGAATACGACGTCGAGCCGGGCCAGAAGATCACCCTCGAGATGAAGCACGGCGGTAGCGTGAAGGCCGAGGGCTGGGACCGCGACGTGGTCCAGATCACCTGCCGCGAGACCACCAATGGACTCGACGCCTTCGACCTCGAGGTGGACGAAACCCGGCGTGGGCTGCGCTTCGAGGCCGAGCTCAAGGACGACGACATCGAATCGTCGAATCTGAAGGTCATGTTGATGGT
>PIVY01000423.1 GCA_003353795.1 bacterium
TGGCAAGACCACGGGCGGCGCGCCGCCAGCGGCGGGCCACGCCTTGGGAGAGCGACGGCAGGTGACGGATCCAATGGTCGCCGTCGGCGAGGTGGGCATCGATCTTGGTGGACGCCATCAACGTCGAGACCGACGCCGCGTAGCGCGCCGCTTCGCTGTCGGGGGCGATCACCTGGGCACGCCGGAAGCGGCGCAAAGGGCAGACCTGCGTCGTGGTGGCGAGCGCCGCCGCCGTCTGGGCTTCGCAGAGGACCGAAACCAATGCCGCGTCATAGTTGGTGGTCAGGCGGGCCAGCTGACCGCTGTGGTCGCGCAACGCCAGGCAGGTGCCGCAGATATGACCCCACCACTGCGTTTTCCCTTCCGCCGTGAGGCGACAACCTCGAGTCTTGAGAACACCAAACATCGCAACCTCCAAACCTCGCAACAGAATCCACGTCGTCCTGAAGTCGATGGCTCCAGGTTGAACTCTACTACGTACCGGACGGGGACCACATTCGATACGGGCGATGCCCCGCCTGATAACCGCTGGAGGGCAGGTGATCGACCCAGGGTGCCCGATGGCGGCACCGAGCTGCTTGCCGCTTCTGAAGGCGTCGGTTAAACTTGGCGCAGCAAATTCGTTGCGCAGCAAATTCGTTGCGCAGCAAATTCGTTGCGCAACTAAACCGCTGCGCAGCAGGCCGTTGCGTAAAGGAGAGCACACGTCATGCTGGAGCTCGTCGTCGGCGCTATTCCCCGGGGAGAGGACTACTTCGGCCGGGAGGATTTCATCGACGGGCTATGGTCACGCCTCGAGAAGGACAACGTTCTGCTCGCGGCGCCACGCCGCTTCGGCAAAACCGGCGCCATGTACCGCCTGCTCGACGCGCCACGGGAGCCGTTCCGGCCGCTCTACGTCAACGTCCAGGACATCACCACGGCGGCCGATTTCATGGTCGAGCTACTGGCGGCGTTGCTACGCGACCGCCACTTCTCTCGCGTGCTGCGCAATCTGTGGCGAGGGACGAAGGAACTCGGCACTTTACTGCGCAACCTGCCGGCGGCGATCGAACTCGGTGACGTCAAGATCGAGCTGCGCGAGAAGACGGCCGTGGCCGCCGACTGGAA
>PIVY01000262.1 GCA_003353795.1 bacterium
GCTTCGAACTCCAGGGGATCGCGTTCGCGGCTCGAGTCGAACACGTTGCCGTCGGTCAAGCGGCCCGTGTAGTGGATCTTGACCCGGTCTCCCTGCTTGGCCTGCGCCATGGCTGCCTCCTTGGCGGTCACAAGAAAATCGGGCGACCGTGAACGAGCACGTCGTTCCCAGCACACCCTTCGCATGACAGAATTGTAAGCGCCGTGTCGTTCGTGGGCAAGGTTGCGTCTAGAGCTTCGAGCCGCAACGCTTGCAGTGGTGGGCATCGATATCGTGTCCCTCGGCACTGCAGTCGGGGCAAGCCTGCGTACTGGCCGACGTGTTCTGCGCCCGGGAAATCTCCGAGACCACGATGCCGGTGGGTACGGCGATGATGGCGAAGCCCAGCATCATCACCACCGAGGCAACGGTCTGGCCCAGGGCCGTCGAGGGGGAGATGTCTCCGTAGCCCACGGTGGTCATGGTGACGATGGCCCAGTAGATACTGCGGGGGATGCTCGTGAACCCGTTCTGCTCACCCTCGATGAGGTACATCACCGAGCCGAAGATCACCACCAGCGACAGCACCGTGGCGAAGAACACCACGATCTTGCGGCTGCTCGCGCGCATGGCGCGGAGCATGACGTTGGCCTCTTGACTGAACTGCACCAGCTTCAGCACCCGGAAGATGCGCAGCACCCGCAGGATCCGGATCACCAGCAGGAAATGGGTGCCCGGGACGACGAGGCTCAGGTAGGTGGGGATGATGGCCAGCAGGTCGACCACACCGAAGAAGCTGGTGGCGTAGCGCCAGGGCTTGCCGATGCAGCTCAGGCGCAGCAGGTACTCGATGGTGAACAGGATCGTGAAGACCCACTCGACGGTGGTCAAGACCCGGCCGTAGGAGGCGCGGATGGCGCCCACACTGTCCAGCATCACCGCCACCACGCTGATCAGGATGGACCAGATGAGCGCCAGGTCGAAGAACCGGCCCGCGCGGGTGTCGGCCTCGAAGATGATCTCGTGCAGCCGGGCCCGCTGGTGATTCTGCGGCTTCTTCTTTGGCAGCGAGTTGGTCATGCGGGGAATCATAGAGGAGGGGACCGGCGGCGTCGAGGAGAGCCTCGACCTCCGTTGTGGGCCCCTGCAGTGGTTGGGGGTATGCTGTGGCGCAGCCGCGACCGACACTCTCGACAGGAGCCGCCGACATGTCCCGATTCGAACTTCCCGACTCCTACCGCAGCGCCCTGCGGGTCCTGATCCGTTACGCCATCATCATGGCGATCTTCGGACTCCTGATCGGGGTCTCGTACCAGGAATCGTCGAAGAAGCTGACCCTCGACGACACGCCGGCGGGATTCCACCTCGAGGCCGTCATCCATCTGGCCCTGGTCCATGGGCACGTGTTCATGCTCGGCGTGCTCATGCCGCTGGCCATGGCCGGCGCCCTGATGCTGGCGCGGCGAGCCGGCGGGTCCGAGGTCAGTGGACGCGGTCTCGCCTGGCTCGTGCGCGGTTACCTGCCACTGGCGGCGGCGAGCCTGGCCCTGCAGCTCTACAAGGGATACCACATCCTGCTCATGGCCCGGGCCGGCGAGCGCGACCTGGCCGTCATCGACCACGCCTTCATGGGTGGCTCCCATGTGCTGCGCTACGGCATCTACGGCGTGGTGCACACGGGTATGGCGGTGGGGCTGGGTGTGTTCCTGGTCTTGCTGTGGCGGAGCTTGTCGGTGCGCGACTAGGGCAGCAGCGTGATCTTGCCGCTTGCCCGGGCGCCGGCCGCCTCGATGCGGTACACGTAGACGCCGCCCGGCGCCGGTGATCCTGCGGTCGCCCGGCCGTCCCAGGCCACGGTATTCTCGCCGACCCGGCCGCGACGTACGCCCGAATCCCAGATCAGGCGGCCGCGGAGATCGTGCACGCGGGCTCGGAACTCACCGTCGTGGTCAAGCCTGAATCGCAGCTCGGTCCGGGGATTGAACGGATTGGGCCGCGGGCCGAGGTCCAGTAGCGGCGAGGGTCCGGCGAACGTCTCGACGCTCAAGGGCGACTGATCGTACGACTCGACGATCTCGTCCAGGTTGAGATGACCCTCGGTGTCCGCGTCCACGATCAGGATGTAGGCCTCGAGACCCTGCAGGAGCACGAGGTCCCAGTAGTCGGGTTCCATGGTGGCATTGTCCTCGGCGAACGACTGCCAGAGCACGGTGTCGGCCTGGGCGTCCATGAGCGCCACGTAGATGTCGGGGCTCGCCGTGCCGCCGATCAGCAACGACATGGAATTGCCCTGGATCACGAACGGATGGCTCTGGAGGTTGGTCGTCGCCTCGTCGCCGAGCGTGCCGCCGCCGACCCCGTAACCCATGGGGCCCTGGAAGAACTCACCCGATCCGAAGTAGCTGTTGCCGACCAGACCCACGGGCGGTTCGCCGCGGCGCGCGGGATTGTCACCCAGGACCGGGTTGCCGAAGATCGACTGGCCGGTGAACTGCGCGAACTCGCGTGCCAGGGCCGGAGTCGTGACGATCTCCGGGTGATCCTCACCGGGGTCGAACTCCAGCGAGTCGAAGTGGGCCACGAAGTGGATCACGGTCGAGTCGGGATGATCCTTGAACTGACCGAGGCGCGAGATCACGTGGGTCAATCCGCCGTCGAAGGTGTCGATCTCCGGGGCGATGCCCAGGCCGATGTTGTCGCTGTCGGCCATGGTCCAGGCGTCGGCGCTTGCGGAGAACAGATGCTTCACGCCGTGCAGTCCGCTCTCGTGGAAGAAGAGGTGGTGCGTGCCCTCGCGCTCCAGGTAGGTGCTGCTCTCGAGCACCCGTTCCGGGCTGGCGCTGTCGTTCACCATGAAGACGTCGGTGTCGCCCCAGCTGAAGAGATTGGTGGAGGTGGCGTGGAGCAGCACCCCGGCGTGGGTGGGCGCCGCGGCCGACTGGGCCGTGGCGAGCACGTGCCAGAGGCCGTCGGCCTGGTAGAAGTATGGATCGCGGCACATGGCCCAACCCTCGTTGGTCGCGTACCGGAAGAGGGCCGGGTCGGGTTCGATCTGGGGATTGCCGACCACCCGGCCGAAGTGTTCCAGATCGGTGGACCAGGCGGTGCAGATGCGCTGGTTCATGAGGTCGTCCACGCCCGTGTAGGCCATGAACCAGAAGCCGGTGACCGGGTCGTGGATCAGGTCGGGCGCCCAGACGGCCTCGGCGTCGTACCAGTTCTCCGTGACCGAGAGCACGATGACGGGTTCGGTCCAGTGGATGAGGTCGGTGCTGGTGGAGCGCCAGATGTGGTCGGCGGCGGCGGGGAACGGGTCGTCGTCCGGGATGGCGTGGTAGAAGATGTAATAGAGTCCGTCATCCTGGATCAGGCAGAAATCCCACACCTGCATGCCGGGGTGTACGTAGTAGGGCTGCTCGAAGTCGATGTGCACCAGCGCCAGGGCGGGACCGACCGCCACGACCAGCAAGATCGCCGGCAGAAGCAGCCGGACCACGACCGGCAATCGGTCACACGGCCGAACGCTAGGATGATCCACGAACATCATTCTCCCCATGAAAAACAACTACGGGCAGGTCGCCCGATGGGTCATTTATACCACATCTGGAGATGGCAAGACGGGCAATTCCGCGAAACGGGTTCATCTGGCCGTGATTGGCGAAAATCTCCGGCGCCCGAACCCGCGTGCGATGGGAGTAGCCATGACCGGCGACAGGAAACCTCCCGATTTTCCGGGTGTTATGGTATGGTCGACCGACCCCTTTGGCCTCGGCATCCGTGGTTCTCCCGGCTCGGAGGTGACCAAGTTGAAAAGAATCCGGTTCACGATCTTCATCCTGCTCACCCTGGCTGTTCTGATCGTCGGCGCCGTTCCCGCCGCCGCCCAGTACACCGGGCAGCGGGTTCCGCTGGGGATCCTGGTGACCAACTGGGACTGCGGTCCCTGCGCGCCGGTCAACCAGGTCCTCGATGACTACATCCCGACCATGGGCAACGACGTCGCACTCATCCGGGTGCACGGCTGGTGGCCCGGCCCCGACGATCCCATCTACGGAGCCAACGTCTCCGAATCGACGTTCCTCATCGAGGGTACGCCCAGCGGCGCCGACTACGCGCCGCACATGTGGATGGACAACTTCGTCGATGCGGGCTCCAGCGCGGGCAGCATGATCCCGGCCTACACATCGCGCCTCACCGTGCCGGCGCCTCTCGAGATCGACGTCGATTTCGACAACGGAACCGAGACCACCATCGCGCGCGTGGACATCCTCGACGCCATGCCCGCCGGCGACTACCGCCTGTACGTGGCGATCACCGAGGACAACGTGTTCGCCTCCGGCACCAACGGCGAGGACTACCACAACCAGGCCTTCCGTAAGCTCTACCCCGACGTGGACGGCCTGCCGGTGGTCAACGCCATCGGAATGCAGGAGTTCTTCGTCCCGTCGCCCCTGCACAACCGCTGGGTGTTCGACAGGACCCGCGCCACGGTCTACGTGCAGAACATGGTCACGGGCGAGATCCAGAACGCG
>PIVY01000004.1 GCA_003353795.1 bacterium
CTGATTCCGGATCTGCCTCGGCCCCTCGCCAGACAGGCTCACGGGCGCCCAGGAGATATTCATGCGGTCGCGCGAGATGGCGGTGTTCGACCACCACTGCAAGCCGGCGGCCGGGATGGTGAGCCGAAAGACCTCTTCGCTCGACTCCGGCATCGTGCCGCGTCCAGCGAGCAGGCCAACCGCAACTGCGACGGCCGCAACGGCCACGCCGCCGAGCGCCAACGGCCAGCGACGGGAGCGGGTTGCGACCATCGGGCCGGCCACCGGCTCGTCGTCGACGGCCAGGAGTTCGAGCCTCAGGTCGGCGACGTCGCGTAAACGCTGGCGTGGGTCGCGCTGGAGGCAGCGCCGCAGCGCTCGCCGCACCGATACGGGCGTGGCGTCCGGCAGGAGATCGAGATCGGGATCGCGGGTGAGCACGGCGGCGAGGGAATCACTCACGGTGTCGCCGGCGAAGAGACGCGAGGCGGTGAGCATCTCGAAGAGCACCACGCCCGTGGCCCAGATGTCGGCGCGTTTGTCGGTGTGCTGGCCGCGCGCCTGCTCGGGGCTCATGTAGGCCGCGGTGCCGAGGATGGTGCCGGCCTGGGTCATGGCCGCCGTCAGGGTGGGCGACATGGAAGGGTCCACGTCGTCGCTGGTGTCGCCGGCCCAGGCGCGCGCGAGGCCGAAGTCGAGGATCTTCACCGTGCCGTCGGCGGTGAGCATGATGTTGGCTGGTTTGAGGTCGCGGTGGACGATGCCCTTCTCGTGGGCCGCCTCCAGGCCCTCGGTGACCTGGACGGCGATCCGCAGCGCCTCCTCCAGGTCGACGGGACCGCGTTCGAGCCGCTTGGCGAGATCTTCGCCATCGACCAGCTCCATGACCAGGAACCGCACCTCGCCGGTCTCCTCCAGCCCGTAGATGGACGCGATGTTGGCGTGCTGCACGGTGGCCAGGGTACGGGCCTCGCGCTGGAATCGCGCCACGCGCTCGGCATCGGCGCTCATGGCCGGCGTCAGCGTCTTGAGGGCGACGTCGCGCTCCAGCTTGGTGTCACGGGCGCGATAGACGTCGCCCATGCCGCCGGAGCCGAGGTGGGAGACGACTTCGTAGTGTCCGTAGGTCTGGCCGGGTTGCATGCGCGATCCTGGGTTGAATGGCGGGCGAGATCGTATAGAAACCCTCCATTCATACCCATGCGGACCTGATTCAGCCAGTCGGGCGAAGGGTCGATCGAACATGACGAGGCCGACCTCTTCGCCGAGAGGTCGGCCTCCACGAATCACCGGTGGCGGTCCTCTAGAACCGCTTCCACCGCCGCGCCTCGTCCCCGCCGTCGTTCTCGGGCACGAGGTGCTCGCCGCCACCGCTGTACGGCGCGCCCATCGCTTCGAGCGCATCGACCAGGGCGGGAATGTCGGTCAGGGCGATCCGGTCGATGACCGGCTGCACCTGCGCGAACTCCTGCGCCGCGGCCGCGATGCTCGCCTGCTGGGTCCCGGTGGGCCCCATGGTGGTGGAGCTCAGCGACCAGCGCACCCGACCCACGCGGCTGCGCACGTCGGTGGGCGTGGCCTCGTTGCGGCTGGCGATGGTCCGGTCGCCGCCCAGGATGATCCACGCATCGCGCAGCTCGTTCTCCAGCGCAGCGATCTGCTCGAGATGCTCGTTGCTGGCCACGGCCGCGGCCGCCACCCGCAGGTACTCCAGGCGCTCACGCGACTGCCGCAGACGCCGCGTGGCGCCTTCCACCTCGCGAGTCAGCTTCTGCACGTCCATCTCGAAGGCCAGCTTGGCCTGCTGATCGCCGGCCATGGGGTTGAGGTCGAGGTCGGTGACCACGAACTCCACGGGACCAGTCAGTGGCGTCTCCACGCCCTGCACGCGGCTGTGCATCTCCACGGTGTAGTTGCCGGCCACGGCCATGGGGCCGTCGTCCAGCTTCTCCCAGGGCGAATCCTCGGTGGCGTCGGCGCCTTCCACGGGACTCAGGCCGGCGTAGCGCAGGTTCCAGTCGGCGCGGTGGAGACCGCTGCCGGTCGAGGCGTTGATCCGCCGCACCACGGCGCCGCTCGCGTCACGAATGGTGAGCAGCACCTGCGGTTTCTCCTCGCGCTCCTCGGCGCGCAGGTCGTCCCAGCTGGGGTAAGAGACCGGCTCCTCGTTCTTCGACAGTTCCTTCTCTGCCTTCTGCCGCTGCGACTCCAGCGACTTCAGCCCGTCCTTCAGATAGAAGGTGAAGACCGCGCCGAAGGGCGGGTTGTCGCCCGACCAATCCTGGCCGCCGTCGCTGCCCGGACGCAGGCGGCTGGGGATGTACCGCAGCGCCGGCTTCACGGGGAAGAGGATGGCGTCCTGCTCGAGCTGTTCCTCGGTGAGGCCGCGCAGGGCACTGTAGTCGTCGAGCACGTAGAAACCGCGACCGAAGGTGGCGATGACGATGTCGTTCTCGCGCCGCTGGATCTCGAGGTCCGGCACCTTGATGGTGGGCAGGTCGCCGCCCAGCTCGATCCACTGCTTGCCGTCGCGGGTGAAGAATACGGAGAACTCGGTGCCCAGGAAGAGCAGGTCGGAGTCGACGTGGTCCTGCCGGATGGAGAACGCGGTGCCGCGCTCGGGCAGGTCGCCGGTGATGGATTTCCACGACTTGCCGTAGTCGCGACTCACGTAGACGTACGGCGCCAGGTCGTTCTGCTTGCGGTTGTCGAGGGTAGCGTAGACGACGCCTTGCTCGTGGAGAGATGCGGTGAGGTCGTGGACATAGCTGCCCTTGGGCGCCTTGCCCACCTGGTCGGTGCGGGTCCAGGTCTGGCCGCCGTCACGGGTGACCTGCACCAGGCCGTCGTCGGTGCCGACGTAGAGCACGCCTTCCTCAAGGGGCGACTCGTCCAGGGCCACGATGGAGCCGTAGAACGACGTCGACCGGTTCTTGGCCACGGTGTCGATGCCCCAGACCTTGCCCATCACCGGCAGGGTGTTGCGGTCGACGCCGGTGGTGAGGTCGCCCGAAATCTTCGTCCAGCTGTCGCCGCGATCATCGCTGCGGAAGAGCTTGTTGGCGGCGAAGTAGAGGCGCTGGGGGTTGTGCGGGCTGATGATCAGCGCCGAGTCCCAGTTCCACTTGAGGATCTCGCCGGGCTCGGCCTGGGGCTTGATGTCGATCTTCTCGCCGGTGGTCTTGTCGAAGCGCACGAGGTTGCCGTGCTGCCACTGGCTGTAGACGATGTTCGGGTTGCCGGGCTCGATGGCGGGCTCGAAGCCGTCGCCGCCCAGGGTCACGAACCAGTCCTCGGTGCGCACGCCCTGGCGGCTGAGCGTCCGGGTGGGTCCGCCCTGGGTGTTGTTGTCCTGGGTGCCGCCGTAGACGTTGTAGAAGGGCTCGGCGTCGTCGATGGCCAGGCGGTAGTACTGGGTGATGGGCAGGTTCTTGGAGAAGCGCCACTGCTCGCCGCGATCGAAGGTCTCGTAGAGGCCGCCGTCGCAACCCACGAGCATGTGATCGGGATCGTCGGGGTCGATCCACATGGAGTGATCGTCCACGTGCTTGCCCTTGAGCGGCACGTTGGACCAGGTCTTGCCGCCGTCCTCGCTGCGCTTGAACCAGGTGTCGAGGCTGTAGACGCGATCGCTGTCGTGGGGATCGACCCGGATCTGCTGGTAGTACTGCGGGCTGGTGGACACGTAGTCGCTGCGCCGCGACCAGTTCTCGCCGCCGTCGACCGAGCGGTAGAAGCCGCCCTTGTCACCCACGGCCTCGACGATGGCGTAGATGGTGTCGGGGGCCTTCTGGGCCAGCGCCAGGCCGATGCGACCCTTGTCGCCGCCGGGCAGGCCCTTGTTGATCTCGCGCCAGGTGGCGCCGCCGTCGGTGGTCTTGTGCACGCCGCCCTCGGGGCCGCCGTTGATGAGCGTCCAGGTGTGGCGCCGGCGCTGATAGCTGGCCGCGTAGATCACGTCGGGATCGCGCGGATCCATCTCCAGGCAGACCACGCCGGTGTCCTCACTGACGTCGAGAACCTTGTTCCAGGTCTCGCCGCCATCGGTGGTCTTGTAGAGACCGCGATCGCCGCCGGGACCCCACACCGAACCCATGGCCGCCACGTAGACGATGTCGCCGTTCTGCGGATGGACGATGATCTCGCCGATGTGCATGGACTCCTTCAAGCCCATGTTCTTCCAGCTGCGACCGCCGTCGAGCGACTTGTAGACACCGTCGCCGTAGCTCACCGAGCGCTGGCTGTTGTTCTCGCCAGTGCCCACCCAGACCACGTTGGGATCGGTGGGATCGATGGCCAGACAACCGATGGCGTAGCTGCCCTCGTCGTCGAAGATGGGCTCGAAGGTGATGCCCGCGTTGGTGGTCTTCCAGATGTTGCCGCTGCAGACCGCCACGTACCAGTGCGACTTGTTGCGCGGGTCGACCGCGATGTCGCCGATCCGGCCGGACATCATCGCCGGCCCCAGCGCGCGCCAGGAGAGGCCGCCGAAGGTTCCGGAGGACCACTTCGAGTCATCTTCTTCGTCGTCGTCGGCCATGGCCGGCAGACTGAGCATCAGGGCCAGAGCGGCCAGCAGGAGCAGCAAGCGTTTCACGGGGTCTCCTTTGCGAAGCTGAACGGGCGAAGGAATCCGGGTACTGTAGCCGGGACGGCTGCCGGGGGCAAGTCTGACGGTATATGCGGATAGCAAGGGTCCAGCGGCCATGTTCATCGAGACGGAGAAGATCGATATAGATCTTTTATTTGTTGCAACTTGAGAGAGGTGTACGCACCCGTCACCCCTCGCCGACACCCAACTCGGCAACTTGTTCGACCACGGCCTCCACATTCCCGAGATCGGGCACCCAAGCAGCCGGCGGCCCATCGCGAACGACCACATCCTCCCGCCGCAACCCCATGGCCCCCGTCCCCAGAAACGGCAGCCCAACGGCCGCGGCCCCCGCGTGATCGTGCACCGTATCGCCCAGCACCACGAACGGCCCGCCCGACGATCGCGCCACCGCCGTCCGCACGATCTGCTCGCGCTCGCGCCCGTGGTCGCCGAACGCCGACGGCCCCTCGAACAACCCCAGATCGATGCCCGCCTCGCGCAGCTTGTAGAGCGCGAAGAACGACACGTTTCCCGTGACCACCCCGAGCACGTGGCCGGCCGAGCGCAGCGCAACCAGCACCTCCGGCACCCCGGGCAGCCGCCGATACACCGCCTCGCCACCCGGCACGCCCGGCGCGAACACCGCCTCCGCCCGCGCCACCACCGCCTGCCAGATCGGTCCGTCGAGGGCGAACTCCGGCCGCTGCAGCCGAACCGCCCGCTCGGCGATGGCCCAGTCGGTGAGGCCGTGTTCGAGGCCGAGCGAGAAATCCACCGCGGGCGCGTCGCACACCTCGGCCAGCGCCCGGTTGATCGCCGCACGCTTCGGCGCCACGAATCCGGGCGGATCGCGCCTCGCCTTCACCAGCAAAGTGCCGTCGAGATCGCAAAGAATCGTGGCCATGAACGAACCCTCAGTCGTCGTGCTTGAAGACCCTGGCCCAGTCCCGCGCCATGCTCACCTCGAACGTCCAAGGGTGCTCGGCCGCCAGGGCCGCGATGTGCTCGGTGCTGCGATCGTAGTCGTACTCGCGCTCCGCGTCGTCGTGGTGGATCCACAGGGCCATGGCGCGGCGCGGACCGGTCACCGACCAGCGGCACATGGCCTGATCGTTGTTGCTGTTGCCGGCGGCGAAAATGGGTCGTCGACCGATGCGCAGCTCGATGTTGGCCGGCTTGTGCTGGTGGCCGTTGTAGACCTGCCGGTCGCCCCGCACCATGGTGACCTCGCCGCCTTCCTCGCCATAGACCGGCGGGGTCCACGAACCGATGACCCGCTCCGGCGGTATGCCCGCCGCGTCCTCCAGAAAGCTGCGCACGAACTGCTGCTCGGCGCCGGTCACCACCCAGACCTGGAAGTCGTGGGCCTCGAGCAAGCGCATGAGTTCGAGCATGGGCGGATAGTAGAGGTCGGTGGGGCGCACGCCGAAGCGGGGATCGCTGGCGCGGTCGAGGTAAGCGAGCGCCGAGTCCGTGAACGCAGTGACGGGCATGCCGGCATACGAGCGGATGAGCGCCTGGTAGGCCTCGCTGTAGCCGTACGCGCGCAGGGCGTCGCGATCGTCGGCCAGCCAGGCGCTGTAGGGCATGGTATCGGGACTCACCTTGCCGGCGTCCGCCATGCTGGCCATGAGTTGTACCTGGAACTGCGTCGACCAGTATCCCGGGCGCTCGCACCAGGACGTGCCGTCGTTGTCGATGACCGCCACCCGCTCGGCGACGGGTACGAACTCGTCGCCGGCAGGATCGGTCACCGCGGCCAGGAAGTCCTCAATGGCGGTCTTGACCTCGCCGTCGCGCCAGTTCGGCAACGGATCGGCGGCCTGGGCGAGCGCGGCGGCGAACATGAAGACGACGAGGACGAGGTGGCGCAGCATGGGCGAACTCCCGGATTCATTGCTTCCTTGATGGACGGGCGGGCAATGGGCCCGCCTGCATGATGCCCTCGCCGTCGTGCGCCCGCCACCCGAGAGTTGACCATGAGCTTCTACGACCAGTTCGCCAGCCACTACGAGCGTGTCTTTCCCTTCCGGCCCGCGACCCTCGCGTTCCTAGCGGCGCGATTGCCCGCGAGCGGCCGCGTACTCGACCTCGGTTGCGGCACCGGCCACTACACCGGCGCGCTGGCCGGCAAGGGCCTCGAGGCGGTCGGCCTGGACCTCGACAGCGACATGATCGACGCCGCTCGCGAGCGCTACGGCGGCGCTCTCTTCGCCGTGGGCGACCTCACGGAGATTGCCACCATCGCCGACGGCGCCGACGGGGGGTTCTGCATCGGCAACGTGCTGCCCCACCTGCCCCACGACCATCTCGACCGCTTCCTCGCCGACCTGGCCGGCCTGCTGGCGCCCGGCGCTCCCTGGATGGTCCAGACCGTGAACTTCGACCGGCTGTTGCCCCTCGCCGGCACGTACGAGTTCCCGCCGCTGGATGCGGGAGACGGTCTGGTGTTCCAGCGTCGGTACGAGGCCCGGCCCGGCGGCGAGATCGGCTTCGCCACGGCGCTCGCCCGCGACGGCGCGACGCTCTTCGCAGGCGAGGCTTCGCTCTGGCCCCTGGCCAGCGACGACCTCGTCGCCAGACACGCGGCCGCGGGCTTCGATCTGAAAGAGGCAGCGGGAGGATTCAACGGCGAGGCGTTCGACCCGACGGCTTCGGGCGGCTGCGTGCAGGTCTATCGCCGCAGCACCGACGCCTGAACTACTGGCTGTCCATTTCCCCGTCGCAGCGGGGGCATGGCCGGGCGATGGGCCACGGCGTCAGGCCGGACTTTTCGCAGGTCGGGCACTGGGCCGCCACCGCGTGCCAGCGTTCGATGGGGATTCCGAACTCGGTCTCGCCGGGCACGAGCCGCGCCACCACCGCGTCCACCACGGCGTGGCACTGGCGGCAGACCATGGTCTTGAGCTTCACCTCGTGATCGCGATCGGATCCACCCAGCACATTGGCGCGATATCCGCATTCAGCACAGTGGTATAGCTTGGTTTCCATGATCGGATCGCCTCTTTCTCGCGGCTGGATCCCGGCCTTGAATCGGCCGGATCGGACCGTTCGCTGAGCGGTGAGGTCTCCCAGCATACTAGCCCGCCGATCGAGTCCTGTCATCATCGGACCTGCATTGGGCCTGCATCGGGCCGCCCGGCTGGCGATCGGGTACTTTTTTGCTAATCTTTTGAACCTGCAACAACCCGGCGACAATCAGCGAGGGAGCCCGCCCATGGTTGAGTTCACCGACGCCCAACACCGCACCTGGACCAAGCTTTACGGCATGTTGGAGCCCCGGATCGAGAAGATGGCCTGCAAGGAATACCTGGACGGATTCGCCGGCCTGGACATGGCCCGCGACCACGTCCCGACGGTCGACGAGTTGAACGCCAAGATCACCCCGGCCACCGGCTGGGCCGTGGTCCGCACCACCACCCGCTACAGCGACGCGGTCGACTGGTACAGGATGTTCGACCAGAGGAAGTTCCTGATCACCGACTACATCCGTGAGGAAAATGAGCTGGAATTCACCCCTGAGCCCGACATGTTCCACGACGTGTTCGGTCACCTCCCGTTCCTCATGGACAAGCAATACGTCGAGTTCGAGGAGCTCTTCGCTCCCACCTTCCTTCGGGTGGGCGAGGACGACCGCGAGAGGATCAAGCGACTGGCCTGGTACTCGGCCGAGTTCGGAATGATCCGCGAGAATGGCGACATGAAAGTGTTCGGTGCGGGACACCTGAGTTCGGCCGCCGAGATGGACCGCGTGGCCAGTGGCGAGGTCCCCATCAAGGAATTCGTCTGCGAGGACGTCATCGAGCACGCCAAGTCGGTGTGGGAGTTCAACAGCGTCCTGTTCGTGGCCGACAGCGTTCAGGCGTACCACGACGAGATCAAGCGGTTCTTCGACGCCATGCCGGACGGAGATAGCTAGCCGCCAATCGTCATCGCCGACGACCACGGGGCCGGCTCCGCCATGGAGCCGGCCTTCTTGTTGCCGCCCGGGTCTACCCTTGAGATCGCTGTCGATCTGCGGAACTATGGATGGGTTCCTCCGAACGCTGACCTCGGGAAGGCTGATCCATGGCAGAAATCGATCCCACACCCGCCCACGATCAAGACGTCTATCTGATCCACGACGGTACCCTCGATCTCGATGCCGTCGCCGAGGCCGCGCCGGACCGCACGATCGTCGTCCTCGAATGGGATCAGCGTCTCGCCCCGCCCTCCGCGGCCCGCGTGCTCCTGTTCCTGAGTACCGACCAGATCCGTGAGCTGGCCCCCGTGAGCCTGGAGCGACAGTGGGAGATCGGGATCCTTCCCCACGACGACGCCGGGCGAGCTAGGCGCGCGCTCGGCGTCAAGGGGGACCTGGGCGACGCGCTGAAACACGCGCTCGAGGTCGAATCGGTCGCGGCCGATATCCTGACCTGCAACGACCGCATCGTTTTTACCTCGGTGATGGTCGGCGAGGCACTCAACCTCCGCCCCTACGACGCCAGGGAGATCCCGGACCGGCGGTCCTACGTCGCCGACGTGTTCCGGTCGATCAAGAACCTCCACCTCA
Source organism: bacterium (assembly GCA_003353795.1). Classification (GTDB taxonomy): domain Bacteria; phylum Krumholzibacteriota; class Krumholzibacteriia; order LZORAL124-64-63; family LZORAL124-64-63; genus Glo-17. Next base: position 9,126 of record PIVY01000004.1, read on the forward strand.
AGGGCTACCGCATCACCGTCGGCGAGGATCAGAAGATCAACCTGGCCGCCTTCGGATTCGTGGTCCTCGACCATACCCAGAGCAAGCTGGTGGGACGCAGCTTCTCCGGCACCCTCAACATCGCCGACGGCCGCCTGACCATGCTGGCCCTGGCGCCGCGGAGCATCATCAGCTTCCTCTGGTTCATGCTGCGCGTCCTGATGCCGCGCAAGATCAGCCTGGCGAGGCTGCCGGACGCCATGGGGCTGATCCGTTCTCGCCGCATCCTGATCGAGGCCGACGAGGAACTGGAATTCAGCCTGGACGGCGAGCTCGAGACCGCGCCCTCACTCGAGTTCCGGATCCTCGAAGAACGCCTGCGTGTCCTGCCGGGCGCCGCCATGTCCTCCGACGGGGAGTCGAGCCCGGACAAGGAGCAGATCAAGGTCAAGCACCTGCCCGTGGGCGAGACCGCCAAGCAGATGGCCGGTTCCTCGCTGCCGTTCTTCAGCCACGCCAGCGAGGAGGAATATCGCGACCTCTTCTCACTCCTGCGCGACAGCTCCAAGCTGACGTCCTCGTACCTGGTTCTGACGGTCCTGAGTGTGTTGCTGGCGCTGTCAGGGCTCTATGCCAACTCGGCGCCGGTGATCATCGGCGCCATGATCCTGGCGCCGCTGATGGCGCCGATCATTTCCCTCGCCATGGGAATCGCACGAACCCAGGCGACCCTGATTCGCCGCTCGCTGCGGACCTTGCTGGTCGGGATCTCGGCCGGACTCGGCTGCGCCATCGTCGCCGCCTGGATCATGCCGCTGGAGAACATCACGCCCGAGATGCAGGCACGCATGACGCCCACCTTGCTCGATCTCAGCGTGGCCGTGATCTCGGGCATCGCCGGCGCCTACGCCCACTCCAAGGAAGAGATCGCCAAGAGCCTGGCCGGCGTCGCCATCGCCGTGGCCCTCGTGCCGCCGCTGAGCGTGGCGGGCATCGGGCTCGGCTGGGGTCACTGGCCACTGGCCCAGGGTGCGCTCCTGCTCTTCATCACCAACCTCGTGGGCATCGCCCTGGCGGCCAGCGTGACCTTCCTGGTGCTGGGATTCGCACCGTTCAAGACGGCGCGGAAGGGGATGTCGGTGGCCCTGTTGATGCTGGCGCTGATCGCCGTGCCGCTGGGCTTCGCCTTCAGCGACCTCGTGAAGCAGAACCGGGTCCTGAAGCTGGTGCCGCGCGGTCAGGTGGAACTGGCCGGCTCACCGGTGGAAGTCCGCAGCGTCAGCGTGCGCGTCGGCGATGAGACCGTGGTACGCGTCACGCTGAGTTCCCCCAATCGGTTGGACGCCAAGCACATGGACGCGCTGAAGAAGATCATCGCCGACCGTGTCGGTCATCCGGTCGTGCTGGAAGCGCAGTTCAGTTTGAGACGCTGACGGACCGGCGCCGTGATGGATCACGGCGCCGGTTCCTCCATTCCCGGATGATGGATCGAGTCTTCCATCTCCATGGTGTGGCACACCTCGCAGCTGGCCGCCGCCCCGATGGCGCGCCGCATACCCTGGTACTGCAGCGGCTGGACGTTATCGCGGTCGGCCCCGAAGTTGGCGTTGTGGGCCGGGTACGTGGCGTGGGTGGCGCCGTGACAGGCCTGGCACTGCAGGCGTTCGCTCTCGTCGGTGCTGCGCCGGTAGAGGTCGTCTTCACCCTCGGTCCACTGGTTGAAGGCCGACACGTCCACGGGATCGGGCCGCTCGAAGTCGTCGGTGTGACAGGCGAGGCAGTCGGGCAGTTGGACCCACGGCTGGCGAGGTTCGAGGTCGTCGACAGATTCCACGAGCCGCGGCCGGATGGTGGCCATGAGCGCGGCCGCCCCCGGCTTGCCTGCCTCGTGCTCGGCCTTGAGCAGCCCGAGCGCATGGTCCTCGAGCGTGCCGTGGCAGTGGGTGCAGTCCAGGCTCGTGGCGTGACCGCCGCGCAGGGCGACGGTAGCCCCGGCCGGATCGACCGGATGGCAGAGCGCACAGGCGTCGGCATCGCGGCCGGCGAGGAACTGGGCGTGGAAGCCGTGCATGGCCGCCGAGAATCCGAGCAGTTCGGGCCGACCCTCGGCATCCTGGGACGGATCGGCATGGCAGCTCTGGCAGAGGCGCGGCTTGCCGGCCCGGGCGAGCGCCAGCAGCTGGGTGCCGCTGCGCTGGTCATGGGCCTCGAGGATGCGTCGGCTCGTATCGTCGGAGAAGCCGGCCAGACCGTCCACGCGCCAGCCGCCGCCGTGGCAGCCGGCACAAGCGATCTCGCTGCTCACCGGCACCACCGCGCGGGTCGAGGCCAGCACCTCGCCGGATTCGGAGTCGCGCGCCTCGATGGTGAAGATCGGGTACGGATTGAACTGGCCGTCCTGGTAGGGTACCACCGGAATCCTGGTGGCCGCGAACATCTCGCGATCCTCGTCGAGCGCCATGGTGCCGGACACCCGGTTGCCGGTGAGCCCGACCCCCGGTTCGAGATCCTCGGCGAGCCCGAGATTCTCGCGGGCATGCTTCCAGAAGCTCACCTCGTTCTCCGGATGCTCGAACCCCGGCTCGACCGCGTAGGTGATCGTGACACCCTCGGTGATCACGTCCGGCGTCTCGCCCCGCTCGATGAGCTGGGCGTGGAGGTCGGCGCCCGGCGGGAAGATGACGAACCACGGATCGCTGTCGGTGAGGCCGCGCAAGCCCTGGTCGCTCCAGGCCAGGAGCACGTAGGGGTCGTCCTGCGGATCGAAGGGCGGGATGTCGATGGGATCGTCCCGGGGCGTCACCTTCGTCGGCGGGGCCTGCTCCTGCCCCTGCACCGTCTGCAGCAGATACGACGCCACAGCCCGCCGCTCGGCCGCATTGCCGAAGAACGGCGGCATGTACGGCGACGCCGTGCCGTGGCCCGCGATCTCCGCCTCGAGCCCCACCTGGGTGAACCGGCTGCTCAGCGGCACGATGTCGTTGAGCGGCCCGCCGATCGAATGGCAGGCGGCGCACTGCAGCCGGAAGATCTCCTCGCCTGCCGCGAGCAGGTTCGCGTCGGTGACCTCGCGGTGCTGCGCCCAGCGCGCCGTGGCCAGGAAACTGCGCCCCTGGAGCTCGTCCGCCTGCTGGGCGGTCACCGCATTGGAGTACATGAGCCCGTGGATCACCCACGGCCGCCGGCCCGCCTCGCGGATGAACTCGAAGCTGCCCATGTGCACGAAGCCGATGATGGCCAGCACCACGGCGGTGGCCTGCTGGGCGCGCTGCGGCATGCGCACGATGGCCACCAGCCCGCCCACCAGGATGAAGGGCGTCAGCCACAGGAACCGCGACAGCCAGGGCGCCACCTCGCGCGCCTGCTTCAGGATCATGGTCTCCTGGGGCTCGGGCATGGCCTTGAGATACCAGAAGGCCGACAGTACCAGGATTGCGAACGGCGCGATCACCCAGCGCGCGCTGTACTTCACCACGCGCTCGCGCAGGCCGACATCGCGCTGCCAGGAGCCGGTCAAGAGACCGAACATGCCGGCGATGCCGAAGCACAGCGCCGAGCGGAAGAAGAGCGCCGGCCAGAAGCTTTCGTTGAAGAAGCCGTGCCAGAAATTGCCGGTCTCCAGCCAGCGACCCGGGGTGAGCATGAAGCCGATGATGCCGTTGATGAGGAAGAGCGACAGCCAGGCGAACACGAAGTAGAACCAGCCGATCACCACGTGATCGCGCGCCTTCATGGTGTCGAACTTGTAGTAGTAGATGAGCAGGGCCACGATCTCGCCCGAGAAGCAGACCCATTCGGCGGCCCAGCCGAAGACGAAGGTGTGGATGAGCGAACTGGTGGCTGCGGGGTTCAGCAGCGCGATGGTCCACCAGATGCCGACGCCCGAGAGGCCGCCGAACACCATGGTCAGGAGCAGGAAGAACTTGGCGTGCCCCTTCACGTAGCCCAGCAGCAAGAAGTCGTTCTCGCGGCGGGCCTTCATCTCGGTGAGCACGAGCCACAGTCCGCCGCCCACCGCGAAGTGGCTCACGAACACGTGGGTCACCGCCACCAGCGCGATCCAGAAGCCGCCGCCGAGGGCGCCGAGATCCCATACGGGGTAGTTCATCTCACGCCTCCTTCCCGGCCCGGGCGGCCAGCTTGAGCATGTACACCACGCTGACGATGCCGACAGCGAGCACCGCCAGGAACAGGACCAGCGGCGAGTACTGCGGGTTCACCGCCAGGTCGCGCGGATGGAAAACGCCGGCGAGGTAACCGCCACGTACGATCTCGCGCAGCACGGCCATCACCAGCACCGTGGCGACCAGGAAGCCGGCCGCCAGTCGCACCTTCTTGAGGAAGGCCATCACCACCGCGTAGACCGACAACCCGACACCCACCACCAGCAGGATGGACGCGAAGATGCTACCGCCCATGAACAGCTTCATGACCGCGTCGGGGAGCACCATCAGCCACCAGATGCCTACCAGCATGGATGCCATGCTGCCGTGGGTGAAGATGCGCAGCGCCCAGTCACGGGCGGCGGCCGCCTCGAAGTCGCCGCCGCGAGCCCACTGGTCCTGGACCAGAGCCAGGAAGAGCCCGCCCACGGCCACCGCGCCGAGGATCATGTGCAGCCAGCGAGCCCAGACCGTGGGTTCGCTGACGTTGAGGAACGATCCGTCGGGGCGGTCGAAGTACACGTTCCAGCGGTCGGGAGTGAGCGACAGGGTGTTGTTGCTGGTCCACATGAAGGCAACGAAGAACAGCACGGCGAGGGTCACGATGGACAGGACCGGGCGCCACCGTCCTTCGTAACGGAGCGCCACGCCGTAAGCCGCGTAGTAGCCGATGATCAACAGCGGGATGATGGCGAACCACCAGCCGGCCATGACGATGCTGCTGGTGTAGAGCAGGTGGCCGTACAGCACCTGCACGAAGAGCAGCGGGGCCACGCCGGCGTTCACCGTGAGCGCCACCAGGGTGGGCACGCGGCCGGCGGCGTCGCGGGCGGCCACGGCGGCGGGACCGGAGCGTTTCAGCCCGCCGATCAGGGTGATCAGGGCGCTGCCCACGAGAGCGTTCATCAGGAGGATGTGGACCACCCAGGTCACGGTGAGCAGCAACTGGAACCAGATCCAGCCCACCGGCAGGGTGTCGGGACGCGGAACGAGGTCGGGCATGACGATACCTCGGCGACGGAGGTGATGGCGGACCGAGACGGTATCCTGGCCATGGAAACCCACGAGAACGAACCGGTCAACTGCTATGCAGCCGACACCGCCTGGTCGCCGAATCGCATCGGTTCCAGCACCGTCACCAGCGGTAGAGCACTAGGTCTCGTCGTCGTCCACCAGGCTGCGCCCCACGGCGAAGTCGTACAGCGTCCGGCGCCGGAGATCGGCCACCGCCAGCCGGTAGGCGACGGTGGCGTCGAGCATGGAGCGCCGCGCCTGGATCAGTCGATCACGATCGCTGGCCAGCGCCTCGCTGGTGATGTCGCCCGCCTCGAAGCGTTGCTGACTGATGTCGAAGCTGCGTTCGGCCACGCTCAGGCTGCGTTCGAGCACCTCGTAGCGCCGGATCGAAGCATCCAGGTTGGCCAGGGCCGCCTTCACTTCCCGCACGATGTTGCGGCGAATATTGTCGAGGGTGATCTGCTGGCGCTGCAACGCGACCTGGGCCGCGGCCACCTCGTTGCCGTTCACGCCGGCGTCCCAGATGGGCACGCTGAGGCTAAAACGCACCCCGCGATTGCCGGGACGCCGCCGCAGGTCTTCCCAGGCGCTGTCGACCATCTCGCGCAGCGTGGGATCCGTGAGGTAGGAATCGCTGATGCCGGTGAGGTTGTAGAAGGCCGACAGCTCGCCCTTGAGATCGTCTCGAGCGTCGGTCTCGGTGACGGTGATCTCGGCCCGCCGGATCGTGTCGTCCTGGTCGGCCAGCTCGGTGCGGTAGGTCAGGGCGTGGCGGATGGCGAGCTCGGTATCCACGGGGAAGAACACCGGATCGACATCCGACTCGGCCACCACGGGAATGCGCAGCGGCAGTCCCACGAGGAGGCGGAAGCGGTCGGCGCGGAGGATCAGCTCGGCCTCGGCGGCCAGGACCGCGTTGTGGCTCTCGGCGAGGTCGACTTCCATCTGCAGCGCTTCCACTTCGGGGATGAGGCCGGCGGCATACTTGCGCTCGGCCAGATCGTGGTTCTGCTGCTGCCGGGCGAGCATGTCGAGGGCGATGGTCAGCTCCTGCTGCGCGCGGTAGAGGTCGTAGAAGACGGCCGTGACGGCGTAGTTCAGGTCGAGGCGCCCCCGGGAGTAGGCGCGGCGCGCGAGGCGGTGGGAGATCTCGGCGCTCTCGAGCCCCAGCTTCAGGCTGTTGGGCTGGAACAGCGGCTGGTCCACCGCGATCTCGTAGCTGTTGAAGTACGTGCTCTGCTTGGATTCGGAGTCGGAATTGGGATCGTAGACCGAATCGTCGGCCTGGTAGGCGTGGATTCGGAAGCTCACATCGCCGTCGGTGGGCAGCGGCTGGGTGACCTGCATCTGGGCGCTGATCTCGCGATGGCCGTAGCTGTCGTAGCGGGGCAATTGGCCGGGAATGGTCTGGCCCTGCACCTGCTCGACGAGGTCGGGCAACACGAGTTCGAGGTCGGCCCGGGTGCGGAAGCGGCCGCGCGCCGCGTCCACCTGATAGCTGGCGGCCGACAGTTCCATGGCGAGGGTGCGGGCCTGGAAACTCTCGTCCAGGGCCAGGGCCACCGCGTCGCCGACGTCGAAGGCGAGAGTATCGCCGGTGCTGAACGTGAAGTCGGTATCCTGGGCCCGGGCCGGAACCACCAGCAGACATGGGATCAGCATGGTCGCAGCGAGTCGGTTCATCATTCGTACCGCAAGCAATCGATGGGGTTCAGCGCCGCAGCCCGGCGCGCCGGAACGAAACCGAAGGTGATGCCGACCGCGGCCGACACCCCGAAGGCCAGCAGGATGGACCAGACCGAGACCACCGTGGTCCAGCCGGCCGCCGCGGCGATGATCCAGGCCAGCACCACGCCCACGATCACGCCGGCCAGTCCGCCGCCGAAACTCACCGCGGCGGCCTCCACCAGGAACTGGGTGAGGATGTCGCGGCGAGTGGCGCCGCAGGCCAGGCGCACACCGATCTCGCGAGTGCGCTCCAGCACGCTGGCCAGCATGATGTTCATGATGCCGATGCCGCCCACCAGCAACGAGATGCCGGCGATGGCGCCCATCACGAGGGAGAAGATGCGCTGGGTGGCCTGGCGGCGACGGATCAGCTCCAGAGGCACGACCACGCGGGTGTCCTGCTCGTCGTGGTGGCGGCGCTGCAGGACGCGGGTCACCAGGCCGGCCACGGCGTCCAGTTGCTCGAGGTCGGCGACCTGGACGATCAGTCGGTCGAGTTCGCGCTGCCAGACCAGGCGATCGCCGCGCAGGAGCGCGCAGTTGAGGGGAATGTAGATGTCGCGCTCGGTGGCGCGGAGCAGCCCCTCCTGGTCGTCCTCCACGTCGCCGCTGCCGCTCAGGACGCCGATGACCTCGTACCACTGATTCTCGATCTTGAGGAACGATCCCACCGGCTCGTCCACGCCGATGAGTTCGCGCACGAGCCCCGCTCCCAGCACGCACACCCGGGCCAGGTTCTCGTCCTCCTCCTCGGAGAAGAACCGGCCCGCCAGCAGGCGATCGTGGCGGACCACGGGCAGCGCGGCGGTGGTGCCGACGACGGCGGTCTTGACCCGCTCGCGCCCGAAGACGTCGCGCTCGGACACCACCAGCGGCACCACCGCGGCGATGGCCGGGGTGAGCGCGGCGAGGGCGGCCGCGTCGCCGCGGTCGAGGCCCAGCGAACGATGGCCGGTGTCGTCGCCGTCATGGGTCTCGGGCGGATCCTGGTGCAGGACGATGACGCTGTCGGCGCCCAGGGATTCGAACTGGGCCAGAGCCTCGCGCCGCGCGCCCTCGCTGATCGACAGCATGGCGATGACCGCCGCCACACCGAACACCACGCCCAGCGCGGTGAGCACCGTGCGCAACCGGTGATCGCGAAGGCCGGCGAGTCCTTGCTGCAGCGCGAGCTTCATGGTGTCTGCGCCGGTTCGGCGCCGGCCTCGCCCACCGCGTCGGGGGCCACGAGCAACAGCGTCTCGCCCGCTTCGATCCCCGACTCGACGATCACGTGGTCCTCGCCGGCGGCGCCCAGCTGCACCTCCCGCGCGCCGCCGCCGGCCGCGGGGTAGATCACGGTCTTGCCGCCCTGCCGGAACACGGCTTCCAGTGGCACGTGGACCACGTCGTCGAACTCCTCGTGGATGATGCGGCACTGGGCGGTCATGCCCGGCAAGAGCCCCGCGACCTCGCCCTTCAGCAGGATGTCCACGTCGAAGACCTTCAGCTTGCTGTCGCCCTCGGGACGGGCCAGGGGCGCGATGCGTGACACCTTTCCCTCGCGGACCTGGTCCTGCAGGGCGTCCACGGTCACCACGACACGCTGCCCGGTCTCGAGGCGATGGACGTCTACCTCCTGCACCCAGGTGTGCACCTGGAACGCGGTCAGATCGGGAAGCTCCAGGATGGGCTGCCCCTGCCACACCTGATCGCCGAGGCGAATCTTCCGGGTCTCGCCGCCCGCCCAGATCTTGCGGAAGACCACCATGCCGCTGTCCGGTGCGATGACCGTGAGGCTCTCCAGGCTGTCCTCGGCACGGGTGAGTTCGAGCTCTTCCTTGCGCGTCTCGGCCTCGGCCTTGGCCATCTCGGCGGCGTTGATCTCGCGCTGGGCGGTGAGATTCTGATCAGCCTCTTGCCGGTCCAGTTCCACGCGACGCAGATCGAGTTCAGCCTCGCGTTGACGGCTGGCCGACTCGAACCGCAACGCCTCGCACCGCAGTCGGGCCTGCTCGAGGGACAGTTCCTGACGCCGCAGCGTGGCCTCCTTCTCGGCGAGGTTCTTGGCGCCGGTGGCGCGCTGGTTCGCGAGATCGGCGAGGGCGCCCTCGTGGGCCGTGCGCCGCTCTTCCACCCGCTGCATCTGCTCGGAGGTGTCGAACAGCGCCAGGGTGTCGCCCGGCGAGACGCGGTCGCCCTCGTCGATCAGGTGGACCACCTTGTTGTTCCAGCCGCGTGGCGCCGGGATGGCGACGCTGTTGACCGCGGCCAGTTCACCCTGGGTCGCGGTCTCCACCGTGAATGCACCTCGTTCGGCCTCGCCGGTGAGGGCGTCGGCCGCCTCGCCGCCGCCGCGCCAGATCACGAGTACCAGCACCAACAGCGCCAGCGCGACGAGCACGGGGACCACACGTCTAGCGGCTCGCATGGACATCCTCCAGGTCGATGGTCGCCCGTACGGACATGCCGGGCATGAGGTCGCCGTCGACGCTGTCCAGCAGCGCCACCACGAGGAACGTCCGCGACACCGCGCCGGTCTCCGAGGCCAGCGGCAACGACTGCAGCGAGGTGATCCGGCCCGTGTACCGGCGGTCGGGATAGGCCTCGGGCACCGCCGACACGCCTTGACCGATCCGGACCCGGCTGCGGTCGCGCTCGTGGACCTCCATCTCGACCTCGAGGGCGGCGATGTCGGTGATGTCGAGCAGGTGTTGGTTCCAGCTGACAGTGTCGCCCATTCGCACCACCTCGATCCCCTCCTCGGTCCGCTCGCGATGGTAGATGACCATGCCCGCCGCCGGCGCGACGAGGATGAGCTTGTCGAGATAGGCCTGGTAACGATTGCGGCGGGCACGCAGTCGATCGGCGCGAATCTGCGCCCGGGCCAGGGCGAGACTGTCGAGCCCGGCCTGCGCCACGCTGTCGTACAGGGCGCGGGTGAGGGAGATCTCGGCCTGGCGTCGGCCAAGTGCGGCACGCTCGCGTTCCAGGGCGGCGGCGAACTGCTGATTCTCCTCGGCGAGTTCGGCGGCTTCCATGTCCAGGCGCGCCTTGGTGATGGCGTTGTGCGAGGCCAGCACGTGGCTCGCGTGCTGGGCCTCCACGCTGACCAGCACCTGCTGCTGCACGGTGAGATCGGCTGCGACCCGACGGAGGTAGTCGACGAAGCGTTCGTTGCTCAGGACGGCCAAGGTGTCGCCGGGAGCCACCACCGAGCCCTCGGTCTGCAGGCGGACGACCCGGCTGTCGCCCCACACCGGCGGTGCGGCCACGGCGATGGAGTTCACCGCCGCCACGGTGCCCGACTCGTGGAGGTAACGGATGGCGGGAGACGGCTGCGCGGCGGCGAGGCTCGCCGCCAGCAGGGTCGCGATGGTGCCGACGATCCAGAGGCGGCAGGTCATGGTGCACCTCGAGGCAACGCGTAAACGGATCGGAATCAACCGGACCGGGGGAACAACAACCCATGGCGATGATTGGTCAGGCGTCTCCCCACAGAGCGAGATATATCGGGGGCACCGACGCGGCGTCAAGTGGCTTCGACCGCGGGCGCAGCCCTGTATACACTCGACATCGAGCGGAGTTTCGATCGAATCCCGAAGCGGCGGCCGGACGGGTCCCGAATGCTTGCGCTTGGATCGCAACGGCACGGCGCTTGCCGGCTGCGGCGAATATGACCCAGAATTTTCATGTAAGATTCCGGTCTCTACAAAACAGTCCCCTTTGTATCGTCGATGCGCCTGTCGGCGACCCCACACAAAGGAGCAAGAAGATGCATCCCAAGCGATCGACCCGGAACTGGCTCGCCCTCGCCGCCCTCGCGGTGATCATCGCCGCCGTCCCCGCCCAGGCCGAAATCCTCAACGGCGACTTCGAGAATGGAGGCACCGACTGGGCCTACAACGGCCCGGCCACGTGGGGCAACGGCTTCCCGCCCGCCGGCGGCAACCCCGACGGCTATGCCGTCATCGCCTCGCCGCTGCTCGACTCCGGCGGCATCGGCTGCCTCACCCAGACTTTTCTGTGCGGCGAGCCCGGAGGCGCCACGGTCTGCTCGATCACCCTGGACTTCTGGCTGGCTCCCGACAATTCCGGCGACCCCACGTCGGGCGTCATCAAGGTGTTCATCGACGGGCAGGAACTGTTCAGCTTCGTCGGCGAGACCGACGGCTGGCAGACCGCCACCGTCACCGTCCCATGCGGTGTGCACGTCATCGACATCTGCCTCGAGGTTGCCGACGGGGACAACGGCTGGCGCGCCTGCTTCGACAACGTGGCATCCGTGTGCGAAGACACCGTGGCCGTGAACGAGAACACCTGGAGCAACCTCAAGGGTCTGTTCCGCTAGATCGATCGCCCATTGATCGGTCCAGTGCGACCGGCGGTTCTCCCCCCCGGGGACCGCCGGTCGATTTTTTACGCACGGCCCTGGCGATCACGTATCATCAATGGCGTCCGCACCCGATCGTCACTGCCCGGAGGCTCGCAATGCGTCGCTCGCTGCCATTTACCCTCGTGTTGATCGCCGCTGCCCTGCTCGTGTCGTGCGCAGACGACGACCATCCCGAAGCTCCCGGCATCCCGGTCTACACGGGGCTGGATATCTCGTCGCCCGGCACCGCGTTCGCCTCCGGATTCGGGCTGGCACCGCCCGACGTGGATCACTACTCGTTCAACCAGCTTCTCTGGGACGGCACGCTGCGCGTCGACCACCGCGGCGAGTGGCCCGAGCGCGTTCACGAGGTCCAGATCAGCGACGCCGAATTGACAGCGGTCATGGCCCTGGCTCACGGGGATCGGCTGGTGGCGATCATGCGCGGCGAGGTCGAACCCGCGTGTGAGGAACCGCCCACCGACGTGATGGCGCAGCTCCACCTGGGCATGGACGACGCTCACTACTCGATCAGCACCCTCGCTTGCGACGAGGACGTCTTCACCGACCTCACGCTCGCCCTGCGCGATCTCCAGCAGAAGTACTTGCCCTTCGAACCCGAGGATTGAACCGGAATCACCGGAAACCCTTGGAGGTCACTGGTCGGGCCGTTACACTCGTGCGGTCATGAGCACCAACGACAACCATGATCGATCCAATGACCGCCTCGGCTGGCGCACCGTCATCGCCGCGGCGCCCACCGAGCCGGCCAGCGAGCGCGACCGCTCCCGCCTCGCGCGCTTCAGCTTCCTCACCCATCTCAGACCGGTTCGCGTCTCCAGCGGTGCCATCGCCTGGTCGCACACCATGGGCCTCGGCGGAACGTCGCTGGTCCTGCTCGTGCTGCTGGTGCTCAGCGGCGTCCTCCAGATGCTGGTCTACGTTCCCGTACCGGCCGAAGCACACGGCTCGGTGGCGACGCTGGATCACGCGGTGACCTTCGGCGCCCTCGTGCGCGGCATGCACTACTGGAGCGCCAACCTGCTCATCGCCGTGATGCTGCTGCACGCAGCGCGCGTGTTCTTCACCGGCGGACTGGGCGGCACGAGACGGGTGAACTGGATCATCGGCGCCGGCCTCCTGCTGGGCGTCCTCGGCGCGGCCTTCACCGGCTACCTGCTGCCCTGGGACCAGCGAGCGTTCTGGGCCGTGACCATCACAACCAGCATGCTCGAATACGTGCCACTGGTGGGCGCTGCCATGCGTGAAACGGCCCTCGGCGGCTCCGAACTCGGCGGCGCCACCTTGGTCCTGTTCTACACGCTCCACACGTCGGTGCTGCCGATCGCGCTGGCGGCGGTGGCGGCCTGGCACTTCTGGCGCGTGCGGCGCGCCGGCGGCGTGATCGAGCCCGCGGCCGGCAACGAACCGGAGAAGGTTGCCTTCCTGCCGCATCTCTTCGTGCGGGAGCTGTCGCAGGCGCTCATCATGGTCGCCATCGTCGTGGTCCTGGCCGCTGCGTTCGGCGCGCCTCTCGGCGACGAGGCCAACCCCGGCATGAGCCCCAACCCGGCCAAGGCGCCGTGGTACTTCGTGGGCTTCCAGGAACTCCTGGTCCACCTGCATCCGACCGTCGCCGTTCTCGTGCTACCGCTGCTCGGGTTGGTCGCCTTCGTCCTCTTGCCCTTTCTCGCAGCGCCACGCGAGGGCGCCGGCCGCTGGTTCCTCTCGAAAATCGGCAAGCGTGCGTGCGTCTTCGCCGCGGTCGCGGCCACGGTCGCGACGCCGTTGCTGGTGATCGTGTCCGACCGTTTCGGATCGGGCGCCACGGGGTGGCTCACCGGCGGTATGCTGCCCATCGCGATCGTGGCGGCCATGGCCGCGGCGACCGACGTTTTCCTGCACCGTGTCGTGCACGCCCCGAGAGACGAACGTCGCCAGGCGACCGTCACGCTGTTCGCCGTCGGCTTCGCCGCGCTCACCATCATCGCGCAGTTCTTCCGCGGCGCTGGCATGGCGCTCGGCTGGCCCTGGGGGGCGTGAGATGAAGACCGCCGAAACTCCGCAGAGCAAGCCGAGGCGCCGTTTCCTGCGCTGGCTGTGGACCGGGCTGGGGCTCGTGGTGATTGCCGAAACCGCGTGGGTGATCGCCGCGTTCCTGCGCCCGCGGAGCAAGGCGGCGAAGGCCGGTTCGTCACTCTTCACCGCCGGCACGATCGACGAGTTCGCGCCCGGTTCGGTCACCGCGTTTCCGGCCGGCAAGTTCTACCTCTCGCGTCTCGATGACGGCGGGTTGCTCGCCCTCCACCGCGAGTGCACGCACCTCGGATGCACCGTGCCGTGGTCCGAGTCGGAGCAACGATTCGTGTGTCCATGTCACGCGTCGACGTTCGACTCGCGCGGCCGGGTGCTCGGCGCACCGGCGACTCGACCACTCGACATGCTTGCAGTCCGCGTAGAGAATGGTATCGTCAAGGTAGACCTCAGTCACCGCACCCGACGCGTGGCGTACCATGCGTCACAGGTGACGAAGCCATGAGTGACCGCGCACTCCGCCACTGGCAGATCGCGGGCCTCGCGGCGCTCGTCGTCATCGTGGTCACAGTTCCCATGTCGCAGATGCGACGGGACGGCCGTGAGGCGGCCGTTGCATACGAAGGAGCACCCACCTTCGTGGGCACGGCCGCCTGCACGGAGTGCCACCAGGAGGTCGCCGCCGAGTGGCGCGGATCCGACCACGACCTGGCCATGGACGTGGCCGACTCCTCCACCGTTCTCGGTGATTTCGACGACGCCGAATTCACCAGCCACGGCATCACCTCCCGCTTCTATCGCCGCGACGGTCGGTACCTCGTCCACACCGAGGGACCGGGCGGCGAGATGGGCGAATTCGAGATCACCCACGTCTTCGGTCACGATCCCCTGCAGCAGTATCTCGTGCCCTTTCCCGGCGGTCGCCTGCAGTGCCTGACTCTGGCCTGGGACAGCATCCAGAACCGCTGGTTCGACCTCTACGAACGCCAGCGAATCGCGCCCGACGACTGGCTGCACTGGACCCGTAACGCCATGAACTGGAACGGGATGTGCGCCGAGTGCCACTCCACGGACCTGCGCAAGAACTACGATCCCGCCACCGACACATACGAGACCACCTGGTCGGACATCGACGTGGGTTGCGAGGCCTGTCACGGCCCCGGTTCGGCGCACGCGGCATGGGCCGAGGTGCCGCCCATGGCCCGTCCCGCGCTTGTGGACGCCGGCCTCGTGGCACCCACCTCGGAGCTCACTTCCACTCAACTCGTGGAGCGCTGCGCACCATGCCACTCGCGCCGCGCGGAGCTGGGCGATTACGACCACACCAACCTGAACCTGCTCGACCACATGCTGCCGTCGCTGCTCGAGGAACGCCTCTACCACGCCGACGGTCAGATTCTGGACGAGGTCTACGTCTACGGTTCGTTCCAGCAGAGCAAGATGAACGCACGCGAGGTGCGCTGCAGCGACTGCCACGACAGCCATTCGTTGAAGCTGCACTACGAGGGCAACCGCCTCTGCCTGCAGTGCCACCAGCCCGAGGTCTACGACACCGCCGATCACCACTTCCACAAGAAGGTGCACGAAGGCGAGCCGAGCGATGGCGCGCTCTGCGTGAAGTGCCACATGGTCGAGCAGCCGTTCATGGTGATCGACTGGCGCGCCGACCACAGCTTCCGCGTGCCGCGGCCGGACTTGACCGCGGAGATCGGCACGCCGAACGCGTGCAGCGGATGTCATGACGACAAACCGCTGCAGTGGTCCATCGATGCGTACCGGAAGTGGTACGGCGAGGCGCGCAAGCCGCACTTCGGAACGACCTTCGCGAAGGCACGCGAGGGGAACGCCGAAGCGGTGCCGGAACTCACGCGGCTAGTGGAGAGTCCGCTGCAGCCCGAGATGGTGCGGGCCACGGCGCTGTCACTGCTGGCGCGCTATCCGGATCCCGAGGCCGCGGCCGTCATCGAGCGCGCTCTGATGGCCGAGGAGCCACTGCTGCGCCGCACGGCCGCAGCGCATCTGCTCGAGCCCGCCCCCACGCGCCGCGTGGAACTCATGGCGCCGCTCCTTTCCGACTCATCGCGGGCCGTGCGCCTGGTGGCGTCGTCGGAGCTGGCGGGCGCGCCGGTGGAGTTGCTGAAACCGTATCAGCAGGCAGCCCTCGACAGTGGGATTGCCGAGTATCGCGCCGTCATGGCCCACTCCCTCGATTTCGCGGGATCCGGTCACAATCTGGGCAACCTGGAGGCCCGGCTGGGCGATCTCGACGCCGCGGCGCGCTACTACCGGCTCGCCTTGCGCATCGACGACCTCTTCCTCCCCGCACGCATGAATCTGGCCGTGCTGCTCAGCTC
This sequence comes from bacterium, assembly GCA_003353795.1. Taxonomy (GTDB): domain Bacteria; phylum Krumholzibacteriota; class Krumholzibacteriia; order LZORAL124-64-63; family LZORAL124-64-63; genus Glo-17. The sequence continues at coordinate 24,755 of PIVY01000004.1, forward strand.
CCGCGGCCGGAACGTCGAGGCGGAGCAACTGCTACGCGAGGGAGCGGCCAAACACCCTGACAGTGGCGAGGTGGCCTACTCGCTGGGTCTTCTGCTGGTCGAGATGGAGCAGATGGAAGAGGCGCTGACCTGGCTGGACAGGGCGGTCATCCTGCAGCCCGATGACGCGCGGACGCGGTACAACTACGGCGTGCTGCTGGCACAAGCGGGGCGGATCGAGGATGCTCATCGACATCTGAGTGCGGCCGTGGAACTCGCGCCGGAGCGATTGGACTTCCAGCAGGCGCTGACCTGGCTGGAGGGGCTGCGACGGGAGAACGAGTAGGCCCGATCCTGGATGGTCGCCGGTGCCGTCATCTTCGAGGACCAACGATGATACCGGTCCTTTCTGACGGACTTCGCGCGTGCAGAACCGCCCTCGCTTGTTGGCTCCGTTGACTCATGGTAACGTGGCCTCGATCCGTGACCGGTCAGGATACCTTCGATATCTCAGGAGACGTGATCCATGGGAATCCTCGTCATCGCCATACTGCTGGGATTACTCGTAGCCCAGCCCGCTGCCGCCGAGCCGCCGCCCACGGTCGAGCCGCCGGTCTTCGCCACCTTCTACTACACCTGGTACGGCAATCCTGAGCACGACGGCAAGTGGTCGCACTGGAACGAGTACGGCCGGCAACCGCCGCTGGACATCGCCAGCGACTTCTATCCCTACCTGGGTCTCTACAGCGTGCAAGACGAGGCGGTGGTCGACCAGCAGATGGCCTGGATCGCCGAGGCTGGTCTGGATCTGGTGATCCTCACCTGGAAGGGCCGAGCCCACTACACCGACCGGGTCACGCCACCGATCATGGACGCCGCCGCCCGCCACGGCCTGACCGTGACCTTCCACATCGAAACCTACGAGGGGCGCTCTCCCGAGACCATTCCCGGCGACGTCGCGTACCTCTACGAGACCTACGGCGGTCACGAGGCGTTCTTCCGCACGCGGCGGGGTTCGCCACACAGTCCCGGCGACGAGCCGCGGGGGCTGTTCTTCTTCTGGGACCCGGACTTCAAGTACAACGAGGGTCCCAAGAACGACGGCACCTACTGGCGCAACGCGCTCGACCGGATCCACGCCCTACCCGAAGGCGCCATCGTGCTGGCCAGCGTCACCGATCCGGAATACATCGATCGTGGCCACTTCGACGGCGGTTTCAGCTACCTCAATCGCGGGACCATGAACGCCAAGGCGTCCGATCGGTTCTTCTTCTGGGTCCAGGACATGCCCCGCGACTCGTGGTACGTGCCCTCGGTCACGCCGGGCTACGCTTGTCGGCGCATCGGCTACAACCGCGACGCGAACATGTCGCGCGACCAGGGCCGCACCTACGACGAGCAGTGGCGCGAGGTGCTGAACACCGGTGTGGTCCCGCCCATGATCACGGTGACCAGCTTCAACGAGTGGCACGAGGGAACCATGATCGAGCCGGCGATCTGCTGGCGCGACGACGGACTGGACCACGAGTACGACTGCTTCACCATGGGGCCGTTCCAGTACCTGCTCGCAACGGCGACCTGGACCGAGACCTTCCGGCGGCTACCCGATCCCGCCACCGTGCCCTCGGTCACCGTGGAACTCGGCGCGCCGAACGTCTCGCGCGGACTCTACCAACGCGATCTGCCCGACGGGCCGACCGAGCCATGGTCGGAGGGACACCGGCGGGGGCGGCGCACGGTTCGCAACGACCTCACCGACCAGCGTTACATGTACTTCTGGGTGAGCGACGACTTTCATCGCGGCAAGACCGCGGACCTGCGTCTGCGGGTGGAGTACCGGGACGACGGGCCGGGATTTCTGATCGTGGATTTCGACGCCACGGAGCCGGTTCTGGGCAGACCGCCGGCCTACCGGCCCGGTCCTGTGCTTGCCATGGAGGGCACGGGCGAGTGGCGCTCGGCACTGGTGGAGTTGCCGCGGGCCCTGCTGGACAACCGCCAGCACGAGGGCGCGGATCTGAGGATCGGCGGGCCGCTCGACTTCGTGATCGGACGGGTGACGCTGGTGCGCGGGGGCTCGGCCGCCGGCGCAGCGGCTCGAGTGGATGGATCGACAACCCGCTAGTGCCACGATCGTCAGATCCCACTAGACTTGCTGAGTGTCATCATCTGGAGGTCTCTCGCCCATGCCCCGCTGTCCGCGCTGCGATCACGAACAATCGACTCCGTGGGAATCCTGCCCGGTGTGCGACGCACCGTTCGAGGATACCGGCGAGCTCGACGCCACCCTGGATTCCGGCACCGCGGCGGCCACCGAGCCCGCCGGCGACGCCACCGAACCGGCCGGCACGGCCACGGCTCCCGCCGGCACCGAAACGGCGCCTGCCGACACGACGCCCGTCGACGACGGCGCCACCGTGGTCAGCAACGCGCAGACGCCGGTGCCGCCGCCACCCACCGCGCCCCGCCCCACCCGCTCGTCGAGCAGCCTCCTGCGCAGCGGCCTCTCCTCGTCCAGTGCCCGCGCCGACGAACGCTTCGCCCCCGGCACCCTGCTGCTCGACCGCTACCGCATCCTCGGCAAGATAGGCGCCGGCGCCATGGGCGAGGTCTACCGGGCCGACGACCTCACCCTCGACCAGGAAGTGGCCCTCAAGTTCCTGCCCGAGGACTTCAGCGCCGACCAGTCGAAGCGCCAGCGTTTCCTGCAGGAAGTGCGCCTCGCGCGCCAGGTGTCGCACCCCAACGTGTGCCGCGTGTACGACGTGGGCGAGGTGGACGGCCTCCTGTTCCTGTCCATGGAGTACGTGGCCGGCCGCGACCTCTCGTCGGTGCTGCGAAGCATCGGTCGCTTTCCCGAGGAGAAGGCCCTCGACATCGCCCGCCAGCTCTGTGCCGGCGTGGCCTCGCTGCACGACCGCGGCGTGCTGCACCGCGACCTCAAGCCGGCCAACGTCATGCTCGACGATGACGGTCGGCTCAGGATCACCGACTTCGGTCTAGCCGGCGTGGCAGAACAGATCGCCGCCCACGACGTGCGTAGCGGCACGCCGCTCTACATGGCGCCCGAACAGCTCGAGGGCCGCGAAGTCACCGAGCGCAGCGACATCTACGCCCTGGGCCTCGTGCTCTACGAGATCTTCACCGGCAAGAAGGCCTACGACGCCGAGACCCTCGATCAGCTCAAGGATCTGCGCCAGTCGTCGGCCGCGCCGACGATCAGCTCGCACGTTTCCGAGGTCGATCCGGCCGTGGAGCGGGTGGTGTCCCGCTGCCTGGAGGTGGAACCCGAGCGCCGGCCGCCGTCGGCCATGGTGGTGGCCACGGCGCTGCCGGGCGGCGACCCATTGGCTGCGGCCCTGGCCATGGGCGAGACGCCGTCGGCCGATCTGGTGGCCGCCGCCGGCGGCAAGGGGGGCATCCACCCCGTGCTGGGTCTGGCCTTCTTCCTCATCGCGCTGGCCGGCGTCCTGCTCGTCGCCGGCCTCGGCCCCCGCCGCGACGTGGCCCATTTCTCCGATCTCGACCGCTCGGCCGACGCCTTGCAGGAACGCGCTCGCCAGCTCGTGGTGGACCTCGGCTACGACGACAAGCCGGTCGACCGCTACCACGCCTTCGCTCGCTCCGGCGCCATGCTCGGCTGGTACGCCGAGCAGGACAGCTCTCAGAACCGCTGGGACCGCGTGGGCGAGATGCGCCCCACGCCGCTCATCTACTGGTACCGCCAGTCGCCCCGTTATCTCCTTCCCGCAAACAGCAGAGCCAACGTCACCACCAACGATCCGGCGCCCCTGATCAGCGACATGGTGCAGGTGGTGCTCGATTCCGAGGGCCGGCTCCTCTACTTCGAGGCCATGCCTCCCGAACGCCCGGCCCCCGCCGACTCCACCTCGGAAGCCATGTGGGACCGTCTCTTCGAGGCCGCCGCGCTCGACCGCGCGGCCTTCGCCGAGCAGGACGCCGAGTGGGTTCCCGACGTCTTCGCCGACGAGCGCCGTGCCTGGGCGAGCACCCTGGAAGTCGCCGGCCACACCATCGACTACACCGTCGATGCCGGTTCGGTGGCGGGCCGCCCCGTGTACTTCCGGCTCCACGGCCCCTGGTCCGACAACCATCGCACGGTAACAGCACGCCCCTCCGCCCGGGGCGCCGACGTGTTCATCCTGCTGCTGGTCTTCGCCATCATCTCCACGGGCGTCACGCTGGCCGTGCGCCACCACCGCCGCGGACGCACCGACATGCGCGGCGCCGGCCGCATCGCCGTGGTCCTCATGATCATGCCCATCGTCGGCTGGCTCTTCGGACGCCACCACGCACCGTTGCCCGACGCGCTGCTCGACCGCTTCTTCGTCTCGGTCTCCCAGGGCGCCCTCTACGCCGTGCTCTGCCTGCTGCTCTACCTGGCTCTCGAACCCTACGTGCGCCGCATCTGGCCCGAGGTGATGATCGGCTGGACCCGTCTGCTCTCCGGCGGCTGGCGCGACCCCATGGTGGGCCGTTCGGTGCTCATCGGGGGCGCCATGTGTGGCATGAGCGCCATCCTCGGCGTGGTCCAGCTCCAGCTCTTCCGCGCCTTCGACTACCCGCCGCCCATGCTGCAGGGCCTCGACTATTACGCCCTCGCAACGCCGCGGGTCATGATCGGCACCATGGCCAACCAGATTCCCAATGCGCTGTTCAATATCCTCTTCTTCCTCATGATGCTGGTGGTGCTGCGGCTGTTGACCCGCCGCCCGTGGCTCACCTACCTGACCTTCTTCCTCGTGACCGCCACGGTGATCATGGTGCAGGCCGGCGACCTGGTGATCGGTGCCATCGCCGGCTCACTACTGGCAGCCCTCTGGCTGGTGACCCTGGTACGAGGCGGCATGCTGGCCTTCGCGGTGGGCTTTTTCCTCTGGCAAGTGGTGCAGACCGCGCCGCTGACCCTGGACTTCAGCCAGATGCACGCCGCGCCCTCGCTCATGCTGCTGGCGGCGGTCTTCGGCCTGCTCGGGGTGGCCTTCTCGGTGGCGCTGGGCGGGCGTTCGCTGCTGCAGGACATGCCGGGCAAGTAGCTGGCGTGCGATCCGGGTGGATCGACGGTAGATTGAGCGCGATCCACCCGTCTTCCATCACGCCACCGCGCGATCCCGGAGGAGGAATCCCATGTCCAGAAAGACCCTCAAGGTCGGCATGCAGGTCCCCGATTTCGAGCTCACCTGCTACGACCCCAAGGCCCACGACTTCACCAAGGTCCAGCTGAAGGATCTCAAGGAGAAGGGGAAGTGGACCATCCTCTTCTTCTACCCCGCCGACTTCACCTTCGTCTGAGCGACCGAATTCGCTGCTCTGGCAGAGCAGCAGGATCGCTTCGCGAAGATCGGCGCCGAGCTGATCACCGTCTCCACCGACACCGAGTTCGTGCACCTCGCGTGGAAACGCGACGAGAAGGAACTGGCCGACGTGACGTACCTCATGGGGTCCGATCCCACCGGCAACCTATCGCGCAAGTTCGGGGTGTACGACAAGGGCAGCGGCCTGGCCCTGCGCGGCACGTTCATCATCGCGCCCGACGGCACGCTCTTCAATTCCGAGGTCAATTTCTACAACATGGGCCGCAACATCGACGAGCTCATGCGGAAGTTCAAGGCCAACATCTACCTCTCGCGCAAGACCGACGAGGGCTGCCCCTCCAAGTGGAAGGACGACGGCGACAAGACGCTGCGCCCGGGGCCCGAGATGGTGGGCAAGGTGCACGAGGCGCTCAACGACTGAGTCGCACCGCGTGCCCGTTGATAGAAGAAGCCCCGCTGAAAGGCGGGGCTTCGTTCGTCTTCGTCGTGACGCACGGTCACGGGCCGCCGTACGGCCCGGCCTTTCAGGTTCCCGCTTCGAGGACGTCGGCGTCCAGGAGTTCCAGCCGCACCGACGCCAGTTCGCCGTGCGCGGACTCGAGAATCCGCTCCTCGTCGCCGATGTCGAGGCGGCAGACCAGCGCGACGTCAAGGCTCGTCAGCAGGAGATCGGCAGGATCGACGCTGCCGCCGGGCCAATCGGCCCAGATCAGGGCGCTGGCCACGAAGGCGTCATCCTCGGGGACGATCACGGCGCGATAGACCTTCTCGGGGTCGTCCGCCACGGTGAGGCGGAAATCCAACAGTCCGCTGACGGTCAACGTGTCGTAAAACACCGCACCTCCGACGTCGAACGCCGTCTCCACCACCGCCGACGACCACCCTCCGCCCACAACCACCAGCCGCAACTGCCGGAATCCCTCCACCTGTGCCGGGATGCCGAATGTGGATTCGCGGGACCGCGGCGGGTCGTCCTGTGGCTCGTCGGCATGCATGTAGGCGCCGGCGAGGTCAGCCAGGGGGATCGGGAACTCCTCGTGGTAGACGAGTTCCGGCTCGGGTTCGTCATCCGACGAGCACCCCGGCGCCAGGATGAACAGGGGCAGGAGCAGGGCCAGCAAAGGGAGTCGACGGATGGACATGCGTGGTGCCTCACGTATGGATCGGGGTAGGACATTCCGGTCGAACCGCTAGCCGATGACAATACGGGGCGGCGACCGTCCCGCACCACCAGGAATGCAGGCGCCGCCGGCTGGATTGACGGCGGTCGCCACCGAACCTAAGATCCGACGACGCCCCGACGCAACGCGGCTTTAGCCCCGAGGTCTCCATCGCCATGACCGTTCCATCCTCCCGCCGCCGCTGGCCGCGCCGAGTCCTCCGCATCGTGCTGATCGCGCTGGCGGCTCTGCTGGGGCTCGCCACCGTGGCTGCGCTCGGCGCCGTCGTGCTTCTGCGCGGCAGCCTGCCAATCCTCGACGGCGACCGCGGTCTGCCCGGCCTCACCGCCCCGGTCACCATCACCCGCGACCAGCTCGGCGTCCCCGACATCCACGCCGCCAGCCGCGCCGACGCCGCCCGCGCCCTGGGCTACCTCCACGCCCAGGATCGCTTCTTCCAGATGGACCTCCAGCGCCGCGGCGCCGCCGGCGAACTGTCGGCCCTCATCGGACCCGGCCTGCTGAAGACCGACCGTAACCTGCGACGCCACCGCTTCCGCACCCGCGCCGACGCGGCGCTCGCAGCCCTGCCCGCCGACGAACGCGAACTCCTCGACGCCTACACCGCCGGCGTCAACGCCGGCCTCGACCAGCTGGGCGCCCGCCCCTTCGAGTACCTCCTTCTTCGCCGCCAGCCCGAGCCCTGGCGCCCCGTCGACACCATCCTCACGCTGCACGCCATGTGCCTGGATCTCAGTCTCTCCGCCGCCGACAACGAGGAAGCCTGGGCCGTGGTCCGCGACAATCTCCCGGTCGCGTGGTCCGAGTTCCTGCTCCCGCGCAGCAACCCCTGGAACGCGCCGCTGCAGACCGGGCCGGTACCGGGCATCGCGATTCCCGATACCGCCGACTGCGACGTCCGCCGCTGGACCTTCGCCGGCAAATCGTACCGAGACTTCCGCGACGAGCAGCTGGGCATCGCCCGCCACGACTCCGCCGGCAGCAACAACTGGGCCGTGTCCGGCGCGCTCACCGGCCACGGCGGCGCCATCGTGGCCAACGACATGCACCTGGGCCACGGCTTGCCGAACATCTGGTACCGCGCCCGCATGAGCTGGCCCGAGGACGGCGGCCGCCGCACGGTGATCGGCGTCACGCTCCCCGGCACCCATGCGCTCATCACCGGCAGCAACGGTCAGCTGGCCTGGGGCTTCACCAACACCTCGGGCGACTGGGCCGATCTGGTCATCCTCGAGACCGACCCCGCCGACTCCACGCACTACCGCACCCCCGACGGCTGGCGTGCCTTCGAACGCGTGCCCGAGATCATCGAGGTCGCCGGCGCCGAGCCCGACACGCTGTGGATCGAGGAAACGATCTGGGGCCCCGTCTGGTCCACCGACTCCAGGGGCCGCCGCCTCGCGCTGCGATGGACCGCCCACGACGTCGAGGCCACCAACTTCGAACTGCGACGCCTCGAGTCGGCGCCCGACGTCGACGCCGCCGTGGCCCTGGCCGGCCGCTGCGGCATGCCACCGCAGAACCTGGTCTGCGGTGACGCGGACGGCCGCATCGCCTGGGCCATCGCCGGCCGCATCCCCCGCCGCGTGGGCTGGGACGGCCGACTGCCGGTGTCCTGGGCCGACGGCGTACACCGCTGGGACGGCTACCACGATCCGGCCGACCAGCCACGCATGGTCGATCCCGCCGAGGGCCGCCTCTGGACCGCCAACAACCGCGTCACCGCCGGCGAGGACCTCGCCATGATCGGCGACGGCGGCTACTCCCTGGGCTTCCGCGCCGCCCAGATCCGCGACGGATTGCGCGCCCTGGAGAAGCCCGTGGAAGCGGACCTCCTGGCCGTCCAGCTCGATGACCGCGCTCTCATGCTCGAGAACTGGCGCGCCCTCGCCCTGGCCACCCTCGATCGGGCCGAGTCACCCCCCGACTCGCTGCGCCTCCAGTTTGCCCGCGTGGTTCGCGACGAATGGTCGGGCCGGGCCGAAGCGAACTCCGTGGCCTACCGCCTGCTGCGCTCCTTCGCGTTTCAGTGCATCGACGGCGTGTACGAGTTGCCGTTGCGTCCTTGCTACGCTGCCGTTCCCGAGTACCGCGACTCCTGGCTGCCGCATCGCCACGCCGTGGCCTGGGCGGTCATCGAACAGCGCCCCCCTCACCTGCTCGCCCCCTGGTATGCAGACTGGGACGACGTCGTCCTGAAAGCCGTCGACCGCACCATGGACCACGCCACGAGTGAAGGCCGCGCGCTCGACCAGTACGACTGGCGTGCGTTCAATCAGGTCGAGATCGCGCACCCGTTCACGCAGATGGTGCCACAACTGGCGCGCTGGCTGGCCGCACCCACCCTCGGCCAGCCCGGCGACTCGTTCATGCCCCGCGTCCAGCACCGCAGTAGCGGCGCCAGCGAACGCATGGTGGTCTCGCCCGGACGCGAGGAGCAGGGGATCTTTCACATGCCCGGCGGACAGTCGGGGCATCCCTGGTCGCCGTTCTTCCTGGCGGGACACGATGCGTGGGTGAACGGAGACGCGACGGCGTTATTGCCGGGGGCGGAGCGGCACCGATTGATCCTGCGGCCGACCGATCACTAGCGGCCAGCAATCGAGGAGTTCCCATGAAGAAGTTCCTGCGCACACTCCACCGCTGGCTCGGACTGCTCATGGCCCTGCAACTGTTGGCCTGGTTCGGCAGCGGACTCTACTTCGCGCTGTCGCCCATCGAGACGATCCGTGGGACCCATCTCGTCGAGGAGCCGGCCGTCCTGCACGCCGCCGGTCTCGAAGGCCTGATCTCACCGTCCGTTGCCTGGGTGCAGGTGGCTGCCGATACGGGCGCCGAATCCGAACTCACGACCGTCTCCCTCACCGCTCACGACGGCCACACCTGGTACCGCGTTTCGGGCACCTCGGCGGACGCGGAGTTCGTTCGGCTCGTGGACGGACTGACCGGAGCGGTGGCGCCCCGCATCGACGAGCGGGAGGCGCGGCGGATCGCAGAAGGATCGCTGGCCGTACCCGGCACAGTGAGCACCGTCGAATTGGTCACCGAGTCGCCGGCCGGCAGCGAGTATCGCGATCACCGGCTGCCGCTCTGGCGCGTGGGGTTCGACGACCCGGAATCGCTGAACCTCTACATCGACCCGTGGACGCGGGAAATCGCCATCAAGCGCACCGCCCGCTGGCGCATCTTCGACTTCCTCTGGATGCTGCACATCATGGACTGGAGCACCCGCGACGACTTCAACACGCCGCTCCTGCAGATCGCTGCTGCCGTGGGATTGATCATCGTGCTGTCGGGATTGATCTACTGGTTCATGACCTCGAAGGCGGTGCGGCGGCTACGGCCAGGGGCTCGGCCCCGAGGGCGTTGATCAGCGCTCGCTCCTCTCCTCGCCGCCAGACCGACTCAGTCGAACAGCGCCTTCACCCCGCTCAGCGTCCTCGCCTCGGCCGCCACCGTACCCTGGGAGAAATCCGCCGACTGTTCGGTGACGAAGTACCAGATGCCGTCGAGGTAGGCATGGTTCGGATCGTCCGGATCCGCCGGCGAGTAGATATCGATGATGAACCAGGCGCCGTAGTAGCCGTTGGCGCCCCGAAAGAAAACCGTCGACCCCTCGACCGCTGAAATGGCCTCCGATTCGTACTGGAAGACCGACGCGTCCGACACCACGGTGGGATCGGCGAGCCCGGCGTACACGTAGACGTCGCAGTTGGAATGCGGGTAGTTCAATCCGTAGAACCAACCCTGGCTGTTCTCATTCCTCATGGACCAACGCTGCACCAGGTCGTGCTCGCCGTCGCCCCAGGTGAAGTTCACCATGCTCTCGGCGACATGGTCGATGGCGCCGGTGAGAACCTCGGCCTGGGCGGCGGTCGTCGAGGCCAGGAGCATCAGAACAACGATCGCGCGGTGGCCGACCATGGCGTTCCTTCGGTTCGGGACGCATTCAGGGATCATCAGGCAACGGATTCGACCGTACCGCGGAAACCCCGCAATCCCAACCGTTCATTGCCATTACACCTCCGCCATGCTACATTGACCACCCGGTCAATGACCACCCGGTCAACACGGAGCGACCATGGCAGAACGCACCACAGAAACCGCCCCGACCATCCCCGCCGGCACCGCGGCCTGGGACCTGGTCCCCGGTGACAAGCAGCAGCAGATCCTCGACGCCGCCGTGGACGAGTTCGCCCAGCGCGGCTACAGCAGCGCGTCCATGAACCACCTCGTCAAATCGGCCGGCATCAGCAAGGGCTCCCTCTTCCACTACTTCCGCACCAAGGGCGACCTCTTCGGCGGCATCGTCGACGCCGCCTTCGGTCAGGTGAAGGCCCAGGTCAAGGCCGTGCGCGACGACACCGCCGGCGAGCCGCTGCCCCTGCGCCTGGAACGCCTGCTCGAGGCCGGCTTCGATTTCGTCACCGAACACCCCCGTCTGGCCCGCATCTACTTCCGCGTACTCCGCTCCGGCGACGCGCCCTTCGGCCGCGGCAAGCTCGAGGTCCTGGGTCGACACAGCCGCCGGTTCCTCGCCGAACTCATCGACGATGCGCAGCAGCGCGGTGAGGTCGACGCGTCCGTAGACGCCGCCCGCACCGCCTGGCTGATCGACAGCATGATGGAACGCCTCCTCGCCGCCTGGCACGAGGGACAACTCACCGAGGACATGACCGATGAACAGCGCTCCGCCGAACGTCGCGACTGGGTCGCCGCCTTCCGCAGATTCGTCGCCGAAGGACTGCCCGCCGCGAAAGAGATCGACCATGCCTGACCGCTGGCTCGTGCTCGACCTCGAACAGCTTCCCGTCGGCGACGACCCGCTGCTCGCCGAGGCCCGACAGCTGGCCAACGGCGAACAGCCGCATCTCATCGACGCCGGCTGGGCGTGCTTCCTCGCCGCGGCGGTGGGCGCCAGCGGCGGCCGTCGCGCCGGTGATCCCGGCCTCGACCTGGACCGCTGGCAACGGCATCCGTCGGTGCGGCGCGCCTGGGTCCAGGACTCGGACGTGGTGCTCGCGGGCAAGCTCTGGCCCGACGGTGGCCCGGGATTCGAGGCGGCCGGCTGGCGTCACCAGACCAACGAGCTGCTCCTGGTCACCGGACCCTGCGCCGTGGAATCGGCGGCGCAGATGGACGAGGTGGCCGCCGCGAGCAAGGAGGCCGGCGTGCGCTGGCTGCGCGGCGGCGCCTGGAAACCCCGCACCAATCCGTACGAGTTCCAGGGCCTGGGTACACAAGGACTGGAGATCCTGCGCGACGCCGCCGACCGCCACGGGCTCGCCGTGATCACCGAGGCCATCGGCGTGGACGAATTGCCGCTGGTGGCCGAGGCCAGTGACGTCTTGCAGGTCGGCGCACGCAACGCCCAGAACTTCCCCCTGCTGCGCAAGCTGGGCAGCGTGGACAAGCCGGTGCTCCTCAAGCGCGGCTTCGGTTGCACTCTGCGCGAACTGGTGTGCGCCGCGGAGTACGTCATGGCTCACGGCAATCCGCGGGTGCTGCTGTGCGAGCGGGGCATTCGCAGCTTCGAGTCGGCGACCCGGTTCACCTTCGACATCAATGCGGTCCCGCTCCTGAAGCAGTCCGTGCACCTGCCGGTGATCGCCGACCCGTCTCATGGAACCGGCCAGGCCGAACTGGTGGCCGGCGTGGCGCGCGCCGCCGTGGCTGCCGGCGCCGACGGTCTCATGTTCGAGGTCCATCCCGATCCGTCGCAATCGTTGAGCGACGGCAGGCAGGCGGTGCCCCTGGACCAGCTCGCCCCCATGGTGGAGAGCCTGCGGGCGGTGGCCGCAGCGGTGGGGCGCACGCTGTGAACGCGCCGGCAAAACGCTCGTTGGTTCGCCGGCTCGCCCCCGCGCTCGACGTGGCTGCGGCCATACGCATCCTCGCCGCCGGCCTGGCCGAGCTGCCCGTGCGCACCGATCAGTTGCGACGGATCGAGGTGCCGATCGAGGGCGACGTCGATCCGCTGGAGCTTCCCGCCGGTTTTCCGCGAAACGTCATCGAACCGCTGGCCCTGCTCGGCCCCACGTGGAGTGCAGCCGGCGCCGTGCTCGACCGCGAGGTCGACCTGCCCGCAGCTCTCGACGACCCCACCGAGCGCCTCGCCACCCTCGGCTGGCCCGCCGCCGGTCCCGAGCTGCGATTCGCGCTGAGCGCCCGCTTCGATCCCGACCGCGACACCGGTTCGGAGTGGTCGGGCTTCGGCAGCTGCCGCGTGTGGTTGCCGGCCCTGCAGCTTGATACGGAGGCTCGTTGCCTGGCGCTCAACTGGCTCGACCGTGACGTGGGCGGCGAGTCGCGCCGCCCCTTGCTGGCGGCCCTGGCGCGCTGGCGCCCCCTGCGCGAGGCGGCCCGGGATCCGCGACCCGTCACCTGGCGCCACGACCCCGATGCACGCCACCACTGGCACCAGCAGGTCGAGGCCGCCCTCGAGCGCATCGCCGATACGGAGGTCGGACCGACCCTGGAGAAGATCGTCCTCGCCCGGCGCCTCGACGGCATCGCCCATCGCAATCTCCACCCGGTCGACCTGCTGCGCGCCCGACCTCTCGGCACCGTGGGCTGGCCCTGGTGGCTGGAACGCGACGGCGCCTCGTGGCTGGGCGAGAGCCCCGAACTGCTCGGCATCCGCCAAGGCACGCGCCTGAGCACCCTGGCCCTGGCCGGCACCCGCGTACGCCACGACGATCCCGACCGCGACGAGGAACTGGGCCGCGAACTCCTGGCCAGCGACAAGGATCGTCGTGAGCAAGCCGCCGTCACCGAGTGGCTGCACGGCCGGCTCGCCGAACTGAGCGACCAGGAACCACGCCGCGGCGATCTCGAACTGGCCCGCCTCCCCCAGCTCCAGCACCTCAGCCGCCACCTCGAGACCGACCTCACCGGAACCGTCGCCGACGGCCGCTGGCTCGACGCCCTGCATCCGTCGCCGGCGCTGTGCGGCGCGCCGCGGGTCGCCGTACGCCAGTGGCTGCGCGACACCGAGCGGTTCGATCGCGGCCTCTACGGCGGCGTGATCGGCTGGCTGCAACGATCGCGGGCCGACATGTACGTGGCCATTCGCGGGATTCTGCTGCGCGAGCGCCAGGTTTCGGTGTACGCCGGCGCCGGTCTGGTGCGCGGCAGCGACCCCGGTCAGGAATGGGCGGAGACGGGTGCCAAGCTGGCCGCGGTGTGCAATCGCCTCGGTCTGCAGGCCCCGCGAAACGGACACAGCCCATGACCTTCGACGCCGGCGCCACCGTCAACTCTGGTCGCTTCCTCGCGGCGCTCGCCGTGGAAGAACTGCACCGCCACGGCCTCGGCTTCGTGGTGATGTGCCCCGGTGCGCGCAACCAGCCGCTGCTCGGAGCCCTGTCCGCTCGCGACGACCTCGTGCGACAGATCGCGGTGGACGAGCGCGCCGCCGGTCATCTGGCCCTGGGCTGGCTCCGCGGTCGCATGGTCGCCGGTGCACCTGCGGCCCTGGCAGCCGTGGTCACCACCTCGGGCAGCGCGCCGCTCCTGGTGGCGCCGGCCCTGGCCGAGGCCCAGGCCATGGCCCTGCCGCTGATCCTGCTGTCGGCCGACCGACCCGCCGAACTCCACGGCGTGGGCGCGAACCAGACCCTCGACCAGACCTCTCCGCTGCGCCCGCTCCTGACCGGTCAGTTCGACCTGGCGTGCCACGAGGGCGGCGCCGCGCCGCGCAACCTGCTGGGCACCGTGGCCGAGGCGGCGCGGCTGGCCCTGGGTCCGCCGTGCGGGCCGGTGCAGCTGAACCTGGCGTTCCGCGAACCGCTGGCGCCCGACCCGGCGCCGCTGCCCGACGACTGGACCGAATCGGTGGCTGACTGGACCACCACCGATCGGCCGTGGAGCGCCATGACGGCGGCGCCTCCGCAGCCTTGCGACGTCGCCGGTCTCCGCCACGCTCTGGCTTCGGCGAAGCAACCCGTGGTGTGGGTCGCCGGTCTCGAACACTCCGCCGATCGCGAGGCCGCCCTCGCCATGGCCACGGGCTGCGGCGCTCCCTGGCTGGCCGACGTCGGCAGCGGTCTGCGCCTCCTGCCCGACCAGGATCGCCGCCTCGATCATGCCGAATTCTACTGGCGAGACCTCGGCGACGCCGACCTCGTCGTCCAGTTCGGACGCCGGCCCGTGTCGCTGCGCCTGGGCAAGGCGCTGTCCGGCGCCCGCCGCTGGCTGGTGGACGACCATCCCGAGCGGCAGGATCCCTGGCGCCAGGGCGGCGAACGTCTGCGGTTGTCGCCGGCGCAGTTGCTGGCCGCGCTCGGCGACGAACCGTTGACCGCGAATCCCGACGCCGCCTGGGCCGAACAGCTCGTCGCCACCGACGCCGCCTGGCGCACCCGTCTCACCGGGCGCATCGACGACTCGAGCGACCTCTCGGAGGCCTGGCTCGCCCGCACCCTCGCCAGCCGCCTCGACGACGACCACGCCCTCTTTCTCGGCAACAGCCTCGCCGTCCGACACCTCGACACCCTGGTCGAGCCGCACGGCACGAGCCCGGCCACCGTCACCAGTCGCGGCACCAGCGGGATCGAGGGTCTCATCGCCCAGGCGCTGGGCGCGGCCCGTGCCCTGGACCGCCCCACCGTCGCCCTTCTCGGCGATCTCACCGTGATCCACGACCTCGGCAGCCTCACGCTCCTGGCCCGAACCGGAGCACCCCTGCTCGTTGCCGCGGTGCAGAACGGCGGCGGCGCCATCTTCCGGCAACTCCCCGGGGGCAAGCACGCCGGGTTGCTCGAACCCTGGCTGCTGGCCGATCAGTCCACCGACCTGGCCGCCGTGGCCGCCGCCTGCGGTCTCGAATCGACCCGCCTCGACGATCGCGCCGGCGTGGCCCGCGCTCTCGACGCCTTCCTCACCGCCCCGAAGCCCACCCTGCTCGAGATCATGGTACCGCCGGCCGGGCATGCCGAGCTCCTGGCCGACCTCACCGATGGGACCCGTTCATGAAAGCCCTCGCCCTGCACGGTTTCCTCGGCGATCGCTCCGACTGGACGGACTTCGTCGCAGCAGTCCGGTACGTGGTTCCCGAACTCGACTGCGACGCGCCCGACCTGCCCGGCCACGGCAACCTTCCCGAGTCCGTCCCCGACGACTTCGGCGGCTGGGTCGACTGGGTCCGCGAACGCCTCGTCGGCACGCCCGAGCCGGTGCATCTGGTGGGCTACTCCATGGGCGGCCGGCTGGCCCTGGCCGCGGCGCTGGCCGAGGCCGGCAGCGGTCGAGTGGCGTCGGTCACCCTGCTCGCCGCGTCGCCCGGCATCGCCGACGCGGACGAGCGCGCCGTGCGTGCGACGGCCGACGACGCGCGGGCCGGCCAGCTCGAGCACGACGGCCTCACCGCGTTCCTGCAGCAGTGGTACCAGATGCCCATCTTCGCCCCGGCCGTCGACCTCGTGGGGCTCGACCTCCTGGTCACCCGCCGTGCCCGCGGTCAGGCCCGCACCCTGGCCGAGGCCCTGCGCGCCGCCGGCCCCGGCCGCATGCCCGACCTGCGCCCGCACCTGGCCGGGCTCACCATCCCCGTGCTCACCATCGCCGGCGACGAGGATCCCAAGTACATGCAACTGGAGCAGGACATCGCCGCCCTGACGCCCCGCGGCCAGTTCGCCGTGGTACCCGGATCCGGCCACTCCCTGCTCGTCGAGGCGCCCGAACAATGCGCCGCGTTCTGGCGTGGCTTCGTCGCCGCTACCGCCCATCCCGAAGGAGAATCGCCATGAGCGACATCCGCTGGCTGGCCGCCGCCGAGTACACCGACATCCGCTACGAGAAGGGCGCGGCCGACAGCGACGCTCGCGGCGTCGCCAAGCTCACCATCGATCGCCCCGAGGTGCGCAACGCCTTCCGGCCGCTCACGGTCATGGAACTGCGCAAGGCCCTCGACCTGGCCCGCGAGGACCCCGACGTCGGCGCCATCATCCTCACCGGCGAGGGCGACAAGGCCTTCTGCTCGGGCGGCGACCAGAAGATCCGCGGCGACGCCGGCTACGTCGACCAGCAGGGCGTGCACCGCCTCAACGTGCTCGACTTCCAGCGCGAGATCCGCACCTGCCCCAAGCCCATCGTGGCCATGGTCGCGGGCTACGCCATCGGCGGCGGTCATGTGCTGCACCTGATCTGCGATCTGACCATCGCCGCCGACAACGCCCGCTTCGGCCAGACCGGACCCAAGGTGGGCAGCTTCGACGGCGGCTTCGGCTCCAGCTACCTCGCGCGTTGTGTCGGCCAGAAGAAGGCGCGGGAGATCTGGTTCCTCTGCCGGCAGTACGACGCGCAGCAAGCGCTCGACATGGGACTCATCAACACCGTGGTGCCGCTGGCGCAGCTGGAAGCCGAGACCGTGCAGTGGTGCCGGGAGATGCTACAGCATTCGCCGCTGGCGCTGCGCTGCCTGAAGTCGGCGCTCAATGCCGACTGCGATGGTCAGCAGGGATTGCAGGAGCTCGCGGGCAACGCCACGTTGCTCTACTACATGACCGAGGAGGGGCAGGAAGGGCGCAACGCATTCGTGGAGAAGCGGCAACCGGACTTCGAGAAGTTTCCGCGGCGGCCATGAAGCTGTTCTGGCGGCAGGTGGACTATCCGTTACTGCGACCGCTCACGGTCGGCGGCAAGGTGCTCCACGAGCGGTCGGTGATCGAGTTGCGGCTGGAGTCGTTCCGGGGAACGTCCTACGGAGAAGCCTCGCCTCTGCCGGGACTTCACTCCGAGACGCTGGAGGAATTGCCGGCGATGCTGCCACAGGCGCTCGATCGCCTGAACCGGCCCCGGAACGTATTCGATCTGCGTGTCGAGGCGGTCGCCGACCACGACCCCTGGCGAGAGCTCCCCCCGAGCTTGCGTTTCGCTCTCGAGATAGCCGTGGTGCGCCTGTTTCAGCGCGGCGAACGTCCAACTTATCTGGTCGGCCTGCCGTTCAGCGTCGCGCCTCCGTCCTGCGGTCTCGTCGATCGGGATCTCGCTGATCTCGACCCTGGGCTCGCTGCTCATCGTTGCCTCAAGGTCAAGGTCGGGCGCCGCGCTATGCACACCGAGGTCGCCATCGTCCACGCGCTTCGACGCGTCCTGGGCGACCATGCAGAACTGCGTCTCGACGCCAACCGGGCCTTCTCTCTCGAGGACGCGCTGGACTTCGCCCACGAGGTGGCATCCGCCCGTCCGGTCTGGATCGAGGAGCCGCTGAGGGATCCGTCGCAGTTGCCGCAGTTCACTGCCCGCACGGGGCTGCGCGTGGCCCTCGACGAGTCGCTGCACGAACCCGAGCACGCCGCGCTCGCCGCCGCCGACGGCGTGGCGGCCTGGGTGCTCAAACCGGCGTTGCTGGGATTGCTGGGGACCGTCGAGCTGTTCGGGCGGGCGCTGGTGGCGCCGAACCGGCCACAGTGCGTGGTCAGCTCCAGTTTCGAGGGGCGGCTCGGCCTGGAGACGCTGCGGTTCCTGGCCAACTGCGCGCCGGGATTGCCGGCCCCGGGATTGGGGACCGGCGAATGGCTCGGACCCGCCGATTTCGAACCCTGGATCGAGGTCCATGCCGACAACTGATCGACACTGGCTGACGCTGCTGGAGGAGCGGCCGGAGGCGCCGTTCTGGGACGGCGTTTCGCGGGGCGAATTGAACACCGCGGTGGTGAGTCGCGCGGCGGAGCTGCGGCGCGAAGGTTGGTCATCCGGCGACCGCCTCGCGTTGGCTCCCGATGCCGACGTGGCGACGGTGATCGCAGTGCTTGCCGCACTGCACGCCGACCTCTCGGTACTGCTATTGCCCCGACGCGAACCGCCGTCCGTACAGGATTCTCTCGTGGCGTGCGCCGGCGCGCGCCGAGCCGATGCGACGAGCGCCAAGACAAGCGACTCCGGCAACCGCCTACCCGGCACCATCTGGATCCGCAGCTCCGGCTCACTCGGCAACCCACGCTGGATCATCCACACCCCCGCCACAATGCTGGCCGGCGCGGCGGTCGCAGCCCGCCACCTCGACTTCGGCCCCGGCGCCCGCTGGCGGGTGTCGCTGCCGCTGGACCACGTGGGCGGGCTGTCACTCATCTTCCGGGCCATGGCCGGCGGCGGCGCGCTCACCACCCAGGATGACGCAACCCACGTGTCGCTCGTCGCCACGCAGTTGCGGCGGTTGCTCGCCGGTGGCGCCGACCTCGGCCGGCATCGTTGCGTGCTCCTGGGTGGCGGCCCCGCGCCCACCGCATTGCGCCGCGAAGCATTGTCCGCCGGCGTCCCGCTGGTCGTGTCCTACGGACTCAGCGAGACCGGCGCCGTGACGGCGGCCAGCGCCCTGGACGACCCGCCGGACGCGCTCTGCCGCGATCACTTCGCCGGACGACCGCTCGTACCCGGTAGCATCGACGTGAATAAGGGCGGCATCGTTCGCGTGGGAGGACCAGCTCTTTGCGTGGCTACCGCCGGCGACGACGGCAAACCGTCGCCCATGCGCCTGGAAGACGGCCGGTTACCCACGGGCGATCTGGGCCACTTCGACGGCAATGACCTCTTCGTCACCGGCCGCCACGACAACGTCATCGTCTCGGGAGGCGAGAAGCTTCCGGCCGAGGAACTCGAGGCGGCGCTGCTCGCCCTCGACGGCGTGCTCGAAGCAGTGGTGGTGCCGGTACCCGACGATGAGTTCGGGCAGCGACCGGCTGCGTTCGTGAGCTGGCAGGCGGGGCGCGAGCGATCGCTGGACGCCCTGCGAGAAGCGCTCGCTGGCACCATCGCCGAGTGGAAACGGCCGGTGGCGATCTGGCCGATGCCGGAATCGGACGGCTTCAAGCCCGATCGCGCCATTCTCCGACATCTGGCTCTCGAGCGCCGTTGAACCAGTGATTCCGTTTCTGTAGAATCAACAGGCGACGACGCCAACTGCCAGGACTCCGTGGTGACCGAATCGCAATCGTGGTCGGCGGTGAAGTCGATCTTCCGCCAGAAGGCGGAGGCTTAGCGCAACGCCGCGAGCCCCTGCCGCATTCCCTCGGTCAAGGGCACCGACTGGCCGTTCACACGGTCAATGGCCGCGTGCGTCACCTGCGCCCGGGCCAGTTCCTCGCCTTCCGGATCCAGGAACACGTACCCCAGCGTGAACGAGCTCTCGCCCTCACGCACCACCGAGATCGCGATCTCCACCTCGGTGCCCAGGGTCATGGGCCGGCGATAATCGGCCTCGCAGCGCACGATGGGCGCGATGGGCTCGTCCGACTCGAGGGCGCCGGCCAGTGGCTCGCCCAGCTCGTCGAGCATGACCTCGTAGGCCTCGTGGGTCATCTCCAGCAGGCGGGGATAGAAGATCACGCCGGCGGCGTCGGTGTGGTGGAGGCGGACGGTCTGGCGGTGGGTCCAGGGCACGGGGCTACCTCGGGGGCTGAGATCTCGGCTGGTTCACGAGGGACAGAACATACAACGGTCTCCAGGGAGGGGCCAATTGGCAGTCCCCCTGGATCCGGCGTTTTTGATATCTTATCATCATCATGCCCCACCGACTCCGACAACTCGCTCCGTAGGGGGAGACATCATGCATCGCATTGCCATCGTATCACTGCTCGTTCTACTCATGGCCTCCAGCGCCCTGGCCGCTCCGACTTGGGGCGTATCTTTCAGCCGAATCTGCGAAGACGCCGTGACCCAGTTGCGGGTCATCGTCTGGAACGAAGATCCTGACCATCCGAATCTCCCGGAAGAATTCACGATCATCCGCACCACCACCGCCCCGGGCCTCGCCGATCCGCTGGTCCTGACCACGGACCCCATCCCCTTGCCCCCGTACGGCGAGCAGACTGTTGTCTTGCTGCCCGATCCGGGCGTCCCCGCCGAGGCCATCGGCTACTACGAATGCTGGGCGACCTTCGGCGACGGCAGCGAAGTATTGACCGACGAAGGGGCCCTCAGTTGCGTCACCGATCCGTATCTCATGCGCGCCCTGCTGATCACCGATGACGTCGCCGAGCCGTGCGAGGGCATCGGCCTGCTCGAGTGCACCAGCGTGCTGCTCTCGGATCTGGACATGCTCGATTATGTGGGCACCGGTGAACTGGTCGACATCTACGGCTGGCCCGTGTGGCTGAACGACGTGAACTCGTGCGGAATCAACGTGACCCGCATCGAGCCTCTCGACGACGGCGCCACCTGCAAAGGCGTCGTGGCGTTGCAGCCGAAGTCGTGGTCGTCGGTGAAGTCTTTCTACCGGTAGTTCAACCGACAGCGCGGTCCAGCACCTGCTGCAGGTCCGCCACCGACACCGACCGCTGGCGATCGAACGTTGCCGGCTCGCCATCTGCGATGGCGGCCGGCACGTTCTCTGTCAGCGCACCTCCAGCCGGTCGACGAACTTCTCCACGTTGATCACGATATCGTCCTCGCCGATCTGGTCGTAGGGATTCTCGAGGTGCTCCTGGATGTTGTCGAGGCTCACCAGGATCACCGTGAACAGCACGGGCATGACGTAGACCAGGCCGGGCGCATAGTCGGTGGCGATGGCCGCGAAGTAGGGACCGTAGGCCACCGGCAGCACGGTGACGAAGAAGTCGCTGAAGGCGCTCAACGTGCGCGGCGTGCGGTACTGGTAGATGTGCTTGGCGTCCTCGAAGGCCACGATCATCTTGCTGAGGAACTGGTTGCAACGCGAGGCCTCGCCCGAGGGCATGCCACGGGTGCGCAGGTCCTCCTTGATGAACAGCGACAGCTTCGAGAAGGAGCGATAGACGGCCGCCTCGTTCTCTTCCATCTCCTCCACAGGCTCGGCCAGCAGTTGTCGGACCGAGCCCAGCAGCTCGCCCAGCAATCCGCGGGTACGGCCGAGGAGATCCTCGTCGGTGTCGTCGATCCAGTCGCGCGCCGCGAAGTAGAGGGCCCGCCCGTGAGCCTTGATGGAGCTGTAGCGGGTGAGCGCCTGCTCGCGCCGCTTGTAGGCGCCGCCGATGGAGAACACGATGGGGAAGACCACGGCGGTGGCGATGAGGGTCATGGGGAACTGAGCGATGACCCCGTACCGGCGACAGAGGTAGGTCGACAGCACCGCCAGCACCGTGACGATCAGGGTCTTGAGATTGATGATGACCAGGATCTGCTTCAAGGAATTCATGCGAGCCTCCGTCAGGATCCGATGAGGATCAATTCCCGCTGCGGCGTCGAGATGTACTCCGCGCCGGACTCGGTGATCACGATCATGTCTTCCACCGTCACGATGCCCCGGCCGGGCACCGAGATGCGCGGCTCCACCGTGAAGACCATGCCCGGTTCCAGGGGCTGGTGCACCTTCTGGCCGTACTTCTCCCACTCCGGGCCCAGCAGCGCGGTGCCGTCGTGGGCGTAGCGTCCCACCTGGTGGCCCACCGCGGCGGGGAATTCGTCGTAGCCGCCGGCCCGCAGAAAGTCGCGGCAGGCGGCGTCCACCGGCACGCCGGTCACGCCGGGCTTCGCGGTGGCCACGGCTCGCTCGATGGACTCGGTGAGTACGGCGAAGGCCCGCTTCACCTCGTCGGGCGCGTCGGTTTCGCCCTCGGCGAGGATGTAGAACGTTCGCTGGAGGTCCGAGCAGTAGAGGTCGCGCTTGGTGCCCATGTCCATGCTGACCACGTGGCCGGGCTCGATGACGCGATCGGTGGGCGGGTAGTGGGCCTCGGCGGTATTGGGGCCGGCAAACACGGCGGGGCAACAGTCGGCCTGCCAGGCGGTGTCCACGCCCAGCTTCGCGAACTCGGCGGCCACGAAGGCGGCCACGTCCCGCTCGGTGACGCCGGCGCGCAGGAAGCCGGCCACCTTTCCGTAGACCGCTTCGGTGTCGGCGATCGCGCCCTTGATGGCGGCGAGCTCGGTGTCGGTCTTGCGCTGGCGCAGGGCGCCCACCAGCTGTTCGGCCGAGACGAGGCGATCGGCCATGCCGATGGAGCCGAGCACCTCGACGAGGGTGAGGTACATGCCGTGGGTGAGGCCGTCGGCGATCTCGCTGGTGACCGACCAGTTGACCGCGATCGTGCGCGGGTCGATCTCCTTCATGATCTCCAGGAGCGGCGGCTTGAAGTCCTTCACGTAACTCTCGACGCGTCCGTAGGCGCCGGTGTCCTCCACGGCCGCGCGGTCGTACTGGCCGACCACGGCAGCGGCGCCCAGCTTGCGCGACAGGATGAACGAAGAGTGCCAGGTGACGTAGCTGCCCAGCAGGAACTCCACGGTGGGATCGCCGCAGATCTCGCTCTCGCGGGTGAACGTGAGCCAGCAGTCCACGTCGAACTCGTCGAGGAGAGCCAGGGCCTGGTCGACCTTTTCCTTCACCAGCATGATCGCTCCTAACGCAGGACGAAGCCGTCGCGCAACGGATCGTCGGGATCGACGACCCAGGTGTTGAGCCCGGTGACGTGGGCGCGGCCGCCCACCTCGGGAATGACGGCGGTATGGCCGCCGAACGAGGTCTCTTCCAGAACCTTGCCGGTGAAGCAGGTACCGAGGATGCTCTCGATGACGATCTCCTCGCCCACCTTCAGTTCGCCGCGCGCGTGGTGCAACGCCAGCCGCGCGCTCACGCCGGTGCCGGTGGGACTGCGGTCCACCTCGCCCTCGGCGAAGACGCACACGTTGCGGCTGTGGTGCGCCGGGTCGTGGGCCGGGCCGGTGAAGATGGTGCCGTAGAGGAAGCCGAGGTCGGGATCCTCCGGGTGCGGGATCTCGCGCTGGGCCATGACGGCCTGCTTGATGGCCGACCCCTTCTCGATCAGTTCGCGGTTGGCCGCCGCGTCCAGTCCCACGTCCACGGACGCCGCGTCGACGTAAGCGTAGAAGGCGCCGCCAAAGGCCAGATCGTAGGTCACGGCGCCCAGGCCGGGCACGTCGACCCGCTGGTCGAGGTCGAGGACGAACGAGGGCACGTTGCGGAAACGAACCTCGCCGATGCCGGCGCCGGCGCCGTCGCCGTCGCCGTGGGCGAACGCCGTGACCCGGCCGGCCGGCGTATCGATGCGAACCTCGGTCACGGCGCCGGTGGCGGGCACCAGGCCGGTCTCCACGGCAACCTTGGCCACCGCGATGATGCCGTGGCCGCACATGGTCGAGAAGCCCTCGTTGTGCAGGAAGAGCACGCCGAAGTGGGCGTCCGCAGTGGCGGGCGGCATCACCAGGCAGCCGTACATGTCGGCGTGGCCGCGGGGCTCGAACATGAGGGACGTTCGGAGCTGGTCGTAGCGGTCGCGGGCCAGTCGGCGGCGCTCGAGGATGGGGCCCGTGCCCAGGTCGGGCCAGCCATCGAGGATGATGCGCAGGGGTTCGCCGGCGGTATGGGCGTCGATCACGTGATAGCGGGGCCAGCTGGCAGGCGGTCGCCAGTCGGCGAGATCGCGGACGCGGTCGGCGAAGGATTCGGTCATCGCTGCGCTCCCGGCAGTCAAGTTGGTTGCGGCAAGATCGGCAGTATATCCGGACAGGACCGGTTGAGCCAGAGGCACGTGAAAGGGACCGGCCGCGGGGCCGGTCCCTCTCGTAATCCTCGCGATCGCACCGGGCAACAAAGAGCCCCGGTCTCGCGGAGAGACCGGGGCGCGTGAGCAGGATATCGTTCGCTCTAGCGGTACAGGCCCTTCAGCTCGGTCCAGCTCTTGCTCTCGGTGCCGACGCCACCGCAGAACACCACGTTGTCGCTGGTGTTGATGGTGAAGTCGCCCATGTCGCCGGCGGAGAAGGTGGTGAGCACGAGCCAGTAGTCCACGCCGGGGCTCAGCATCAGGCCGTCCGAGATGGTGAACGCGCTCATGAGGCCGTCGCCGTCATCGTCGTCCGAGAACTTGGCGTTGGCGGTGGCGTCACTGGGATCGAACGGATCGCAGTACAGCTCCATGTGCGTGTCGCCGATGGTGGTGGCGGCGGCATCCACGATGACCTCGATGGGCATGTCGTCGGTCGAGGTGATGCAGAACACGTCGTAGTACTGGCCCGCGCTGGAGAGGGTCAACGGGAAGTCGCAGGCGGCACTCGGGGGGTCGACGTTGTTGAACGCGCGGTTCCAGGTGGGCGAGTTCTGATCGAGGGTGCCGCTGATCACCATCAGCGATGGGTTATTGTAGGTGGCGTCCTTGGTATCGGGGCGCTTCATCTCGGCGGAAGCGGCGGTTGCCAACACGAGGGCGAGAACGAGGGTCAAAAACAGTAGCTTTTTCATGCTGGTCCTCCCATTCATCACGGAAGTGATGAGGAAATGTTATGGGTCGACTCGGATCGTAGTGTACCTCATGGGTCTTAATTTCCACAAGGGGCGAAAATCGCGCGAATCGTGTGGCGCTCAAATCCTCAGAAACCGCGATATACTGCGCCGATGATTCCCGACTTCAGCCGGAGGTTCGCCCCATGACCCTCCGCCAGAGTATCCCGGCCCCGCCCGATGATCGGGCGGGGCCGTTCGCGTGGATGTGGATGGTCGTTAGTTACAATTGCCGCCGAGCCCCTGGGTCAACCGTACGATGTCCACCAGACTGATGGTGCCGTCGTTGTTGTAGTCGGCGCACGGGTGGTACAGGCCGATCGACTGGGTAAAGATGACGATGTCCGAGAGGTTCACATCCAGGTCGGCGTTGAAGTCGAAGCTGCGAAAGATCAGTTCGATGGGGGAACTATCCAGCGGGGACCCGGCAACGAAGACCACCGTGGTCTCCCCCACGGAGCAGCCGCCGGCATGCAGCGGCTCAACCCAGCGGGTCTGACCGTTCTCGTCGGTATCCGAGTCGGGACTCGACCCGCCGAAACAGGACACGAGACCGCCCAGCGTGGTCTCGAGCCAGATGTCGGCTGCGGGATAGTTCTCGATGGGAAGTTCATCGTTGTCGAGAAGCGTCAAGGTGATGGTCGCGTCGACGAGTGCGCCGGTCGGACTGTACGCCTCGGTGAACGGCGCCCAGGATCCGTCGGGCGCGACAGTCAGCCCTGCGCCGACGGCAGCGGAATCGATCACGGCGAAGCTATAGCCGAAATCGGGCGTGGATGCGGTGGAGACGGTGGTCGGAGCGATCAGGGCGATCAGGGGCAGGGCGAGGAGGGCGAGTTTGGGGGACATGAATTGACCTCCAGTGAATTGCGGTCGGGATCGGCTCGGGATGGAATCATCGGATAGAACCTCGCTAGCAGATCGTTCATGAGTTGCGATCGCACATACTGGAACATTTTCATCCTATTTGTCAACCGGGATGCCGCGGACTATCGCGCCAGCGCCAGGCGGGCGGTCCTCGCGAATCCGTCGCCGACCAGCCTGGCCAGATAGACGCCCGAAGGCGCCGCACGGCCGTCCTGACCACGGCCATTCCAGGTGACCTGGTGCCGTGCGGCCCCGAGTTCGCCGCGAAATACCTCCGCCACCCGACGGCCGGCCACATCGTAGATCGTGATCGTGACCGGACCGCCTCGCGCGAGCTCGAACGACAGCGTGACCGCTGGATTGAACGGATTGGGTCGAGCCACGAGGGCCGGCGGGGCGGGATCGGCGGCGGGGTCGTCCGGAACCGCCAGCACCGTGTCGCAGTGCCGCGGCAGGAGCGCGAGCCCCACATCGGTGGCCGCGGCATGCACCGCATGGTCGCTCAGGGCGAGCACGAAGGCCGAGTCGGGCAGGTAGGTGCCGCCGATCATCGTGGGCGCGGTCGGGTCGGTAACGTCGACAACGTGGACGAAACCCACGAAGGTGGTGACATAGGCCACCGAGCCGTCGACCACCACCTCGTGCGGTTCGCCGGGGATGGGCAACGATCCGATCTGCTGCATGGCAGCCGGGTCCGACGCATCGAAGACCAGTAGCTCTCCCGCCGACCCCTGATCCAGTGCCACGATCACCTTGTCGCTGCCGACCGCCAGCCCGTTGACCGCCTCCCCCGGCAACATGATCTCGTCCGCGAGCACGGGCAGCAGCGGGTCGGAGAGGTCGAAGACCTGCACGACCGCGTCGCCGAACGCCCCGGTGCCCACCAGCAGGTGATCGCCCACCTGCGCGAGTTGCAGGGCGAAAGGACGCGACGGGACCGTGGCCTCGAGGTCGGGGCGAGTGGGGTCGCCGATGTCCACGACGAATAGGCCGCCTTGGAAGAAGTCGGCCAGGTAGCAGAGCGAACCGCGCACGGTCATCTGGCTCACGAAACCGTCGAGTTCCAGGATCGCGGCCTCCACCGGAGCCGCGGGATCGCGGATGTCGACGATCACCAGGCGGCCGCCGCCGGCGCCGGCGGGAGTGATCAGCACCAGGTCGTCGGCGATGACCAGACGGCTGGTGGAACCACCGAAATCGAAGGTGCCGAGGAGGACCGGCGCCGCGGGATCGGAGTGGTCGAAGAGGCTGAGATTCTCGGCGCCGATCGCCGTGAGCGAACCGTGGGCATCCACCCCGAACGCTACGCCCGGCACGCTCGTGACGCTGAGTACGGGCGGTGAGCCCGGCGGGTCGGCGTCGATGACGTCCAGTCCGCCGTCGGCCGTGGGCACCAGGGCCAGGTCGCCGGCCACGGTCACCGAGATGGGGCCGTCGCTGGTGCCGAGGTTGCCCACCACGCGCGGCTGATACGGCAGCGAAACATCCACCACGCAGAGACCGTCGCAGGCGATGAACGCCAGGTCGTCCACGCGCTGGATGTGGCGCGCCGGCCCCGGCAAGGGCAGGAGCGTGACCGCCGTCGGCGCCGCCGGATCGGTCACGTCGAAGACCTCGAGACCGGCGTCCCAGGAGGTCACCAGGGCGGTGGAGCCGTCGAGATCCACCCCGTACGCCTGGCCGATCACGTCGGTGCCGCCCAGAACCAGCGGCTGCTGCGGGTTGGCGATGTCGATCATGACCAGACCGGTCTCGTCGGCAACGGCCGCCAGGTCACCGACCGCATCGACGCCTCGCGCCACCCCCGGCGTATCGGCGACTCCGATGACGAACGGGTGCTCCGGATCGCCGACGTCCAGGATCAGCAACCCGGCGTGGCCCGTGGCCATGAGCAGGTGAGGCGGCCTGAGCAGGAGCGCGTGTCCGTTGCCCGGCAGCGCCAGCTCGGCCACGTGGCGGGGTCGATCGGGAAACGCCACGTCGACCACGTGCAACTCGCCGGTGTTGTTGACGATGAAGGCATGATCGTCGTGGAGCACCAGCCAGAGGGCGATGCCGACGGTGTCGAGGCTGGCCACGGGTACAGGATCGCGGGGATTGGAAAGGTCGAGGATGGTGAAGCCGGCGTCGCCGTCGGCAAGGTAGGCGAGGTCACCTCTTAGCACGACGGCGCGGGCGCTTCCCTCGGTGGGGGCGTTGCCGATGAGGCGAAGGAAGTCGCCATAGTCGACGCAGATCTCGGCCGCCGGCCCGGCGCCCGCAATGGACACCAGCGCGAGACATAGGGCGAGGGTACGAGGCATGTGGGGCCTCCCCGGTGGCGGCGATGAGTGTCCAGTCAAGGAAGGCATGAACACGTCTTGTCGCGACCGGAGAGGCGGCCGCGCCGGAACCGCCTACCGATCCATGGGACGGCACCCTATCTTGGCTGAACTGTCCGGACCGCACCCATTGCCGCCCCGAGGAAGACACCGTGACCCGAGTGCTGATGATCATCCCGGTCCTGGCATGCGCCCTCGCCGTTCCGGCCGCCGCCGAGGAATCCGCCCCCGCCGACACCCTCGCCGTCGACTTGCCCACCATCACCGTCAGCGGCGAGGCCGCCGTCGCCGTGAGCGCCGGTCGCACCATCCTCGATGCCCCCGCCATCGCCAATCTCGACGCCGGCTCGGTGGCCGACCTCTCGGTGGCCCTGCCGTCGACCCGCGCCGCCGTCAATTCCCGCGGCGACGCGCATCCCATGGTGCGCGGCGCCCCCGAGCGCCACGTGCAGACCTACCTCGACGGCATCCCGCTCAACATCCCCTGGGACGAACGCGTGGACCTGGAAACCGTACCTGCGGTGGCCGTGGGCGCCGTGGAGGGCAAGCGCGGACCCATCTCGCTTCTCGATGGCCCGGGCGCCCTGGCCGGCAGCCTCCGCCTGCTGCCGCCCACGGCCGGCGGACAGCCGATCACCAAATTTCGCGCCGCCGCGGGTACCGATGCCCTCGGCCACGTCGAGCTGTCCCATCAGCGACAGGCCGGTCAGTGGAACCTCATGGGCGCCGGCGCCTGGCGCACCCGCGACGCGTTTCCTCTGCCCGACGACGGCGGCCGCCGCCAAAACAGCGACCTTCGCCAGGGCACCCTCCTGCTGCGCGCCGCCCGCCCGGTGTCCGGCACGGGACGACTCAGCCTGCTCGGCACGGCCTGGACCGGCGAGAAAGGCGTGCCCCCCGAACTCCACCTCGGCGAGGATGCCCGCTTCTGGCGCTACCCCGTCCGCGAACGCGTGCTCCTGGGCGCGGTCCTCGTGCTCCCCCTGGGCGACAGCGATCACTGGGATCTGGGCGCCACCGCCTCGGCCGACTACCACCACCAGGAGATCGACCCCCGCGGCCCCGACGGCTGGGGCGAACCCCTGGAAACCGGTCAGGCCTACGAGACAAGCTGGGACCGCACCGGCTTCGGCCGCCTGAGACTGACGCGCTGGTTCGGCGACGACGCCACCGTGGCCCTGCAGGCCTCGACCCGCTACACGAATCATCAGGAGATCGTCGAGGTCGGGGGGCCCGAGCTGACCTATGCCCAGTGGCTCACTTCGGTGGCGCTGGAGGGCGACGTCCGGCTGGGTCACCGCTGGGACCTGCGCGGCGGCCTGGGATGGGACCACGTCGATACGCCCGAGTCGGGCGACAAGCCGAGCAGCCCGGCCGATGACGCGGGCGCCGCCAATCTGCGTCTCAGCTATGATCTCGATCAGGGCAACGGCCTCTTCCTCGCCGCCGGCCGTCGCAGCCGTTTCCCGTCATTGCGCGAGGCTTACTCGGGCGCGCTGGGTCGCTTCATACCCAACCCCGACCTCGGTCCGGAACGTCAGGACCAGGTGGAACTCGGCGGACACTGGGAAGAGCGCACCTTCAACGTGGAAGCATCGGTGTTCTACGGACGCTTGACCGACGGCATCGAGCGCGTAGCCGTGTCGCCGACCCAGTATCAGCGCGTGAACCGGAGCGAGATCGACGTACCGGGGTTCGAGGTCATCGCGGCCTGGGAACCGGTGCGCGATGGAAGGCTCACCGTGCAACACACCATGCTCGATGCCACGGTGAAAGACGACGGCGAGGAGCGGCCCGCCGAGGATCGGCCGGAGTACCTCTCCCGCATCGCCGCCGGCTGGCAGCCGTGGACCGGTCCCGAGGCATTCTTCGAGGCGCGCGTCACCGGCCCGCGCTGGAGCGCCGACGGCACTTCGCCCTCGGGAATGACCCAGCTTCCGGCCGGTGTCACCTGGCACCTGCGCGTGGGATGGCGCTGGGACACGGCGCGCGGCGAGGTCTCCGCATTCCTGCGCGTGGACAACCTGTTCGATCAGCGCGTGGATTGGCAGACGGGTTTGCCGGAGCCGGGCCGCGTCACGAGCGGCGGCATGGGCTGGTCGTTCTGACCCACGGCTACATCCACGCCCCCAGCATGGCCCCGATGGCCGCGAACTCCACCAGATGGTGGGTCGCATAGATCATGGTGAGCTTGGTCGGCCGGCCCTCGAAGCTGTGGTTCACGGCGATGGACGAGACGGCGAACACCACGCAGGTGAGCACGCCCAGCAGCAGCCCGTCGAGGGGCGTGGCCTTGCCGGTCCACACGATCACGCGCGCCAGGCCGTAGCTCAGGACGAATCCCCACACCAGAGCCCAGACGATCTTGAGCGGGGAGAAATCCTTCTCTGCCTGCTCCTTGGTCTTGCCCACCAGAGCGAGCCAGGCATTGCCGAAGAGCGGCGGCGAAAACCAGAGCGCGCCCACGGCCACCGAGATGATGGCGCCGACGAGCACGGCGAGATAATTCATTTCCACGACGGGGGGCATGGAGATCCTCCAGGTTCAACTCGGGTGATTCGCGTCGGCTGACACGATAGCGCCATCCGTGGCGCGATGGCCACACGCCATGGCACGCCCACCAATGAGAAGAGCCCCACCGGCATTCCTGCCGGCGGGGCTCGCGAGACCGTCTGTGCGAACCGACTCTAGTACTGGTCGGCATTCACCGTCCGCTTCATGAACTGCACCCGGTCGTAGGCCGAACCGTCGGGCCAGGCGTCCTTGTTCATCTTGCCGCGGAAGTCGTCGAGCTTGGTGTAGTTCTTGGCGACCATCCAGGCGCGGACCTCGTCGAGCATGGTGGTGATGTGAGGAATCCGGTTGCGGTAGAGCGACGACGCCACCTGGACCACGGTGGCGCCCACGAGCAGTTGCTTGACCACCGCGGCGCCGTCGTGGATGCCCGTGGTCGCGGCGAGGTCGCACTTCAGCTTGCCCGAGAGCTGGGCCACGGCGCGCAGGGTCAGCGCCATCTCCTCGGGAACGCTCAGGGCCGGTCCGGCCACCACCTGGAAGCGGTCGATGTCGATGTCGGGTGCGTAGAAGCGGTTGAAGAGCACCAGGCCGTCGGCGCCGCCGGCATCGAGCTTGCGCATCATCTGGGCGATGCTGGAGAAGAAGTAGCCCATCTTCAACGCCACGGGGATCGACACCTGCTTGTTCACCTCGGCGAGCACGCGCAGGTAGGTGGCCTCGTTGTCGGCGCTGGTGGAGTCGGGATCGCTGGTGGGCACGAATATGTTCAGCTCGAGCGCATCGGCGCCGGCAGCCTCCACCTGGCGGGCGAACTTGCCCCAGCCCCGGGGCGTGACGCAGTTGACTGACGGGATCACCGGGACCGAGACGGCCGCCTTGGCTTTCTCGATCAGCTTGAGGTACTCGCCCACGGCGTTCTCGGTGCCGTAGGCCGAGATGTACTCCGCCGCCTCGGGGTGCCAGTTGGGATCCTCGGACGCGGCCATCATCTGGCCCACCTCCGCCTCGATCTGTTCCTCGAACATGGACTTCAGAACCACGGCGCCGGCGCCGGCCTCGGCACAGGCGCGCACCCCTTCCGCGGAATCGGTCAGGCCGCAGGATCCCACCACGATGGGGCTGGGCAGCTTGAGTCCGAGGTAGCGGGTGGCGAGAGAAACGCTGGGTTCGCTCATGGTTCCGAGGCTCCTGGGTTGAGACGGATGAGAGGTCGCTGCAGTCTCGACTCTACTCTAAAACCTGATGCTTCGGCAACGTCAGGGCAAGCGTAATGGACGGTCTTGGTCAGATTCTCGAGAGTGATCGGAGAGGCCCTCGGCACGAGAATCGGCGACGGCGACCGCCCCCTCGTGGCGGGTATCCAGACGATCTGCGTAGCGCCCATCGTGACATTCATGCCGGCATACCCCCCTACGCGCATCCCCTTCCCCATCGCTCGAAGCATCTCGACAACAGGGCGGTCGCCGGCATGGTGGATCAGAACACATCGGTATCCGAAAGTGCGGGTACTAGGGGATGTCTGCAGGATGATTCGCGACGGCCATTCGCGCGACCTGGTGAGCCGCCGTTCCTGATTCTATTATCCATAATCATGACTTATTCACTCTCCATCGAGATCCGGAACGACCTCAATCTGGCCATCTGGCGCGTCACCGGCAACGTCCCCATGTCGGTGATGATGGCGCGCACCAGGGTCTACGTGCGCGAGGGTTCGTACCGTCCCGGAATGAACCTGCTCTCCATCAACAAGAACATCACGTCGTCCTACACCGGTCAGGATCTGGACGACCTGATGAGCGTCATCTCCGCCACGTACGGACCGCTGGGCCATGACATCCTCTGCGCGTCGGTCCTCACGGACGACCTGCAGTTCGGCCTCGGCCGCATGTTCCAGGTGACCGCGGCGCGGAGCGCGCTGACGTTCAAGCCGTTCCGGACCGTGGCCCAGGCCCGCGAGTGGCTGGAGATCGCTGACGAGATCGTGATCGGCGAGGACCGGCCGGACCATGGTGATATCTGCGCGGAGGAAGCGTTTCACGGCACGGGCTGAGCTAGAATCCCGGTCGAGCCGATACGCGTCGAGAAACTCCTGCGCCGCGGGGACGAATCGAGCCAGGGCGAGCCGCTCGCCGAGGGCGACGGAATCCCACGGCCGTCACCGGACGAGCGTCAGGCTGACGCTCGCCGATCCCTGCCCCGTCACCAGCCGCGCCAGGTAGACACCCGACCCCACCGACCGCCCCTGGTCGTCTCGCCCTTCCCAGCGGCGCTCGTGCCGCCCCGGATCCAGGACGCCGTCGACCAGCGTCGCCACGCGCCTTCCGCGCACGTCGAACACGGCGAGATTCACCGGACCGGCCCCGGGCACCGAAAACGCCACCGTGGTCGCCGGGTTGAATGGATTGGGATACGCGTGATGGACCGTCGCCACCGCCGGCGGCAGAACCGGCGCGCCGATGGTGCTGTCGTTGGGCGCGCCCGGCGTGGGCGTGGTGAAGAGGATCCATGATTCGGGATCGTCGGGATCGCGGCCCTCGCTCACATCGGCGATCTGGGGACCGAACACGTGGGCGTCGAGGAACACGTTGCCCGAGGCCAGCGGTGCGTAGAGGCCGATCTCCTCGCCGGCCGCACTCAGCTTGAAGGTGGTGTGCAGCGGACCCTCGGCAGGATCGCCGTCACACCACACCACCACGTGCTCGTCCGGGCGCAGCATCACGGCTGGGAACTCCCACTTGGTGGGGTCGGATAGATCGTCGGTGAGGAAGAGACCGGTGAGATCGCGCGGCTCGGCGCCGACGTTGGCGATCTCCACCCAGTCGGCGAAATCGCCGGCCTCGTCCGCGTTGACGGTCTGGTTGCTGGCGAGGAACTCGTTGATCACCAGACCGTCGTGGGCGCCGGGCCAGGAAGGCGCGGGCCATTCGCTGAAGAATGTGTCGGCCTGGGCCAGGAAGATCGGGCGGCGGTCAGTGAGCCATTGCGCGGTGCGGTCGAGGTTGTAGGCGTACCAGTCGGTCTGGAAACCCTCCCAGCGATCGGCCTGACCGGGGACCTCGGGCCACTGGCCGGCGGCGAGTTGGTCGAGGCGGGCGGTGAGGCTCGCAGTGGTCATGACGCCGCCCAGGAGGTGCTCGAGGCGGGAGCGGAAGAGGCGGCGGAAGTCGGCGTTGCCCAGCAGGGTGCGGAACATGGTGAGCCATTCCTGCTGGGTGGGATCCCACGATCGGTGGTCGCCGGGTGCGCGGTACAGGTTCCATTCGCTGGCGTTCCGGGCGGTGAAGAAGCGGAACATGTTGGTGGCCTCGTCGCCGCCGTCGAACGCCAGCTCCTCGTCCCACATGATGAAGCGCCAGGGGTGATCGCCGGGCTGGAACATGGCCAGGTTCCAGGCGAAGCCGTTGTCGCCCGACACGGCGAACAGGTTGAGGATCTGCCAGTCGATGTAGCTGGCCAGGTCCATGGTGGCGCGGACCTGGTCGAACCAGGCGTCGCTACTCGGGTCGGGCACGGATTCGAACGAGCCGAGGAACGTCCACCAGGCCGCGGCATCGCCCGCCACGGTCTCACCGTCCTTGAGGAGGTTGTAGCCGGCAGCCTCCAGATCCCAGGTGGTCTCGATGAATTCCGTGTCGAGGCGCTCGCGCAGGCTGTAGGCGCCCCAGTATTCCCGATTCAGGTAGAGAGCCGCGAACTGGTAGCGGCTGGCCAGGTGGCCGAGGTCGGCGAAGAGGGTCTCGAGTAGGTTGGTGTTGATCGCGGCCGAGTCGTAGCGGTTGCCGCGCACGATGAGTCGGCGGAACGACTCGGGGCCGTCGGGGAAGAACGGATGCTCCACGGTATCGACGGCGCCGTGGTCGTCGAAGTAGAAGCGCAGACCTTTCTGATGGTACCAGCGACCGTAACCGCCGTTGATCCGCAGGCCGATCTCCTCGTCCAGCACCTTGCCAAGGCCCGGCTCGTAGTACTCGAAGCGGGCGAGACGTTCCCAGGCAGCGCCGGTCTGCAGACAGTTGTCGTGGTCGCCCAGCACGTAGATGCCGGTCGCGGGGTGCCAGAGATCGGTGGAGTCGACCACCACGTGGATCACCGGAAGCGCGTGGCCGAGGGGATCGAAGGGGCGCGGCGATCCGGGGGCGACGGTGACCTCGGTGAGGCCGCCGAGGTCGTCTCGCAGGGTGACGGTGCGCGGGCCGTTCCAGTTCCAGGGGAAGCGCGTGACGAAGGAGCGGTCGTCGAGGCGCTCGAAGTCGGGATCGGGAACCGCGAGGTCCACCGGGCGATCGGCGGCCACCACCACGGGCATGGCGGCCTCGAGGGCCGGATCGATGGGATAGATCGGATCGGGGATCAGGCGCCATCCGGGCAGCAACTCCACCGTGACCTGGGCCAGTGCCGGCCCGGCGATGGCAAGCAGGGCAGTCAGCGCGAGGACGGACTGCAGGATGAGGCGAGCGGTCATGGCGGCCTGTCTGATAGATCTGGGCTAGACGCGTTTTCCACCCCCATGATCGCAGGTTTCGGGGTTGCCGCACAACCCCAGTGACGTGCCTCAGAAAATGTTGATGGTCGCAGAACCCGGCCTTCCATCAGGGCTTTATTGATGTTTGGCGCTCTCGAAGACAGGATTCGTGAGCTACTCTCAGGCCAGGATCGACCATCAACATTCTCTAAGGCACGTCCCAACCCCAGCGTGCAAAGCGGTACCGGCAACCGGCCTGCACCTGTTACCATGACCGGCATGAAGGCTGTCTATTTATCCCTGACGTTTGCCCTCGTGGCTGCCGGTTGCGTGACCGTGCAGGCGGTGGCGTTGCCGGAGATCGGCCTGGTCACCGCGGACGCCGGTCTCTGGGATCCGGACACCGGAATCTACGCCAACCCCCGCGAGCGAGGCGGCGAATGGGAGCGCGAGGCATTCTTCGAGTACCGGGCCTCCGGCGTCGAGGTCCGCACCCGCGCCGGTCTGAGGATCCACGGTGGCCGCAGTCGCGACCTCGATCAGAAGAGCCTGCGCCTCTACTTCGACCACGGCGACGGTCCGGTGACCCTCGACCTCTTCGGCGATGCGCCGGCCCGCCTGGCCCGCCTCATCCTGCGCAGCGACCAGACTCCCGATCGCATCCTCCACACCAACCTGGCCGAGTCGCTGTTCGGTGACCTGGGTCATCTGGGCAGCCGCCAGGCGCCGGTCACCGTCACCCTCAACGGCGACGACTGGGGCCTCTACAGCGCGCGCGAACGTCTGGACCCCGAGTGGGTCAACACCACCCTCGGCCACACCGGCGAGTTCACGCTCATCCGCGACGGCAAGACCCGCCACGGCGACGGTCAGGCATGGTGGGATTTCCTGGCTTCTTTCGCCGCTCCGGCCGACCGCACCTCGCCGGCCTGGCTCGCCGGGGTGCGACGGAACCTCGACCTCGCCTCCTACATCGACTGGCTCCTGATCCTCGCGTTCGGCGCCGCCGCCGACAACGGCGACGCCCACAACCTCGTGCTGCTCCGGCTCGACGACCGCCCCTGGCGCGTGATCCTCTGGGACGCCGACGATCTCTTCCGACCGGACAACCTCCACAACGACCACTTCCGCTGGTTCGCGGCCGTCGATGCCGACGAGTACCGTCGCTTCCGGCCGCCCCTGCTGATCACCGGCGACTGGAAGAGCCGGGCACCCTGGTCCGCCCTCTTCCGCGGACTGCTGGAGAATCCCGAATTCCGGGAACGGTTCTTCGTCCGGGCGGAGGAATTGCTGGCCGGAGAACTGTCGGTGGCGCGTCTGAACGACCGCATCGGCGAGGTGGTGGATGCCCACGAACCAGGCGTGGCGCGTCATGCCGCGCGCTGGGGCTGGTCGAGCCCCGGCGATCTTCAGGTGCAGGCAGCGAAACTGTCGGCCTGGATCGAGGAACGGCACGCCATCGTGCGCGAAGACCTGGCGGCCTTCCGGACCCGTCACCCCTGATCCAGAACCTCGCGGACCTTGAGCAGCAGGTCGTGGTGACGGTACGGCTTCTGGAGGAGATCCAGCCCCTCGTCCAGCACGAAATCGGTGTGGATGCCGTCCATGGCGTAGCCGCTGGAGAACAGGACCCGCACGTCGGGATTCACCTCGCGCATGCGCTCGAACACGGCGTCGCCGCCGAGCCCGGGCATCACCACGTCGAGGACCGCCAGGTCGACCTGCGCCGCGTGCTTGGCGAACACCGCCAGCGCCTCCACCCCGTCGGCTGCCACGAGGACGGTGTAGCCCACGCCTTCCAGCATGGTCTTGCTGAGCCGGCGGACCATGTCGTCGTCCTCGGCCAGCAAGATGACCTCCGTCCCACCCGGCACTGATTCCGTGGCATCATCGACCACGCCGACCGAGTCGCGCTCGATCCGGGGCAGATAGATCTCGAAAGTGGATCCCTCGCCCACCTCGCTGGCAACGCGGATCAGACCACCGTGCTGGCGTACCAGACCGTAGACCGTGGCCAGCCCCAGACCGGTACCCTTGCCGACGTCCTTGGTGGTGAAGAAGGGCTCGAAGATCCGGCTGATCGTCACGTCGTCCATGCCGCTGCCGTCGTCGGCCACGCTCAGGCGCACGTATGGTCCGGGCCGGGCCTCGGCGTGGTTCGCGCAGAATTCCTCGTCGAGCTGCACGTTCGCCGTCTCGATGGTAATGGCGCCGCCGTCGGTGATGGCGTCGCGAGCGTTGATGCAGAGGTTGGTGAGGATCTGACCGATCTGACCCCGATCCGCCCGCACGGTCCCGAGGTCGCGGCCGGGAACAACCTCGAGTTCGATGTGGGCGCCGATCACGCGGCGGAGCATCATCATCATCTCGGACACGGATTCGTTGAGGTCGACGTTGTTCATCTCGAGAACCTGCTGACGGCTGAAAGCCAGCAGCTGGCTGACCAGGACCTTGGCCCGCTCGCTCGCCTTCAAGACCTCGCCGATGCAATCGGACACGCGGCTTCCGGGCTCGGTTTCGGCCTCGGCCAGCTCGCCGTAGCCGAGGATCGCCTGGAGCAGGTTGTTGAAGTCGTGGGCCACGCCCCCTGCGAGCTGTCCCACGGCCTCGATACGCTGGGAATGGCGGAGCTGATCTTCGAGTATCTCGCGGGCCTCTTCGGCGCGCCGACGATCGGTGATGTCGATGATCACACCGAGGGCCGCGTAGAGCCGGCCGTGCTCGTCGTAGAGGGGATGGGTGGCGATCCAGGCCGGAAAATGGGAACCGTCCTGGCGCACCATGGTCAGCTCACCGGCGAGGCCCTTGCGGCCATGCTGCATCCGGCGCAGCACGTCGGCGAGCCGGACCGCGTCCTCCGCCAGATGCAGGCGGGCCACGGCGTCGCCGAGAATCTCGTCTCGCGAGTAGCCGAAGATCTTCTCCGCGCCGGGACTGAACTCCTGGATCGTGTATACCGGCCCGACCACGTCGGCGATGATGAACGCGACCTTGGATGCGCCCTCGAACACCGCCCGCAACCGCCGCTCGCTGCGACGCACCTCCAGTTCCACTCGGCGGCGCCGCGAAATGCTGACGAACAGCGCCACGATCAGACCCACCAGGATCATGAAGACCGCGAGCGTGGACCAGATGAGGGCGCGGTAGGTCCGATAGAACGAGAACGAGCGGTGCTCGAGAACGCTGTCGGGCGGCAAGGCGGCCTCGGCGAGGCCGAATCGATCCAGTTGCCGCCAGTCGAACATGTAGCGGAGGGGACTCTTGCCCAGGGGAATGTCGGCGGCATTCTCGCCGGCCAGGATGCGCCGGGCGAGGCGGGCGGCCATGGCTCCCTCCAGCACGCCGTCGGCCAGCTTGCCGCCCACGATGCCGTGGCCCAGGTAGAAGTCCCACACGGAATAGACCGGCACCGAGCAGTAGGGCGCGAGACGTTCGAGGTTCTGCTCGTGGGAGAAGACCCGCCCCTGGCTGTCGCGGCCGAAGATCAACAGGAAGACGAGGGTCCGTTCGGAGAACTCGGCGACGATATCCTGGAGTTCCGCCACGGTCTTGTCGTCGACGTATCGGACGGACACGCGGTCGGTCAGGGATGCGAACTCGACCTCGGCGCGTTCGCGCAAGGCCTGCCCGGTACGCGATTCGTCGGTGATGACGACCACCTCGCGCGTGTCGGGATGCAGACGCAGGGCCAGCTCCAGCGTCTCGCCCATGGCGATGGATTCGCGGAGCCCGGTGAGCCGGCGACCGTCGCGCATGTCGGGCCGGAAGCCGCTGACGCTGCAGAACACGATGGGCACGCCGGGCGCCAGGGACTCGCCGCGATCGAGCATGAACTGCAGGGCATGGTCGTCGGCGCAGATCACCACGTCGAGGCACTGGGCCGCGTACTTGATCTGGAGCATGTCCGCGAAGGCATCGAGGTACGCATCGTTCGTCACGTGCCTCGTGTCCATGAACTCGAAGCGCAATTCGGCGAACTGGGGCTCGTCGGCGAAGACTTCGCTGATTCCGCGAGAAATGCTGTCGGACCAGGAGAATCCGTGGTGGTAGGAGTGCAGGACCAGGACGCACTTCCGGGGATCCGACGGCTCGTCGGCGGTTGCGGCCATGGCCGGGACCGCAAACAGGAACAGCGCCCAGAGGAGGACGGCGCGTTGGATGCGTGGGTGGATGGTCGCCATGGGTCGTGTATATCAGGGAGCCACTGGGTCGTCAATCGCCGCAAGTGTCAGATGCAAGAAGGCCGGGCGTCAGTGCCGCCCGGCCTTCGACAGGATTCAGAATCCGTGATCCTAATCCTCCACGTATCGCCGCTCCGGCTCGGTCACTTTCCGCGCCTCTTCCAGGTGCCCGGGATGCTCATGCATATACATGTCCTCGGGCATCTTGCCGGTGAGCCAGCTCGGGTTCATGGGGAACACGTGCGGACTGAACACCGTGGCGTACAGGTGCCAGACGCCGATGGCCAGGGTCGCCAGCCACGCCTCCCAGTAGTGCACCACCAGCGCCACGTCCAGCGCACCCTTGGGCAGGATCTGGATGACCTCGTTGTCGAACCAGAGCATCAGTCCGGTGATGATCATCACGGCCGTACCCCAGACCAGCGCCCAGTACTCAGCCTTCTCGACGTAGCTGAACCGGAACTGGTGATCGGGCGCCTTCTGCAGGCCGAAGAAGTACATGACCTTCTTGCCGAAGAATCGGAAGTCCAGCAGGAGCGGCAGCATGTCCTTGACGAACTGGCGGCCGCGACGCGTGAGCAGGAACAGGGAATGCCAGATCGTGGTGACAATGAAGAGGACCGCCGCGGCGCGGTGGATCTGGCCGCGGACCTCGAAGCCGCCCTCCCAGCCGAAGAACGCGCGCGACAGCCAGCTCTGATCGAAGCGTAGCGCGAACCCCGACACCACCAGCACGATGAAGGTCACCATGAGGAACGTGTGCTGCCAGACCTCGCTGAGGGTCATGCGCCGAACGCGGGGCTTCTTGCGCATGAGCGTGATGATCTGCCGACCGAGGTCGAGCAGCACGTGCATGATCATGCCGCCGATCACCACCACGATGAGGGCGATGTAGATCTTCTCGATGAGGTCGGCGAGGGGCGACCGCAGGCCGGCGCCGGAGACGCCGTGGATGGGCGTGGCCGCCAGTTCCTCCGAGATACCAGGATGGCAGTCGCCGCAGGTATTGCGCAGGTTGGCCGGGTAAATCGTCGATGTCTCGTCGTCGCTGGGCAGGATCCGGTGCACGCCGTGGCAGGAGGCACAGTTGGCCACGTGGGTGTCGCCGGCCTTGGACTTCAGGCCGTGGTACGAATCGATGAAGGTGGCCAGGCGGCCGGGCTGCAGACCGTACTTGGCGTTCAGCACGGTCGACTCGTGGCAGGGCGAGCAGGTCTGCTCGGCGATCTTGGCCGGCGACACGGGCGAACGCGGATCCTCGTGCGAGAGGATGCCGTGCTCACCGTGGCAGGTCGTGCACACCGGCGCATCGGTCTCGCCGCGCTTGACCAGCTGACCGTGGATGCCTTCCCAGAAGTCCTGCTCGATGGCCTTGTGACACTGGCCGCAGGTCTCGGGGATCTTGAAGTGGTTGATGCTCGACTCGTCGAAACCCGGCGAGAGGATCTGGTGCGCCGAACCGCCGCTCGAGTGACAGTCGTTGCAACTGGCGGCCACGTAGACGCCACCCTGGGTCGCCTTGCCGTGGACGCTGCTCTCGTAGATCTCGATGGGGTGGTCGATGAGGATGTCGTACTTCTTGGTCAGGTCCAGATCCTCATGGCACCGACCGCAGGTCTGGGGCAGGTTCACCGGGTGGGTCTGGGACTGCTTCACCGACGACGGCAGGATGTCGTGCTGGCCGTGGCAGTCGCTGCAGTGCGGCATGTCGTCGCAGCTACCGATGGTGGCGCGACCGTGCGACTGGTACTGGTCCGACGCCTCGGTATGGCACTCGCGGCAGCCCTCGCAACCGACGTAGAAATCGGACTCGGGATGGTGCGGGATCGTGGTCTTGTCGGTGTGGCAGTCGAGGCATTCCATGCCCTCGTGCACCGAGTGGGAGAGTTCGACCTCGAACGGCGCGCCGTGGGAACTTTCCTCGTGACAGTCGACGCAGCTGTCGCTGTCGATGGATTCGTATTCCTCGGCCTCTTGGGCAAGGATCGGCAGGGCGCACAGCAGCACGGCTGCCATGACGGCCAGGATGAACTTCTGCATGGAGTATCGCCTCCGGAACTCGAGATAACCGGGGCCGGTGGCGAAACGGCCCGCTGGGTCCGGCGAGGGCGGCGGAATGACGGGGCCCTCGGTCCCACGTCAGTAACTTCGTCACCGAATGATGCAATTTCAATGTCTATTTGATCGTAATATGTTGTTATTCAACAATTTAACCCATAGTTGTTTTGTATGTGTTTACCCCGTCACGAGGAACGATGAGGCATCGCCCGGCCGTGGGCGCCGACGGACTCGATGACGGGCAAGCAGCATGGTCGGCTTGCAAAGAGAGAATGGAGCGAAGGGGCACGTGAGCCGGCCACGGGGCGAGCGCGACCGCCTGGTTCCCGGCGGCGGATCATGACTCCACCTCTGCGACACACGCGTCGTCACGCCGGCGCGCAGGCCGGATCATCCGCCATCGCTCGTCTCACCACCGCGTGGGGCCGTCTCGGACCGTCGGGTCCCAAGGTTGCTTTCGCCCTATCCGGGAATCACGCCGGCCGTCGCTGATGGCGGTGCGACGTGACCCGATGGGTACGACAACGCGGGAGACGATCCCATGCTGACTCAGGACGCCCTCGACATCCTCGGCAATCCGCCGCTCTCCATGGCCGTGTGGCTGCTGGTGGCGATGGTGCTGCTGTACCTCGCGCGCCGCCCCGCCCACGGCGCTCTTCGTGCCACCGGGCGCGCCATCCAGAACGGACTGCGCCTCACGTCGCG
Source organism: bacterium (assembly GCA_003353795.1). Classification (GTDB taxonomy): domain Bacteria; phylum Krumholzibacteriota; class Krumholzibacteriia; order LZORAL124-64-63; family LZORAL124-64-63; genus Glo-17. The sequence continues at coordinate 66,576 of PIVY01000004.1, forward strand.
GTCGTTGTTGATGGCCGAGCGGTCGCTCACGCAACGCAATCGCGAGGTGCTCTTCACCAATGGCGCGCTGGCCGCCGAACACGATCTCGAGCGCGAGTTCGACCGCATCGGCAAGACTGTCGAGCGCGACGTGGCGGCCTTGCCGGGTCTGCAGCGGGAACTCGCCGAGCAGATCACCCAGCTCGACGAGGATTACCGCAAGAGCAGCGAGGTACCGCCGGCGCCGCCGGGTTGGATCAAGGCCGTGACCGCCGTGGCCGATCTCGAGCAGCAGGGCGACACGCCCGTGGCCGCGATCCTCACCGAGATCCACCGCACCACCCAGTCGCAACACGATGCCGCCATGAAGGCCCATCGCCACGCCATCGCCGAGCGCCACCAGAAGCTCGACCGGATGATGCCGCGCTGGCGCCAGGTGTCGTCGGCCCTCGAACAGACCGGCAAGCGGGCCACCGCCCTGGTGCACCGCGCCCGTTCGGTGGACGAAAAGGTGGAGCTGTACACCCAGATCCGCGGCGAGACCGACGCGGCCCAGCGCGAGCTCACCACCTCGTCGCTCACCCAGTTCGTCATCGCCGGCTTCGCTCTGGCCATCGCCGTGGGTGGCGCCATCATCAACTTCAACCTCATCGCCCTGCCCATGAGCGAGATGGTGGGCGGCGGCAGCTACATCGGCGACTGGCGCACGTCCGACGTGGCCGCACTGGTGATCATCCTGGTTGAGGTGGCCATGGGGCTGTACCTCATGGAATCGCTGCGCATCACCAGGCTATTCCCGGTGATCGGTCAGATGGACGACCGCACCCGGGTGCGCATGGCCTGGATCACGTTCTCGCTGCTGCTGGTGCTGGCGGGCATCGAGTCGTCGCTGGCCTTGATGCGCGACCGCATCGCGGCCGACATGGCGGCGCTTCGCCAGTCGCTCGCCGCGGCCGAGGCGGTGGCCGCGCCCACGAGCAAGATCCCCACCATCGGCCAGATGGTCATGGGCTTCATCCTGCCGTTCGCGCTGACGTTCGTGGCGATCCCGCTGGAGACCTTCGTGCATGCCGGCCGCAACGTGCTCGGCGCCGGCCTGGCGTTGGTGCTGCGGGCGCTGGCCTTCACGTTGCGCCTTGTGGGGAATGCCGCGCGCGCGCTCGGCGAACTGCTGGTGGCCGCGTACGACGTGGCGATCTTCCTGCCGTTGTGGGTCGAACGACGGCTCGCCCGCCGCGGCGATGCGGCCCCGGCGACGGCTGCTGCGAGCACCGTCGATTTCACGGCGCCCGTCGCGCCCGAGCCGGAGCCCGTGTCGACTTCCGTCACCGAGTCCGTCGAGGAGGAGGTCCTGTCGTGAAGCACCTGATCCTGATCCTGGCCCTCTGCGGCCTCATGACCGGCGGCTGCACCGACACCGGCAGCCACGCCACCGGCGTCTACATGCTGCTCGACACCTCGGGCACCTACAAGCAGGAGCTCGACCAGGCCTTGCGTATCATCGACTACCTGCTCGGCACGCTCCAGCCGGGCGACTCGCTGGTCGTCGCGCGCATCGACAGCGGCTCGTTCAGCGAGAAGGACATCATCTGCAAGATGACCTTCGACGGTCGGCCCACCGTGGCCAACCAGCAGAAGCGGCAGTTTCGCGAGACCGTGCACGCGTTCGTGCAGACGGTGGAGGGCAGCCCCTACACCGACATCACCGGCGGCGTGGTCCAGGGCGTGGAGTACCTGCGCGAGACCGGCGCGGGGCACCGGCGCATTCTGGTGTTCTCCGACCTCAAGGAAGAGCTGCCGGACGGTCACGTGCGCGACTTCCCGCTGGAGCTCGCGGGCTGCGGCGTGGTGGCGCTCAACGTCACCAAACTGCGCAGCGACAACGTGGATCCGCGGGAGTACTTCGCGCGGGTGGCGTTCTGGGAGGATCGGGTGGTGTCTGGTGGCGGGACGTGGGAGCTGGTCAACGATCTGGACAACCTGCACATGATGGTGGCCAGCCGCTGACGGGCCACCGCGCGGGCGGGGCGGCACGAGGGACGCCGCCCCGTCCATGATCATTCCGAGAAACTCGAGCAATATCCCCCGACGAGATCTGAATCAGCGACGGGAAGCCTTCTGGACTCCCGGCTGTAGTGATTGCGAAACGAGCTCACCTCACCACCTCCGGACGACCCATCAATAGCCAATCAAAAATGTCGGAATAAGAACGGCATATCCGACATGATATACTCCTGGGGACGAAATCTCGGAAGTGAGAGATCCGACGGGGGAAGGTGCTTCGAGACTCCCATACCCATGACTCCAGTACGCGTACCATCGGCTCGAG